>NZ_CP084712.1:3996496-4337992 GCF_023822045.1 Sphingopyxis sp. USTB-05 | reverse complement strand
ACCCGCCTGCCCCTTCCACATCACCATGTCGATCAGCGCATTATCGTCTTTCAGCGCCGCGTAGAAATGCCCCGATGCCGCACGCTTGGTCCCCGACAACTCACCCCGCACGCGCACGCGCGCAAAGCCATCCTCGACCGTCCGCTTGATCGCCGCCGATAATTGGCTGACCGACAGGGCTGGTGCATTGTCCCCCGGCGAAGCCTCGGCTAACAGCCGCGCTTCGGTGCCATCGTCGGACGCCGTATCGGGAAAAGGGACTGACATGAATATCCTGCTGGTCGGATCGGGGGGCCGCGAACATGCGCTCAGCTGGCAGTTGGCACAATCGCCAAGCTGCGCCAAGCTCTATGCCGCTCCGGGCAACCCGGGGATCGAGGCGCACGCCGAATGTGTCGCGATCGCCGCCGATGACATCGATGGCCTGATCGCCTTCGTAAAGGCGCACGCGATCGATTTCGTCGTCGTCGGACCCGAAGCCCCGCTGGTCGCCGGCCTTGCCGACCGCCTCCGCGAAATCGGCATTCCCGCCTTCGGCCCGTCGGCCGCCGCCGCGCGGCTCGAAGGTTCGAAGGGCTTTACCAAGGATCTCTGCGCGCGCGCATCGATCCCGACCGCCGCCTATGTCCGCTGCACGTCGGCAGAGGAAGCGCTTGCGGTTCTCGAAGGCTTTTCGATCCCCGTCGTGATCAAGGCCGACGGCCTCGCCGCAGGCAAGGGCGTGATTATCGCCGAAACGCGCGAAGAGGCAGAGGCCGCGATCGACGACATGTTCGATGGCGCCTTCGGCAGCGCGGGCGCCGAAGTGGTGATCGAGGAATTCATGACCGGCGAGGAAGCGAGCTTCTTTGCGCTTTCCGACGGCACTGATGTGATCGCCTTCGGCAGCGCGCAGGACCACAAGCGCGTTGGCGACGGCGATGTCGGCCCGAACACCGGCGGCATGGGCGCCTATAGCCCCGCCCCCGTGCTCACCGCCGATCTCGAAGCCGCGGTGATGGACCGTATCATCCGCCCGACGGTGGCGACGCTCGCCGCGGAGGGCACGCCATATGTGGGCGTGCTGTTCGCGGGACTGATGCTCACCGACGAGGGGCCGAAGCTGATCGAATATAATTGCCGCTTCGGCGATCCCGAATGCCAGGTGCTGATGATGCGCTTCAGGGGCGATTTTGCCGCGCTCCTATACGCCGCCGCGAGCGAAACCATCGCCGCGGCCGAGGCGCCGGCCTTTTCGCACGACTATGCGCTCACCGTCGTGATGGCCGCAAAGGGCTATCCGGGCACACCTGAAAAGGGCGGCGCAATCCACCGCATCGCCGATGCCGAGGCGGGAGGCGTGCGCGTTTTCCACGCCGGCACCGCACGCGAGGATCGTGTGATCGTCGCCGCCGGCGGCCGCGTGCTCAACGTCACCGCGACGGGCAAGAGCGTGACCGAAGCACAGGCACGCGCCTATGCCGCGGTCGACAAGCTCGATTTCCCGAGCGGTTTCTGCCGCCGCGACATCGGGTGGCGCGAAGTCGCGCGAGAGGCGGAGTAAAAATTCCGCCGCAAGGAAATTAATGGTGGCCCGTTCGTTAAGGTAGACCCGACAAACAAGCCCGCATAGGCTGGCCGAAAATCACAAGCGGAGAAGATCATGACCTGGCTTCAGGAAAACTGGATTATCGCGGTTGTCGGACTCGTCGTGGCCGTCGTGCTGCTCTGGTGGCTGTTCGGTCGCTCGAAGCCCGCGGACATCGCAGAGCCGACCGTCGAACCGGCGAAACCCGCCAAGCCGCTCGAACCGGCAAAGCCCGAAATCATTGCGGCTGAACCGGCACGCTTCAAACCGCTGGAACCAAAAGCCCCGGTCGCCGCGCCCGTCACGCCCGCAGCACCGCCGCCCGAACCGGCCGCCAAGGCGCCGCCGCCCGCACCCACCCCCGCCCCGGAACCGGCACCCGTGGTCGAAGCGGCTGCCAAGACCCCGGCCCCCAAACCCGCGGCGCCGAAGCCCGCGTCAAAGCCCAAAGCCGCCGCAAAGCCTGCCGCGAAAAAGACCGTGGCCAAGGAACCGGTGGCGAAAGCCGCGACAAAGCCCGCCACAAAGGCTGCACCGAAGGCGGCAGCCAAACCCGCGGCGAAAAAGGCCCCCGCCAAGCCGGCACCGGTCGAAAAGGTGGCCATCCCCGCGGAACCGACCGTTCCTCCGCCGCCCGCGGCAAAGCCCGCCGCCAAACCGGCAGCGGCGAAGGCCGACAATCTGCAATTGCTGAAAGGCGTGGGGCCCAAGCTTGCCGTCCTGTTGGGAGGCCTTGGCGTAACCAGCTTCCAACAGATCGCCGATTGGACCGACGCCGACATCGCGCGGATCGACCCGCAGCTCGGTACCTTCCAGGGCCGTATCGCACGCGACAATATCGTCGATCAGGCGGGCTATCTCGCCCGCGGCGACAAGGCCGGTTTCGAAGCGAAATATGGAGCACTCGGCGGGGAGCTCTGAGGGAACTCCAAAGCGACCGGTTGCTGCCCCGCTTCTGACCTCGTCACCCCGGACTTGATCCGGGGTCCCGCTATCTTGTGAAGCGGGCGGGTAAATTCGAAAAGCGGGATCCCGGGTCAAGCCCGGGATGACGGAAGTGGGCGGCTGAACGGCAGCCCCACCCAAAAAGAACGCCGTTCGAATAATGCTTTCCTACATTATCGCGCCATGCTCCACACTGGCGGATGGAACATAGCACCGCCCCCACCCGCCTCCTCGCCGACACCTGCCTCGCCTTCACCGCTGTCGAACAGCAGCGTCTCCGCGCCGACGGGTGGACGCCCGAAACACAGGCGAATTTCATCCGCGCGCTCGAAGCGATGGGTTCGGTCGGCAAGGCGGCACGCGCCGTCGGAATGGGCCGCGCGTCCGCGTACCGGCTGCGCGAACGGGCCGGGGCGTCGAGCTTTGCCGCGGCGTGGGACCGCGCGATTTCGGCGGGGCGCATTCACCAATATAGCGTCGCGATGGACCGCGCGCTCAACGGGGTGACAATCGTCCGCGTCCTGAAGGGCGGCGCCATCGATGTCAGCGGCGGCCCCGACATGGCGGTCGTCCATGCCGCGCTGCGCGACGACGCCATGCCACCGCACCGGCTTAACGCGGCAAAGGAGACAGAATGACGGCGAACGTCCGTATCTTTTGTCGCCTCAAGACCGGAAACGGCCGGGCGTCACTCGCCCTCGTCGTCTTTCGGCTTCGACAGCTCGGTGACGAGCAGCTTGTCGATCTTGCGCCCGTCCATGTCGACAATCTCGAAACGCCAACCCTTGTCGGTGAAACGTTCGCCTTCCTTGGGCAGATGCTTCAGGATCGCGAGCGCATGGCCGGCCGCGGTGGCATAGTCACGGTCGTCGCCGAGTTCGATCCCCAGCCGTTCGGCCATCTGGTCGGCGGGCATCGAGCCCGCGATCAGCAGGCTGCCGTCTTCGCGCTCGACAACGAACGGCTCGCTGCCGATATCCTGATCCGACGCGAATTCGCCGGCGATTGCTGCGAGCAGGTCGGCAGGAGTCACCAGCCCTTCGAAATGGCCATATTCGTCGTGAACGAACAGCATCGGCACATCGGCGGCGCGCAGCGCTTCGAGTGCGTCCATCGCGTCGATCTGGTCGTGGATGACCTTTGCCGGGCGCATCAATTGCTCCAGGTCGAGTACCTCGCCCTGAAACAGCGCCGCGGCGATATCGCGCGCCTGCACAACCCCGACGATGTCGTCGACCGAACCGCGCGCGACCGGCAAACGGCTGTGCGGCGTTTCAAGCAATTTGTCGCGCACACCGCGCGTGTCGAGCGAGACATCGACCCAGTCGACATCCTTACGCGGCGTCATCACCTCGCGCACCGGCCGGTCGGCCAGACGCACGACGCCCGAGATGATCGCGCGTTCGCTTTCCTCGATCACCCCCGACTTCGACGCTTCGGCGACGATCAGGTGCAATTCCTCGGCGGTGACCCGGTCCTCCGATTCGCGGTTGAGGCCGAGCAGGCGAAAGACGAGCGCGGAACTATTGTCGAGCAGCCAGACAAGCGGCGCGGCGATGCGCGACAGCCAATACATCATCGGCGCGACGATAATCGCGATCCGCTCGGGCGCGCGCAGCGCGAATTGTTTCGGCACAAGCTCGCCCGCGATCAACGAGGCATAGGTGGTGAGCGCGATGACCGTCGCAAAGCCCGCTGCCTCGGCGGTTTCGGGATCGAGACCAAGCCAGGCCGAAAGCCGGTCAGCGACCGGCTGGCCCAGGCTCGCGCCCGAATAAGCGCCAGTCAGCACGCCGATCAGCGTGATGCCGACCTGCACAGTCGACAGGAAGCGCCCGGGGTCGGAGGCGAGCAGGCGCGCAATCTTGGCGCCACGGCTCCCGCGCTTCTCGGCCGCCTGCAGCCGCGGGTCGCGCGACGAGACAATGGCGAGTTCGGACATGGCGAAAACGCCGTTGAGCAGGATGAGGATCAGGATGATCACAACATCCGACCAGGGAAAAGGGGTCATTGGGCGGTCGTACGGCGCATCGGCGCCCGGCCCCTGTCAGTGTCGGTCATGTCCACCCTATAAGCGAAAGGCGCGGCATTGCACAATGGCACTCACCTGAATGCTCTGCTCAGTCGGCGTTCAGGCGATTTTTGGAACCAGATCGCCGGCCATATGTTATCGGCAAGGAAGGGCGGCGTGCGAGGATCAGACGCATCCGCCGGATAAAGGGAGCGAAAAAGATGAACAGCAAGACGATCAAGCTCACCATTTTGACCAGCATCGGCGCCATCGCGCTGACGGGCTGCGTTACCGACCCGGTGACCGGCGAACGCAAGATTTCGAAGGCCGCGATCGGCGGCGTCGGCGGCGCCCTCGGCGGTTATCTGCTCGGCGACCTCATCGGCGGGCGTAACAGCCGCACCGAGGAAATCGTCGGCGCGGGCATCGGCGCGGTCGCGGGCGCGGGCGTCGGCTATTATATGGATCAGCAGGAAAAGAAGCTTCGCGAACGCACCGCAGGCACCGGCATCGACGTCGAGCGACAGGGCGATCAGCTTGTGCTCAACATGCCCGGCGACGTGACCTTCGACCTCAACAGCGCGATGGTGAAATCGCAGTTCCGCAGCGCGCTCGACAATGTCGCCTCGACGCTCGCCGAATATCCGAGCACCTATATCGACGTGTACGGCCACACCGATTCGACGGGCAGCGACACCTATAACCAGGGCCTGTCCGAACGCCGCGCCGCGTCGGTCGCCGACTATCTCGCCGGCCGCGGCATCCAGCGCGCGCGCATGGCGACGCTCGGCTATGGCGAATCGCAGCTCAAATGCTCGCCCGAACGCAGCGAGGCCGACTATCAGTGCAACCGCCGCGTCGAAATCCGTATCGCGCCGGTCACGCAGGCCGACGTCAACGCGGCGCGCTAAGAGGTTCCATTCCCATGGAAAAGAGAGGGCGTCGCCGAAAGGCGGCGCCCCTTTTTATCCCAGGCTCGGGAAGCTCGCCTTCAGCCCGTCGATAACGAACTGCGCCGCGAGCGCCGCGAGCAGCACGCCCAGCAGCCGCGTGATAACGGCCTCGCCTTTGTTTCCGATCAGCCGCATCAACGGTCCAGCCGAAAGCAGCGCAGCGAGCGTCAACAGCAGCACGAGCAGCAGCGCGCCAAAGATCACAAAGGCGCGGTCGAGCCCATTGTTCTGCGACACGAGCAGCATCACCGATGCGATCGACCCCGGCCCCGCAAGCATCGGCATCGCCATCGGGAACACCGACACATCTTCGATCTCGGGGGTCGCCATCACCTTTTCGGCGCGCTGTTCGCGCCGTTCGGTGCGTTTTTCAAACACCATATCGATCGCGATGATGAACAGCATGATCCCGCCCGCAATGCGGAAACTGTCGAGGTCGATGTGGAGGAAGCTTAGCAAAGCCTCGCCGAACATCGCAAAGAAAACGAGGATCAGCCCCGCGATCACCGTCGCTCGGATCGCCATCGAGCGGCGCTGCGCGGCACTCGCTCCCGTCGTCAGGCTCGCATAGATCGGTGCGCAGCCTGGCGGATCGATGACCACGAACAGCGTGACAAAGGCGGAAATGAAAAGATCGATCATGGCTGCTTCGGCGCCGCGACCTGATCGTCGATGACGGTCGTCATCTCCTTGCCGTCCCACAGGCGGATCGTCACCCGGCGCGACTTGTCGGCGCGGACGGTGGACGTCCAGCTCAGCGTCTGGTCGGGCGACAGGCCGACCGCCATATCGTCACCCTCGCCGCCCGCCGTAATCGGCACCGCAGGACGCGAGCCGCACACCGCCTGCTTCGACGCAATGAAATCGGGAGCTTCGCGCGGCGTCGCCAGCGCATCGCCATGGTCGAGGGTCCAGGTGAGCTTGCCCTTCTTGGGATCGCGCAGCCAGACCGTCGTAAAATATCCGTTCGCCGGCCCCTTCTGCCAGGCACCAGTGGTGACCCCTACATTGCCGTCGCAACTGGTATAGACCGCATGCGGCTGCCACTTCACCGCCTCGGCGGGGTCTTTTTGCGATTTCAGCCAGTCGCGCGCCTTGACGCGCTGCGGCACGAACATCACCGCTTCGGGCGCCGCGGTTTCGCGAAACGCCGTCCATTGGCCCTTTTCCTGAGCAAGCCGCGAAAAACCGATCTCGGCAGCGATGAAGGCGCTGGGGTTCGCTGCGAGCGGATCGCGCTGGCGTGCCGCCGCAGCGCCGCCTGCGATCACCGCAAGGGAAATAGCCGCGACGGCCAGACGGCGCATCAAAAACCCTCCGGATCGGCGAGCCCGGCGCGGCGGTGCGCGGCCACGAGCGTGTTGCGGAGCAGGCAGGCGATCGTCATCGGGCCGACGCCGCCGGGCACGGGCGTGATCGCCTCGGCAACCTCGGCCGCCTCGCCATAGTCGACGTCACCGACCAGCCGCCCCTTCGCCGCGCCCTCGGCCGGCGGCAGGCGGTTGATGCCGACGTCGATCACGATCGCGCCGGGCTTGATCCAATCGCCCTTCACCATTTCGGGCCGTCCGACCGCAGCGACGACGATATCGGCACGGCGTACCAGATCGGGCAGATCCTTCGTCCGGCTGTGCGCCATGGTGACGGTGGCATTCGCGCCGAGCAGCAGCGCCGCCATCGGCTTACCGACCAGGATCGAGCGTCCGAGGACGATCGCGTCCTTGCCCGACAGATCGCCAAGCCGGTCCTGCAATAGCAACAGGCAGCCATAGGGCGTGCAAGGCACCATGCCCGCGATGCCCAGCGCAAGGCGCCCGGCACTGACAGGGGTCAGCCCATCGACATCCTTGTCGGGATCGATCGTCGCAACCGCCGCCTGCTCGTCGAGGTGGCCGGGGAGCGGTAATTGCAGCAGGATGCCGTCAACCGCCTCGTCGGCGTTAAGCCGCGCCAGCAACGCCTCTACCTCGGCCTGCGTCGCCGTTGCGGGCAGATGATGCTCAAAGCTTTCCATCCCTGCCGCGACTGTCGCCTTGCCTTTCGACCCGACATAGACCGCGCTCGCCGGATCATCGCCGACGAGCACGACCGCAAGACCGGGCGCGCGGCCGGCCGCAGCCTTGAAAGCCGGAACGGCATCGGCAATCCGCGCCCGCAGGCCGGCGGCGAAAGCCTTGCCGTCGATGACCTGCGCGGCGGTCATCACGCCATTCCGTTGGCGTAGGCAAGCCGTGCGAGATAGCTCAGTACCGGCCCGTCGATGATGATGATCAGAATCAGTACCAGCATCGGGGTCAGGTCGAGCCCGCCGAAATCGGGCATGATGCGGCGAAACGGGCGGTAGAGTGGCTCGGTAATCCGGTCGAGAACGGTCCAGAGTTGGCCGACGAACTGGTTGTGCGTGTTGATGACGTTGAACGCGATCAGCCACGACATCACCGCCTGCGCGATGATGAACCACCACAGGACCGTCAGGATGATATGCACGATCTGGAGGAGCATGAGAAGCAAGGCGATTTCTCCGAAAAAGGGTATTGCCGCGTCTCTTAGCGGTGAATGAGCGTCCCCGCACCCCTCGCGGTGAAAATTTCAAGCAGCATCGCGTGCGGGATACGCCCGTCGAGGATGACCGCCGCCTCGACCCCGGCATCGACCGCGGCGACGCAGGTTTCGACCTTGGGGATCATGCCGCCGGTGATCGTCCCGTCGCGCTTCAGTTCATCGATCGCCGGGCGGTCGAGATCGGTGAGCAATGCCCCCGATTTGTCGAGCACCCCGGCAACGTCGGTGAGCAGGAAGAAGCGCTTGGCGCCTAGCGCACCCGCAATCGCGCCCGCCATCGTGTCGGCGTTGATGTTATAGGTAGCGCCATCGGCGCCCAGGGCCACGGGGGCGACGATCGGGATAAAATTGTCGTTGGTCAGATTGACGAGGATCGTCGGGTCGACCGCGACGGGTTCGCCAACGAAGCCCAAGTCGACGTGGCGCTCGATCCCCGAATTGGGGTCGGGCTCGGTACGACTGACCTTCTCGGCGAGGACGAGATTGGCGTCCTTGCCCGAAATGCCGACCGCGCGGCCACCAAGCGCCGCGATCCAGCTTACGATCTCCTTGTTGATCTTGCCCGCCAATACCATTTCGGCGACCTCGGCGGTCGCGGCATCGGTGACGCGCAGCCCTCCGACAAAGGTCGATTCGATGCCAAGCTGCTTCAGCATGGCGCCGATCTGCGGCCCGCCGCCATGGACCACGACGGGGTTGATCCCGACCGCCTTCAACAGCACGACATCTTCGGCGAAATCGCGCTGCGCCTCTGGGTCACCCATCGCGTGACCGCCATATTTGATCACGAAGGTCTCGCCAGCGTAGCGCTGCAGATAGGGTAGCGCCTCGACAAGCGTTTCGGCCTTGGCAAGCAGATCGGGCATTTTCGAAGGATCGGTCATCGACATCATCCGGCGTTCTTCGCATCCAGGTGGCGGCCGAGCGCGACCACCGCCATCACCAGCAGCGGCACCATCACCGCCGACAAAACGACCTTGGCGATCATCTGGCCAAGCATCAGGTCGCCGATCGGGCGGACCCCATAGAAGCTGACGGTGATGAAGATCAACGTATCGATGATCTGGCTGAGCGCCGCGGCGACAAAACCGCGCACCGGCAGCAGCCGGCCGTTGTTCGCGGTCATCCGCGAAAAAAGCCAGACGTTAAGGCTGACGGACACGCCATATGCCAGGATTCCCGCCGCCATCATGCGCCACCCCTGTCCCACGATGATCGGGAAAGCTTCCTTGGCGGGCTCATACATCCCCTCGTCGGTCGGCAGTTGCAGCACGAATATGGTCAGGATGATCGCCAGGATAAGCGGAATGAATCCCAGCCGCACAAGCTTGTCGGCAACGACGCGCCCGTGAAGTTCGGCGATGCCGCTAGAGATCGCAATCAGTGTCAGGAAAGGGAAAATACCAGCCTCGACCGCTAGCGGACCAAGCGCGACCTGTTTCGCACCCAGGAAACCGCCAAGCGGAACCATGCCGCCGTAGAGGATTGCGAACAGCAGCAACGAAGGCGCGATCACGCGCGAAGGGCTATTTTCCATCGAGGCCGCTTAATCGCTTTTGCGGCGGGTGGAAAGGTACCGCATCGGCACAGACTTGCTCCACCGCCAAAGCCCGCTAGACACGGGTATCAATTTGCGGGGGACGCACAGAAATTATGGAACGCCTGATCGGTCTGCTCGGCATTGTCGCATTGCTCGCGATTGCCGTGCTTTTTTCGTCTAACCGTCGCTGGATTCGCCCGCGTATCGTCATCCCCGCCTTTCTGTTGCAGGCGGGCTTTGCAGTGCTCGTCATCGGTACGCCGTGGGGGCGCGCGGTGATCCAGGCGATGTCGAACGGTGTGTCAAACCTTCTGAGCTATGCGGACGAGGGCACGAAGTTCCTGTTCGGCGAAGTGTTGACGCAGGCCCCCTATGGCAAGGCCGTTTTCGCAATCGGCGCGCTGCCCGTGATCATCTTCTTCGCGTCGCTGATTTCGGTCCTCTATTATCTCGGGGTCATGCAGTTGATCATCAAATGGGTCGGCGGCGCGATCCAGAAGGTTACTGGAATTACAAAGGTCGAAAGCCTCGGCGCGGCGGCGAACATCTTCGTCGGCCAGTCCGAATCGCCGCTTGTCATCCGACCCTATCTCGCGGGCCTGACCCCGCCGCAGCTCTTTACCGTAATGACTGTCGGCATGGCGGGTGTCGCGGGAACGATCCTCGGCGCCTATGCGGGGATGATCGGCCCGCACCTCCTTCCCTATCTTCTCGCCGCCAGCTTCATGTCGGCGCCCGGCGGCATCCTTATGGCCAAGATCATGATGCCCGACGATCCGAAGGATATCGGCATCGAACCGATCGTGATGCCGGAGGCAAGCCACGACGAGGAAAAGCCTGCAAACATCATCATGGCCGCGGCGCAGGGCGCGCAGACCGGGGTCAAGCTGGCGGTCGCGGTCGGTGCGATGGTGATGGCGTTCGTCGCGCTCGTCGCGCTCGCCAACGGCATCCTCGCAGGGATCGGCGGCTGGTTCGGGTTCGAGGGCCTGTCGTTCCAGGCGATCATCGGCACGATCTTCCGTCCGGTCATGTGGCTGATGGGCGTGCCTTGGGAAGAAAGCGCGACGGTCGGCGGGCTGTTCGGCAGCAAGGTGGTGCTCAACGAATTCGTCGCCTTCATCGATCTTGGCCGGGCACAGGGCGACATGTCGGCGGCAGCGGTCGCGATCGCGACCTTCGCACTCTGTGGTTTCGCCAATTTCAGCTCGATCGCGATCCAGATGGCGGTGACCGGTGGGCTTGCCCCGAACCAACGCCCGATGATCGCGAAGCTCGGCCTGAAGGCGCTTCTCGCGGGCAGCCTCTCGAACCTGATGTCGGCGGCGCTCGCCGGCCTGATGCTCGGCGTCGCACCGCCGCTCGCCGCACCGCCGCCGGCCGCTCCAGCCGTCGCAGCGCCCGCACCCGCACCCGCAACCGCACCGACGGCGGAACCCGCCAAGGCGCCCTGATTGATGATCTTGTCCGGCCTAAGCTCAACGGGCGATTGGGAGAATTTGCAAGCCGCCTGCGAATGACGTAAACTTCGGGATATAACAAATCCCGGGTCGCGTTCGCAAAATGGGAGGCTGTCATGAAAACCGCATATCGTTTGTCGATCCTAGCTGCGGCCGCAGCGTCGATAGGGGCGGGTTTCCTCGCCACTTCATATGCCCAGACCGTCGAGACCGAACGCTACCGCCCTGATCGCCCGCCAGAAGCGACGATCTATCGCGACGCCGGTTATCGCGGACCCGCGGTGTTCGTCGGCGAGGAAAAGCCGAACCTCGGCCTTGCCTGGCCGGTCAATTCGATCCGCGTCCCGAACGGCCGCTGGGAGCTGTGCGAAAAGACGCGTTATCGCGGCAATTGCCGCACCGTCGATCGCGACACACCGATGCTGAATAATGTTCTGCGCGGCCTCACCATCCAGTCGATCCGCCCGGTCGGCGGCGGTGGCGGCGGTGGCTGGAACCCGGCCCCACCCGCCAACGATCAGGTCGCGCGCGGCAATTTCGCCGAATTCCACACCCAACCCGCGGAACGGAACTATCGCGTCCTCGCCTGCACCCGCGGTTCGGCAACGGCCGCCTGCGCAGCGCAGTCCGCAGACACCTGGTGTCGTTCGATCGGTTGGAACGGGTCGGCGCGCGAGCATATGGAAACGATCAGCGGGCGGGTCTACCTCGCCGACGTGTTGTGCGTGCGTTCGGGCTATTGAGGGGGAGAGATGATATGAAAAAGACGACAATTCTTGTCGCGATCGGCACCGCGACCCTCGCGTTGGCCGCCTGTTCGTCGGTGCCGCGCAATACCGGCACGAGCTATGATTGCAGCGGCGGCACAAAGCTAAAGGTCGATTATGTCGGCAGCACCGCGATAGTCCGCGTCAACGGCATGCGCTCGCTGGTGCTGAAGCAGACGCCGTCGACCGGCGGCTCGGTCTACGAGAACAAGAGCGGCGCGCGGCTTCAGCGCAACGGCAATGAGGTGACGTGGAACACCGCGCTGCGCTCGGCGCCCGAAAGCTGCCGTGTCGTCTATAAGCCGATGTAGGCTGGAGTCGAAAGCCCGCTACAACGTCATTTGGGCCAGCGCTGTGCGGACTTCGGCGACGAATAGGTCTGGTTGTTCCCAGGCGGCGAAATGTCCGCCTTTCTCGGGTTCGTTCCAATAGACGATATTCCGGTAGCGCCGCTCGGCCCAGCGCCGTGACAGGCGCATGATCTCGTTCGGGAACAGACTGCATCCGGTCGGCACCGAAATCTCTCCGGCGGAGAAATTGCGGAAGCTGTGCCAATAGAGCCGCGCGGACGAAGCGGCGCTCGCCGTTAGCCAATAGAGGCTAACGGTGTCGAGCATCGCATCGCGCGACAGTATCTTTTCGGGATGGCCGCCGATCGACTGACCGCCTGGCTGATGCCCGCAATCGGTCCAGCCGTGAAATTTCTCAACGATCCACGCCATTTGCCCGACCGGTGAATCGGTAAGCGCATAGCCGATCGTTTGTGGCCGCGTTGCCTGCTGCGTCGAATAACCGCTGTCCTTCGCCTGATACCAGCCGAAGCGTGCGAGATAGAGCTTTTCGCTGTCGGTGAGGTCGGTCATCAAGTCGGGCGGCGGTGCGCCGACCACCATGTTGACGTGGATGCCCGCGCAATGATCGGCATGGTTCATTCCGATCGCGCAGGTGACCGCGCTGCCCCAGTCGCCGCCCTGCGCAAAATAGCGGTCATAGTCGAGCGCTCGCATCAGCGCGTCCCACGCCGCACCGATATGCTCCACGCTCCATTTTGCCTCGGTTGGCTTGCCCGAAAAGCCGTAACCCGGAAGTGACGGGATCACGAGGTGATAATCGGCCGCCAGCGGTTCGATCACGTCGAGGAATTCGAGCACCGACCCCGGCCAACCGTGCGTCAGGACAAGCGGGCGCGCATCGGGATTGGCCGACCGGACATGCAGGAAATGAATGTCGAGCCCGTCGATCGTCGCGAGATAATTGGGGAGCGCGCCTAGCCGCGCTTCGGCCACGCGCCAGTCGTATTTATCACGCCAATAGGCCGCAAGTTCCTGTGCATAGGCAAGCGGGATGCCCTGATCCCAGTCATCCACCGTTTCGCGCTCGGGCCAGCGCGTTCGCGCCAGCCGATCCTTCAGATCGTCAATCGCCGCTTGCGGCACCTCGACGGCGAAAGCCCGGATATTGTCGACCTGCATCTGCCCACCCCTCTCAAGCCGATAATATCAGGGCCGCGCTGGCGCCTTGCAGCCGCGCTCGAGCCCGACACCCTTCAGGAAGCCGCGCCGCACCGTTCCGGCGTAAACCGCCAACGCATAACGCCGCCGTTCGGCATTGGCGCCAGTAACTTCGCCAATCAGGCCCCGAAAAGGAATAATTCCTCCTGCCACCGTTCCGGCGACGCGGCCGGCGGTTTCCTCGCGCTTCTTCGCGCGATCCTTGTCGACCTGTTCATTGACGTCGGGACCCAGCACTTCGTTGAGTTCGTTCAGTTCGTTGATGATCGCCGCACATTTTCCGAGCCCCGCGAGCGAATAGGGCGCACCCTGAATTGCGAGGAGCTTGGGCGGAACCTCCTTGCCGTCGAATGGCTCGGCAACCGTATTGGCGGTATCCTTGATCGTCGATTCTTCGGGCGCGCCCTGTTGTGCCTGGACGGGCATCGCTCCGGCAAGAAGCGAGGCGGCAAGTGCGAATAAGGTCTTGTTACGCATGATCATATCATCCCCTGCATTCCATATACCCAACGCACAGGACACCTTTCGGCTCCATCCGCCACCCTTATAGCGGATGAGGCAAGGCGGTCTGCCCCTTCAGCCGCTGCGCTCGGCTCACCGGGTCGGAACAGGCTCCGGTCCAGTCCAGTCGTAGAAACCACGGCCGGCCTTCTTTCCGACCCACCCGGCATCGACATATTGAACAAGCAACGGCGCGGGACGGAATTTCGGATCGCCGGTGCCGCTGTAGAGCACACGGATGATTTCCAGGCAGGTGTCGAGCCCGATGAAATCGGCGAGCGTGATCGGGCCCATCGGGTGGTTGAGGCCGAGGCGGCAACCCGTATCGATGTCCTGCATCGTCGCAACGCCTTCGCCCAAAGCGAACACCGCTTCGTTGATCATCGGCATCAGCACGCGATTGACGATAAAGCCTGGCGCGTCGTTGGCATGGACGATTTCCTTGCCTAACCCGCGGCCAAAGGCCTCGACCTTCGTCAGCGTGTCGTCGCTCGTCGCAAGGCCGCGGATCAATTCGATCAGGCCCATCACCGGGACGGGGTTAAAGAAATGGACGCCGATGAAGCGCGCGGGATCGGGCGTCGCCTGTGCAAGGCGCGTGATCGGGATCGAGCTGGTGTTGCTGGCGAGGATCGCGGTCGGCGACAGATGCTGGCCGACGCTCGCGAAGATCGCGCGCTTGATCTCCTCGCGCTCGGTCGCCGCCTCGATAACCAGGTCGGCGGGGGCGAAGGCGCTGTGATCACCGACCGGGGTGATGCGGCCAAGCAGCGCGTCGGCGTCGGCCTGCGTTATCTTTTCCTTGGCGACGAGCCGGTCGAGCGCTTTGGCGATGCCCGCCTTGCCCGCTTCGGCGCGGGCGAGGTCGATATCCGAGAGAAGTACGTCATGCCCTGCGCCCGCCGACACCTGCGCGATACCTGCGCCCATCTGTCCCGCACCGATAACGCCGACGATCATATGCTGCCCTTTCGCTGAAAACCTGCCCGTGCCCCTACGGCTTGGGGTTTGTGCGTCAAGAGCGCGCGTCAGGGGGCGGAGCGGAACTCCGTCGCTTCGGCGAGGATCAGGGCGAAGGCGGGATCGGCATCGTCCCATGTCGCGAGCGGGGTCCAGCCCGATGCACGCAGGAGAAGATTGGCGTCGCGCGGGCCGTATTTGTGGCTGTTCTCGCTATGGATCGTCTCGCCTTTCGCCATCGCATAAAGGCGGCCGTCGATCGTGAATTCCATGTCGCACGCCGCGACGAGATGCATCTCGATGCGGGCATGGATGTCATCCCATATCGCGCGATGGCTGAAATTCGCGACCGGGATATCGCCGCCAAGCTCGCGATTGATCCGTTCGAGCAGATTGAGGTTGAACGCCGCGGTCACGCCGGCGGGGTCATCATAGGCGAGTTCGAGAGTCGCCACATCCTTGATCCGGTCGATCCCAATCAGGAGGAGCGATTCTTCGCCGAGCGCACAGCGCCAGTTACGCAGCAGGTCGACCGCAGTGCGCGCGACCATGTTGCCGATCGTGCTGCCCGGAAAAAAGCCGAGCTTAGGCAGATCAGCGATTTCGTCGGGCATGGTCACGCGCTGGGTGAAATCGGCCTCTACCGGATAGATTGCGAGGCCTGGAAAACGTGCCGCAAGAGCCTCTGCGCTGTCGCGCAGGAAGTCACCCGAAATATCGACCGGCACATAGGCCGCGGGTTCGATCGCATCGAGAAGCAAGGGCGTCTTGGTCGAGCTGCCCGAACCGAGCTCGACGACCGCGCGGCCGGGACCGATGGCCCCGGCGATGTCGGCGGCGTGGCGAGTGAGCAGGTCGGTCTCGCTACGCGTCGGATAATATTCGGGGAGCGCGGTGATATCCTCGAACAATGCCGAGCCCGTCGCGTCGTAAAACCAGCGCGCCGGAATCGCTTTTTGCCTTTGCGCGAGGCCCGCGTGGACGTCAGCGCGGAAGGCGATGTCGACGCCGGCGTCATCGGCCGAAACCTGACGAAGGTTGCGCACAACGCCCATGTCAAAGATCCTTTGCGAGCCGCACGCCGGTGAACTGCCAGCGCTGGTGGGGGTAGAAGAAATTGCGGTAGGAGGGACGCAGATGGCCGCGCGGGGTCGCGCAACTGCCGCCGCGCAGCACGAACTGACCGCTCATGAACTTGCCATTATATTCGCCGACCGCGCCGGGCGCGGCGCGGAAGCCGGGATAGGGGCGATAAGCGCTGCCGGTCCATTCCCACACGCTGCCGAACATCTGTTGCAAGCCGGTGTCATCGGCCGACGCCGCTGGCTGAACCGGCCCCGCGACGTCGAGTTGCTGCCCGCCATGCGGATCGAAGAGGGCCGCCGCGGCTTCCCATTCCTGCTCGGTCGGGAGGCGCGCGCCGGCCCAACTCGCAAAGGCGTCGGCCTCGAAAAAGCTGATGTGCGTGACGGGCGCGACGGGGTCGATATCCTGCCAGCCCGACAGGGTGAAGTTTTGCCCATCCTGCCAATAGGCGGGCGCCTCGATATCGCCGGCCTGTACCCACGCCCAACCGTCGCTAAGCCAGAGCGACGGGGTGTGATAGCCGCCGTCGGCGATGAATTCCTGCCACTCCCCATTGCTCACCGGACGGTTGGCGAGCGCGTGCGGGGTCAGCAGCGCATCATGGCGAGGGCCTTCGCAGTCGAAGGCGAAACCGGCGCCGCCATGCCCGAGCGCGGCCACGCCATCGCCGCCCCTGATCCACTTCATCGCGGAAAACTGCGTAACTTCACTCGCGATTCGCGTTTCCCATACGGCGGGTCCGAGCGGGTTTTGCGCGAAGAGGTGCTTGAGATCGGTGAGCAGCAGTTCCTGATGCTGTTGCTCATGATGGATCCCGAGTTCGACGAGCGCCGATACGCTGGCCGGAAGATCAGGCAACGCGGTCTGGACGGCGGCATCGACATGCGCGCGCCAGATGCAGACCTCATCGAGCGACGGGCGCGTCAGCAGGCCGCGATGCGGGCGCGCGTGGCGCGGCCCCTCTGACTCATAATAGCTGTTGAAGAGGAAAGGATAGCGCTCGTCGAAGAGGCGGTAGCCCGGAACATGATCGCGCAGGACGAAGGTTTCGAAGAACCAGGTCGTATGCGCAAGATGCCATTTGGCAGGCGACGCGTCGGGCATCGACTGCGCGCTCGCGTCGGCGTCGGAGAGTGTCGCGGTCAGATCGAGCGACAGCCGCCGCGTCGCGGCGAAGCGCTGCGTCAGGCTATCCAGCATATCGGTCGTCGGCGAAGCATCGGTTCGGCTGGCCATGGTGAGACAATCCCCCAGGGTATGATTCGGTTTCGCTGGTTGCCCGATTATGGTTACGCCGCGATGGAAAGTCTAGAACATTAAGGGAACACCAAAGTATAGGGGGCGCCATATGATCCGGTCGCATCGTCCCTGCGGCGCCGATGTCGTGAACCGGATCAAGTCCGGGCCGTCGAACGGGATCAGCGCGTCGCGCCGGGTTTCCACAATATGTCGCCGCCCGCCGCGGCGTTGAGGTGCCGCGTAAGCACGAAGAGATGATCCGACAGGCGATTGAGATAATTGAGCGCGATCGGGTTGAGGTCGCGCGCCGTACCCGCGGCGACCGCGGCACGCTCGGCGCGGCGCGTCACCGCGCGGGCGAGGTGCAGCCGCGCCGCGGCTTCGGTGCCGCCGGGCAGAATGAAGCTTTTGAGCGCATCCAGCGCATCGTTCATACCGTCGATCTCGTCCTCGAGCCGCGCGATCTGGCTCGGCACGATGCGCAGCGCCATTTCGTGCGGGCCGAAACCGAACTGGATGTCGGGCGGAGTCGCAAGGTCGGCGCCGAGGTCGAACATTTCGTTCTGGATGCGCGCGAGCATCGCGGCTTCGTCGCTTGCCGGGTCGAGCGCCGCAACGGCAATGCCGATCGCGCTGTTCGCTTCATCGACGTCGCCAATCGCCGCCATCAGCGCGTCCGATTTGGCAACGCGCGAACCGTCGACAAGCCCGGTGGTGCCGTCGTCGCCGGTACGCGTGTAGATCTTGTTGAGCTTGACCATATTGCCTGCCTACCGGTGCCGCATACGCAATGCGCTTATTTCCCGGCGGCGAAGAGGCCGATCAGCACGAGCAGGATGATCGTGATCGCCTGCCACTTCACGCGCGACATCATCATCTTGTTCTGCATCACCTGATTCTCGTGCGCCGTGCCGTCCACCTGGGCGCGGTGGCCTTGCGAGAAATAGAAGAGCCCCCGCGCTAGCGAGAAGAGGACGAAGCCGGCGGCAATTACGACGCCAATGATGAGCAGGATTTCCATGCTTCCACTCTAGGGATTTTGCAGCGAATAGCCAGCGGGAAGCCGGTCGGCCGCCAAATCGGCGGCGAGCGCCCGTCCATCGATACCCCCCGCGCGGAGCGAGGCGAGCGAGGCCGCGGCATCGCGTTTCGCCAGCCTTTTGCCATCGGGGCTGCAAACGAGTGCGTGGTGACGATAGAGCGGCGTCGGCAGGCCGAGCAGCGCCTGGAGCAGCCGGTGGACGTCGGTCGAGGCGATGAGGTCGGCGCCGCGGATGATGTGCGTCACGCCCATATCGGCATCGTCGAGCGTGCTCGCGAGATGATAGCTCACCGGTGCATCCTTGCGCGCGAGGACGATATCGCCGTGGGCCGCAGGATCGGCGGTGCGGAGCCCCTGCCCCACCTCTTCCCATATAAGCGCACCGGTTTCGGCCAGCGCGCGCGCCATGTCGAGGCGCCAGCAATGCGGTTCATCGGCGAGGCGGCGTGCCCGCTCGGTTTCGGACAGATTGCGGCAGGTCCCGGGATAGACCGCCCCGGATGGTCCGTGCGGCGCCGACAGACTCGCGGCGATATCGGCTCGGGTGCAGAAGCAGGGATAGACCAACGCACGCGACCGGAGTTCGGCAAGCGTGGCGGCATAATCGTCAAGCCGCGCCGACTGGCGCACCGGATCACCGTCCCGGCCGACCCCGAGCCAGTCGAGATCGGCGAGCGAGGCCGCGACATATTCCTCCCGCGAGCGGCTGCCGTCGATATCGTCGATGCGGATCAGGAAGCGGCCAGCGGCGCCGCGCGCAGCCGTGTATGCAAGCACTGCGCTGTACGCGTGGCCAAGGTGAAGCTCGCCGGTCGGACTCGGGGCAAAACGTGTCAGCATTGGCGCCCTCCTGAATCCATATGCTGTGCCGAGTCAAAGTGAATCATTCCATATCTTGCGGGCAGAAGCCCCCTTGACGTCAGAATCTGATAGGGCATGTAATGATGGTGTCACGCGCGGGAGGCAGTGGCGCGCTATCCCGTGAAGCAATGGGGGCAGCGTTATCTAGCCATGTTCCATCCCGATCTTGCCCGGCATCCCGATAGCTGTCCGGCACTCGTTCTCAACGCCGATTATACGCCGCTGAGCTATTATCCACTGAGCCTCTGGCCATGGCAGACCGCAGTGAAGGCGGTGTTCCTCGACCGCGTTACCATCGTCGAAAATTACGAACGCGAAATCCATTCGCCGACGCGGACGATGCCGATCCCGAGCGTGATCGCGCTGCGCCAATATGTGAAGCCGTCGGAGCATCCGGCCTTTACGCGTTTCAACCTGTTCCTGCGCGACCGCTTTGCGTGCCAATATTGCGGGTCGGGCAAGGAGCTGACCTTCGATCATGTCGTCCCGCGCCGGCTGGGCGGGCGCACGACGTGGGAGAATGTCGCGACCGCCTGTGCCCCGTGCAACCTCAAGAAGGGCGGCCGGACGCCGCAACAGGCGCATATGCCGCTCTATCGCCAGCCCTGGCGCCCGACGAGTTGGCAGCTACAGGACAATGGCCGAGCCTTTCCGCCGAATTATCTGCACACGAGCTGGATCGACTGGCTTTATTGGGATGTTGAACTGGAGGGCTGAAGGGCGCACAACGGCGACGACAGCATGGGTTCACCTCGATGGGACTAGGCGCCCGCCAACCATCGAAAAAAGGAGAAACATCATGGTTCGCATTACCCGTATGCTGGCCGTCGGCATCGTTGCCGCACCGCTGCTCGCCGCTTGCGCGACGATTCCGCCCGCCGAACAACCCGTGTCGGTCACCGGCAGCATCACCTATCGCGAGCGCATGGCGCTGCCGCCGACCGCGCAGGTCGAAGTGACACTCGCCGACGTCAGCCTGATGGACGCACCGTCAAAGACGATCGCGCAGCAGTCATTCACTGCCGACGGACGGCAGGTGCCCTTCGCCTTCACGCTGACGGTCGACCAGCGCCAGCTCGATCCGCGCCACAGCTATGCGGTGTCGGCGCGCATCACCGACGCGTCGGGCAGGCTGATGTTCATCACCGACACGCGCAATAGCGTTACGTTCGATGGCCGCCGCGCAATCGATCTGGGAACGTTGATGCTGGTCGAGACGCGCTGACATCGAACCGAGCGAAGTGGGTGATTGCCGAAAGTTGGCGTGAAGGAACATGCGCAACTCTGTTACGTTCGACGTACATCGGACAATCGATTTGGGGTCACTCCACGTCGTCGAGACGAACTGATCTTATAGAAGCATAGCTATGCGCGCCTTGACGCTGTGCCTTCGCAGGTGCAGCAATCCGCCGCATGGGCCCGCCTATCCAGATCTCGCAAAATCCCGACATCCGCTATTTGGGGCGGATCCTCGGCGACGTCATCCGCACCTATGGCGGCGACAAATTGTTCCGCCAGACCGAATATATCCGCTCGTCGAGCGTCGACCGCCATCGCGGGATCGCGGGTGCCGAGGCGATCGATCCGGGGCTCGATGCGCTGAGCCTCGACGACACGATCGCGTTCGTGCGCGGGTTCATGCTCTTCTCGATGCTCGCGAACCTTGCCGAAGACCGGCAGGGGGTTGCCGCCGAGCCCGAGGCCACGGTCGCCGCGGCGATCGAAAAGCTGCGCGCGGACGGGATCGACGGCAATGCGATCACGGCGCTTCTCAGCGCCTCGCTCGTCGCGCCGGTGCTGACCGCGCACCCGACCGAGGTGCGGCGCAAGTCGGTGCTCGATCACAAGAACCGCATCGCCGAACTGATGCTGCTGCGCGATGCCGGCGCCGAAGAGACGCCCGAGGGCGATGTCGTCGAGGATGCGATCCGGCGGCAGATCGTGCTGCTGTGGCAGACGCGCCCGCTGCGCACCGAGAAATTGTTCGTTGCCGACGAAATCGACAATGCGCTGACCTATTTGCGCGACGTCTTCCTGCCCGTCGTGCCGAAGCTTTATGCGCGCTGGGAAGCCGAACTGGGCCAGCGCCCCGCGAGCTTTCTGCGCGTCGGCAGCTGGATCGGCGGCGACCGCGACGGCAATCCCTTCGTCACGGCCGAGACGATGCACATGGCGACGGGGCGCAACGCCGCTGCGGTTCTCGGCCATTATATCGACGCGGTTCATGGGCTGGGCGCCGAGCTGTCGGTGTCGGCAAGCCTCGCCGCGGTTCCAGAAGCGGTCGAAGCGCTGGCCGAAGCGAGCGGCGATGCCGCGCCGAGCCGCCGCGACGAGCCCTATCGCCGCGCCTTGTCAGGTATTTATGCCCGGCTTTGTGCGACTTATGCGCAGATCGTCGGCCGCGCACCGCCGCGGCCCTCGGCGCTGACCGGCGCGCCCTACGCCACCCCCGCCGACTTCCGCCGCGACCTCGTCACGATCGCCAACGGCCTGTCGGCGAACAGCCAGGGCCAGTTCGGCGGCATCGGGGCATTGGGGCGGCTGATCCGCGCGGTCGAAGTGTTCGGATTCCATCTCGCGACGCTTGACATGCGGCAGAATAGCGCCGTGCACGAACGCGTCCTCGCCGAATTGCTGTCGGTATCGGGCGTGTGCGCCGATTATCTGGCGCTAGGCGAAGAAGAGCGCGTCGCGTTGCTGACGGCGGAGCTGCAAAGCGACCGGCCGCTCGCGGCGCCGTGGCATCAGTGGAGCGACGAGACTGCCGGCGAACTCGCGATCGTCCACGCCGCCGCCGATGTCCGCGCGCGGCTGGGGCAGGACGCGATCTGCCAGTGGATCATCAGCATGGCGCAGGAATTGTCCGACCTGCTCGAAGTCCATATCCTCGCGCGTGAAGCGGGGCTGTGGCGGAGCGGCGACGCGGCAGGACAATCGAACCTGATGGTCGTGCCCTTGTTCGAGACGATCGCCGACCTCGATCGCGCGCCCGCAATCATGGCGCGTTATTTCGCGATGCCCGAAATCGGCCCGCAGATCGGCCAGCGCGGGCATCAGGAAGTGATGATCGGCTATTCGGATTCGAACAAGGATGGCGGGTATCTGACCTCGACCTGGGGATTGCACCAAGCGTCGCAGGCGCTGACCCCGGTGTTCGAGGATGCCGACACCGCGATGCAATTGTTCCATGGCCGCGGCGGCGCGGTCGGGCGCGGCGGGGGCAGCGCCTTTGCCGCGATCCGCGCGCAGCCCGCGGGGACGGTGCAGGGACGCATCCGCATCACCGAACAGGGCGAAGTGATCGCGGCGAAATATGGCACGGCGGCGAGCGCGGCGACGAACCTTGAGGCGATGGTGTCGGCCAGCCTGCTCGCGAGCCTCGAGCCCGAGGCGCTGAGCGATACCGATGCGGTCCGCTTTACCGCGGCGATGGACCAGCTGTCGGACGGCGCCTTCGCTGCCTATCGCGGGCTGGTCTATGACACGCCGACCTTCAAGGATTTCTTCCGCGCGATGACGCCGATCGCGGAAATTGCGACGCTGAAAATCGGGTCGCGGCCGTCGAGCCGCACCAAATCGAGCGCGATCGAGGATCTGCGCGCCATTCCCTGGGTGTTCAGCTGGGCGCAGTCGCGCGCGATGCTGCCGGGCTGGTACGGCACCGGCGAAGGCTTTGCGGCGTTCGAGGACAAGGCGCTGCTCGCCGACATGGCGGCGGGCTGGCCCTTCTTTGCCGCGCTGCTCGGCAATATGGAGATGGTGCTCGCGAAATCCGACATGGGGATTGCGGCGCGCTATGCCGAACTTGCCGGGCATATCGACGGGCATGATGCGATTTTCGGCCGCATCCGCGACGGGTGGAATCGCGCGCATGACGGCTTGCTCGACATCACCGGCCAGACGCGGCTGCTCGACAAGAATCCCGCGCTCGAAGCGTCGATCCGGCTGCGCCTGCCCTATATCGAGCCGCTGAACCTGCTCCAGATCGAGCTGATGAAGCGCCACCGCGCCGGGGAAACCGATCCGCGCATCGCCGAGGGTATCCAGCTGACGATCAACGCGATCGCGACGGCGCTGCGGAATAGCGGCTAGACCAACTCAACCCGTCATTGCGAGCGAAGCGAAGCAATCCAGAGTGTGCGTAAACCGCTCTGGATTGCTTCGCTTCGCTCGCAATGACGATGGGGTTTGAGGGGCGCCTCAGCTCTTGGTGATCACAACCTCGCCCTTGGCGTTCGCGCCATCGGGGCCGAATTTGATCGTGAAGTCGGCGCCGTCCTTGTCCTTGCCCGCGAGCGTGTCGCCGCTGCGCGTGACCTTGACGTCCTTTTTGGCGAACTCGCCCGCCATCCAGTCGGCCGCCTTCGTCGGTGCGGCGGGCGAGGTGAAGCCCAGTTTGACGACCGCCTTGTCGGTGCCATTCTTGTCGTTGGCGTCGACGTTGACCGTCGTGACCTTGCTGCCCGGATAGAGTTTCACGCCGTCGATGTCGAAATCGCTCTCGATATCGAGGTCGACGAAATCGGGAATATCGATGTCGATCGCGGCGCCATCGCCCCCGATCTTGATATTGCCGCCGTCCTTGCCGGTCTTGATCTGGACTCCGCCATGCTCGTCGCCGGCGTTGATCGAGACCTGGGTGCCGCTCTCGGAATTTTTCTCCTCCGAGCCGCAGGCGGCGAGGAGCATCATCGGCGGAATGAGGAAGGCGAGACGCATGAACTATCTCCTTGGTGCGTTAGTTATATAATACACCTTGGGAATTAGCGAGTCAATCTATCCGCTTTCGTCATGCCGGACTTGATCCGGCATCCCGCTTTTTCGACGTTTCACAGCGGGACCCCGGATCAAGTCCGGGGTGACGAGGAAATAGATTTACGCGTCGATGCTGGTGCGCAAATCGCCGTGGACCAGACCGCCGTCGACGGTGATCGTGTCACCGACGACATAGTCGCCCGCCTTCGATGCGAGGAAGATCGCGGCGCCCGCCATATCTTCGGGCACGCCGATGCGCTTGACCGGGATGCTCTTGGCGACCGCATCGCCATGGTCGCGCGCCGCCTTGTTCATGTCCGACTGGAAGGCGCCGGGGGCGATCGCGGTAACGAGGATGTGATCGGTGACGAGCCGCGCGGCGAGGCGCTTGGTGAGATAGAGGATCGCCGCCTTCGACGCGTGATAGCTGTAGGTTTCCCACGGGTTCAGCCGCTGGCCGTCGATCGAGCCGATGTTGATGACCTTTGCCGGACGGTCGGCGGTGCCACCCGCTTTCAACAATCCGTGCAGCGCCTGCGTCAGGAAGAAGGGCGATTTGACGTTGATGTCCATCACCTTGTCCCAGCCCGCCTCGGGGAAGCCCTCGAACGGTTCGCCCCACGCCGCGCCCGCATTGTTGACGAGAATGTCGAGCCGTTCCTCGCGCGCTTCGAGCTCCTTGGCGAGCGCGCGGCATCCCTCGACGGTCGACAGGTCGACCGGCAGGCCGATGACCTTGCCCGGATAGCGCGTTTCGAAATCGGCGACGGCTTCCTCGATCTGCGCGGTCTTGCGCGCCGAGATATAGACGCGCGCAGCGCCCGCGGCGAGATAGCCCTCGACGATCATCTTGCCGATCCCGCGCGAGCCGCCGGTGACGAGTGCGATGCGGCCGTCGAGGCCGAACATGTCCTGAAGATTCATTGTCTTTCTCCCCGGCTCAATAGCCGTTCATCCGCGCGACCTGGTCGATGTGATAATGCACATCGCCCATAAATTCGGCGAGCGCGCGGTCGCGTTTCATATAGAGGCCGATGTCATATTCGTCGGTCATGCCGATGCCGCCGTGCATCTGCACGCCTTCGCGCACCGCGAGGTTGGCGGCGCGACCGGCTTTGGCTTTCGCGACCGAGACCATCAGCTTCGCGCCTTCGCTGCCTTCATCGAGCAGTTGCTGCGCCTTCATCACCGTGGCGCGCGCGACTTCCATTTCGCCGTAAAGATGCGCGGCGCGGTGCTGGAGCCCCTGGAACTCGCCGATCAGCTTGCCGAACTGCTTGCGTTCCTTGAGGTAATTGACCGTCATGTCCATCGCGCCCTGCCCGACGCCGACCAACTCGGCGGCCGAACCGGTTCGCGTTGCAGCGAGCAGCGCGTCGAGGATCTGCTGACCCGCATCGACTTCGCCGATCACTGCATCGGCATCGACTTCGACGCCATCGAGCGTGACATGGCTGGCGAGGCTCGAATCGACGAGCCGCCGCGGATCGGCGGTCACGCCCTTCGCGTCCTTCGGCACCGCGAACAGCGTGATGCCGCCGTCGGTCTTTGCCGCGACGATGCTGACGTCGGCAACATGGCCGTGGAGAACGAAGCTTTTCTTGCCGTCCAACCGGAATCCGTTGCCCGCACGCGTCGCGGTCGTCGCGATACGGTCAGGGCGATGCTTGGCGCCTTCATCGATCGCGAGCGCGACAATCGCTTCTCCGCTGGCAATGGCGGGGAGCCACCGGCCCGCCTGCGTGCCACCCGCCTTGGCAAGCGCCGCAACCGCACCGACGCTGGTCGACAGGAAGGGTGACGGAGTCAGGTTGCGGCCAATTTCCTCGAGCACGATGCCCGCCTCCATATGCCCCATGCCGAGCCCGCCATGTTCCTCGGGAACGAGCATGCCCGGCAGGCCCATTTCGGTGAACTGCGCCCAAAGGTCGCGCGAAAAGCCTGTGGCATCGGCGCTGTCGCGGAGCCCACGCAGGTGCGACACCGGCGCCTGTTCGGCCACGAAGGGTGCGACGCTGTCCTTGAGCATCGCCTGATCGTCATTGTGATAGAGAGGCATGGGTCAGGCTCCGGGCAGGTCGAGAATACGCTTGGCGATAACGTTGAGCATGACTTCGCTCGTCCCGCCTTCGATCGAATTGGCCTTGGTGCGCAGCCAGCCGCGCGCCCGCGCCCCGCCCTTCGTCTCTTCGCTATCCCATTCGAGCGCCTCGCTGCCGCCGCCCGACATCACCAGTTCATGGCGGCGCTTGTTGAGTTCGGTGCCGACATATTTCATCATGTTCGAGCTGGCGGGATGCGCGCGGCCGGTCTTCCACATGTCCATGAAACGCTCGCCCATCGCGCGATAGGCAAATACGTCGACGTCGAACGCCGCCATTTCTGCGCGCAGGATCGGATCGTCGAGTTCGCCCGCCGCATTCTTGCCGATCGCCTTGGCGAATGCGCCGCCGATGCTGACCATGTCGCCGCCAGCGCCGCCGCCCGAGATCATCTCGCGTTCGTGGCCCAGCAGATATTTGGCGACGTCCCAGCCGCGGTTGATCTCGCCGATATATTGCGTCTTCGGCACTTCGACATCGTCGAAGAAGGTTTCGCAGAACGGGCTGTTACCGCTGATCAGCAGGATCGGCTTGGTCGTGACGCCCTTGCTCGCCATGTCGAAGAGCATGAAGGTGATGCCCTGATATTTGTTCGCCTTGTCGGTGCGGACGAGGCAGAAAATCCAGTCGGCCTTGTCGGCATAGCTCGTCCAGATCTTCGACCCGTTGACGACCCAATGATCGCCCTTGTCCTCACCGAAGGTCTGCAAGCTGACGAGATCGCTGCCCGATCCGGGCTCCGAATATCCCTGGCACCAGCGGATTTCGCCGCGCGCGATCGGGTTCAGATATTGAACCTTCTGCTCCTCGGTGCCGAATTGCAGCAGCGCGGGGCCGAGCATCCAGATGCCGAAGCTATCAAGCGGCGAGCGCGCGTTGATGCGCTTCATTTCCTGTTTGAGGACCTTGGTCTGCTCGGGAGTCAGCCCGGCGCCGCCATAGGGCTTCGGCCAATCGGGCACGGTATAACCCTTTGCCACACAGGCCTCGAGCCATTGCTTCTGGGCCTGATTCTTGAAGGTCCAATTGCGTCCGCCCCAGCAGACATCGCCTTCTTCGCGGATGGGCTCGCGCATTTCGGCAGGGCAGTTCGCCTCCAGCCAGCTGCGCACTTCGGCGCGAAAAGCGTCCAGATCGCTCATGTTTCAGGCTCCTCTTCCTGACCCAAATCTAGGAGCAGTCGCCTGCTTTACGCAAGCGTCAACTTGGGTCGACCCACCTGCCGTTACGGCGCCGTAGCGTCGGTTCGACCAGCGTTGACGCGGGTCCTTTGGCCCCTAAGCTAAGTGGCAAAAGAAAACGGGAGAATGGGTCATGCGATTCGCAGGCAAGGTAGCCGTCGTCACCGGCGCAGCGTCGGGCATCGGCAAAGCATCGGTCTTGAAACTGGCCAGCGAGGGCGCGCATGTCTTTGCCGCCGACATCGATGAAGCGGGCGGTCGCGCACTCGCCGAGCAGTCGAACGGCAAGATCGATTTCGTCCGCTGCGACGTTACCAAGCCCGGCGATATCGAGGCGTTGATGAACGAAGCGGCGGCGAAAGCCGGCGGCATCGATATCGTCTTCAACAATGCCGCCGCGGGCGGCGACCGCGCGCCGATCGACGAGATCAGCCCCGAAGGCTGGGACCGGACGATGGACCTGGTGCTGAAGTCGGTCGCGATGGGCATCCGTTATGCCGCGCCGCATATGAAGGGCCGCAAGGGCGCGAGCATTGTTAATACGGCGAGTGTCGCGGCGCTCGGCGCGGGCTATTCGCCGATCGCCTATGCGGTCGCCAAGGCGGGCGTGCTGCATCTCAGCAAGGTCGCGGCGACTGATCTGGCGCAATATGGTATCCGCGTGAACGCCATCTGCCCCGGATTCATCAATACGAACATCTTCACCGCCTCGCTCGAAGTGCCGGGCGAACTCAAGACGCAGGCGAATGAAGTGATCGCGCAGATGAGCGCGAATGCGCAGCCCGTCGCGCGCGGCGGTCAGCCCGAGGATATCGCCAACGCCGTCGCCTATCTGGCGAGCGAGGAATCGAGCTTCATGACCGGCACGCATCTTCTCGTCGACGGCGGGCTCACGATCGGCCAGCGCCATGCTTGGGACAAGGAAACGCCGGGCATGTTCGACGCTCTGCTCGCGATGGAGGAAGCGGCAAAGGCCGGGGCCGCCGCGTGAGCGCTGCAAGCGTCGCGGCGCCGAAAGCCGAGCGCCTGCCCGTCTGGCTGAAGGTCACCCACGGGCTCGGCAGCATCGCTTACGGCGTCAAGGACAACGGCTTTTCGACCTTTCTGCTGCTCTTCTACAATCAGGTGATCGGGCTCGACGCCGGTATCGTCGGCGCCGCGATCATGGTCGCGCTGATCGCCGACGCTTTCGTCGATCCCGTGATCGGCGAGCTCACCGACCGGACGCGCAGCCGCTGGGGCCGCCGCCTGCCCTGGCTTTACGGCGCGCCGATCCCGCTCGCGATCGCGTGGATGCTGCTGTGGAGCCCGCCCGAGATGAGCGACACGATGACCGTCGCCTGGCTGATCGGCCTTGCGATCGTCGTCCGCTCGCTGGTGTCGATGTGCGAAGTCCCCTCGGTCGCGATCGTGCCCGAACTCACCGCCGACTATGACGAGCGAACCGCGGTGATGCGCTTTCGCTTCCTGTTCGGCTGGGGCGGCGGGCTCGTCATCCTGCTGCTCGCCTATGGCGTCTTTTTCGGTGGCGCGAAGGGGCTCGTCGATCCCGACGGCTATTTCCCCTATGCGCTCGCCGGCGCGCTGATGATGTCGGGCGCGGTGCTGATCTCCGCCGCCGGGCAGCACAAAAGGATCGCCGTGTCGAACCTCGCCGATGTGAAACCGCCGACGACGCTGCGTCATATCGTGCGCGACATGCGCGACACGCTGTCGAACCGCGCCTTCCTTTGGCTCGTCTTCGCGGCGCTGTTCGGATATGTGAATCAAGGCATCACCTTCTCGATGAACAATTATCTGCTCGGCTTTTTCTGGCAGTTCACGCAGGGTGAGATGATCGCCTATGTCTTCCTGCTTTTCGGGACGATGGTCGCGGCCTTTTTGCTGGTCGCGCCGCTCTCGGCAAAGCTCGGGAAGCGCGACGGCGCGATCCTTGCGGGCGCGGTCGCGCTGCTCGTCAACAGCGGCATCTATTTCGCGTGGATCCAGGGTGTCTTCCCCGGCCTGCCCGGCAAGCCGAGCGTCGCGGCGATGTTCGCACTCGTGTTCATATCCAACACCTTCTCGATCATGCTGATGATCCTGTCCTCGTCGATGATGGCCGATGTGGTCGAAGCGTCGCAGAGCGAGACGGGGCGCCGGTCGGAGGGGCTGTTCTTCGCCGGCTTTTTCTTCATGCAGAAATGCGCGACCGGCATCGGCATTTTTGCCGCGGGGCTGATCCTGTCCTTCGCGGCCTTTCCGGCGAATGCGAAGCCGGGCGAGGTCGGCAGCGACGTGCTCGGCAATCTCGCGCTCGGCTATGCGCTCTCGGTGCTCGTCATCGGCACGCTGGGGCTGATCGTGATGCGCAAATTCCCGATCTCGCGCGCCGATCACGAGGCGCGACTCGCGCTGCTGGGCGATGCCGCGCGCGCAGAGCCCGACGCGAGCGGAGCGCACCCGTAAGCGAAAAATGCGCGCTGTGACCAAATGAGGTAATTTTCGGACCGCAGGACTTGGCAAGGCCGGCGAATCGGTCCAAGGGTTTACGTAAACGTAAAGGGAAAGGAAGCGCAGATGGACTTCGATCTCACCGACCGGCAGGTCTATTGGCGCGACCGGGTCCGCGACTTCATCGAGCGCAAGGTTCGCCCTGCGGTCCCGACCTATTACGAGCAGGACAAGGCTGGCGATCGCTGGAAAGTCATTCAGGTGGTCGAGGATCTGAAGGCCGAGGCGAAAGAAGCCGGCATCTGGAACCTGTTCATGCCGCCCAAATCCGCTGCGCACCATCATGTCGACGAGACGTTCGAGTTCGAGGGGCCCGGCCTCTCCAACCTCGAATATGCGCTGTGCGCCGAGGAAATGGGTCGCGTTGGCTTTGCGAGCGAGGTGTTCAACTGCTCGGCGCCCGACACCGGCAATATGGAAGTCTTCCATCGCTACGGAACGCGCGCGCAGAAGGAAAAATATCTCGGCCGGTTGATGAATGGCGAGATCCGTTCGGCCTTTCTGATGACCGAGCCGCGCGTCGCATCGTCCGACGCGACCAATATCGAAACACGCATCGAGCGCGACGGTGACGATTATGTGATCAACGGCACCAAATGGTGGTCGTCGGGCGCCGGCGATCCGCGCTGCGAAATCGCGATCGTGATGGGCAAGACCGACTTTGCCGCCAAGCGCCACGCGCAGCAGTCGATGGTGCTGATGCCGCTCAACGCGCCGGGCGTGAACATCCTGCGCCACCTGCCCGTATTCGGTTATGACGATGCGCCGCACGGCCATATGGAAATCGAGCTGAAGGATGTCCGCGTCAACGCCGAGGAAGCGATGCTGCTCGGCGAAGGCCGCGGCTTCGAGATCGCGCAGGGGCGCCTTGGGCCGGGCCGCATCCACCATTGCATGCGCACGATCGGTGTGGCGGAAGAAGCGATTGCGAAGATGGCGAAGCGGCTGCAGTCGCGCGTCGCCTTTGGCAAGAAGGTCGCCGAATATAGCATCTGGGAACATCGCCTGGCCCGCGCGCGCATCGACATTGAGATGACGCGGTTGCTGTGCCTGAAGGCCGCCGACATGATGGACAAGGTCGGCAACAAGACCGCCGCCGCCGAGATTGCGATGATTAAGGTGCAGGCGCCGAACATGGCGCTGAAGATCATCGACGATGCGATCCAGGCGCATGGCGGCGCGGGCGTGTCGGAAGATTTCGGGCTCGCCAAGGCCTATGCGCATCAGCGCACGCTGCGGCTCGCCGACGGTCCCGACGAAGTGCATGAACGCGCGATCGCCCGGATCGAATTCGCCAAGCATAGCGAAGCGAGCCAGCCCGGCTTCTCGTCGGGCGACATCGGCGTTTCGCGTTAAAACCAGAACCGGAGAGATATTGTGACCAAAGCCGCGATTCTGATCGAGCCGGGCAAGCCGCTGTCGATCGAGGATGTCGTCGTCGCCGACTGCGGTCCGCATGAGGTGCGCATCCGCACCGCCGCATGCGGGCTCTGCCATTCGGACCTGCATTTCATCGACGGCGCCTATCCGCACCCCCTCCCCGCCATCCCCGGCCATGAAGCCGCGGGCATCGTCGAGGCGGTCGGCAGCGAAGTTCGCACGGTCAAGGTCGGCGACGCGGTCGTCACCTGCCTGTCGGCATTCTGCGGGCATTGCGAGTTTTGCGTCAGCGGGCGGATGTCATTGTGCATGGGCGGCGACACGCGCCGGGCCGCCGGATCGGCACCGCGGATCACGCGTCCCGACGGGTCGCCGGTGAACCAGATGCTCAACCTTTCGGCCTTTTCGGAGACGATGCTCGTCCACGAACATGCCTGCGTCGCGATCGACCCCGAAATGCCGCTCGACCGCGCCGCCGTCATCGGCTGCGCAGTGACGACGGGCGCGGGCACGATCTTCAACGCGTGCAAGGTGACGCCGGGTGAAACCGTCGCCGTCGTCGGTTGCGGCGGCGTGGGGCTCGCGACGATCAACGCCGCGAAGATCGCGGGCGCGGGGCGCATCATCGCCGCCGACCCGGTTCCCGAAAAGCGGGCGCTGGCGGTCAAGCTCGGCGCGACCGACGTCGTCGACGCACTCGCCGACGATGCCGCGAAGCAAATTCTGGAGCTGACCAAGGGCGGCGTCGACCATGCGATCGAAGCCGTCGGGCGGCCTGCGTCGGCAAGCCTAGCGGTCGCTTCGCTGCGCCGCGGCGGCACCGCGACGATCCTTGGCATGATGCCCCTGTCCGAGAAGGTCGGGCTGAGCGCGATGGACCTGCTGTCGGGCAAGAAATTGCAGGGCGCGATCATGGGGGGCAACCGCTTCCCGGTCGACATTCCGCGCCTCGTCGATTTTTATCTCCGCGGCCTGCTCGACCTCGACTCGATCGTCGCCGAGACGATCCCGCTCGCGAAGGTCAACGAAGGGTTCGACAAGATGAGGAAGGGCGACGCCGCACGGTCGGTGATCGTATTCGACCAATGACGCTCGACGCGCAAAAGGCGTTCAGCGGCACCGTCGCGCCCGAGGGCGCCGATGTGCTCGACGAGGCGAAGCTGACCGCGTGGATGGAAGCCAATGTAGAAGGTTTCGAAGGTCCGCTGACCCAGCATAAATTCGCCGGCGGCCAGTCGAACCCGACGTACAAGATCAGCGCGCCGTCGGGCAATTATGTCCTGCGGCGCAAACCCTATGGCCAGTTGCTTCCCTCGGCGCATGCGGTCGACCGCGAATATAAGGTGCAGGCGGGACTGTATAAGGCGGGCTTCCCCGTCGCGCGCCAATATGGGCTTTGCACCGATGACAGCGTCACCGGCAGCTGGTTCTATGTGATGGGGATGGTCGACGGCCATACGATCTGGGACGGCGCGATGCCGGGGTCGACCCCCGAAAACCGCCGCGCGACCTATGAGGCGATGATCGACACTCTCGCCGCGCTACATGCGGTCGATGTCGAAGCGGCGGGGCTGTCCGATTTCGGCAAGCCCGGCAATTATTTCGGTCGTCAAGTCGATCGCTGGACCAAGCAATATCGCCTCGCCGAAACCGAAACGATGGACGAGATGGAGCGGCTGATCGAATGGCTGCCCGCCACCTTGCCTGAACAGACGCGCACCAGCGTCGTCCATGGCGATTATCGCATCGACAATATGATCTTTGCCAAGGACCGGCCCGAAGTGCTCGCGGTGCTCGACTGGGAATTGTCGACGCTGGGCGATCCGCTCGCCGATTTCACCTATGTCGCCATGGCGTGGGTCACCGAGAATGGCGGGCGCTCCGGCGTTTCCGACCTTGATCGCAAGGCGCTCGGCATCCCCGAGCTCGACGAGATGGTCGAACGTTATTGCGCCGCCACCGGCCGCGATGGCGTGCCCGACATGAACTGGTATTTCGCCTATAATTTCTTCCGCCTCGCGGGCATCATCCAGGGCATCAAGAAGCGCGTGATCGAGGGAACCGCCTCGTCGCAGCACGCCAAGGATATGTCCGAACGCGTCCGTCCGCTCGCCGAGAAAGCGTGGGAATTCGCGAAGAAAGCCGGCGCATGAGCCTGTTCGACATGAGCGGCCAGGTGGCTTTGATCACCGGATCGTCGCGCGGTATCGGCAGGGCGACGGCCGAGGCCATGGCCGAACAGGGTGCGAAGGTCGTGATTTCGAGCCGCAAGCAGGATGCGTGCGACCAGGCGGCGGCCGAGATCAATGCGAAGTTCGGCGAAGGCACCGCGATCGCGATTGCCGCGAACATCTCTTCGAAAGACGATCTTCAGAATCTGGTGGACGAGGCGCGCGCAACCTTTGGCAAGATCACCGCGCTGGTCTGCAACGCCGCGTCCAACCCCTATTATGGCCCCGGCCTTGGGATCAGCGACGACCAGTTTCGCAAGATCATGGACAATAATATCCTGTCCAACCACTGGCTGATCACGATGGTCGCGCCCGAAATGCTCGAACGTGGCGAGGGTTCGATCACTATCATCAGCTCGATCGGTGGGCTCAAGGGATCGCCGATCATCGGTGCCTATGGGATTTCGAAGGCCGCCGACATGCAGGTCGCGCGAAATTTCTCGGTCGAGTTCGGACCGCGCGGGGTGCGCGTCAATTGCATCGCGCCCGGCCTGATCCGCACCGACATGGCGCGCGCATTGTGGGAAAATCCGGAGAATCTCAAACGATCGACGGCCGCTTCGACGCTAAAGCGGATCGGCGAACCGCACGAGATCGCGGGCGCTGCGGTCTTCCTCGCCAGCAAGGCGGGAGCATTCACCACCGGCCAGACCATCGTGTGCGATGGCGGAGCCACGATTTCGGGAGGCGCATGATGGGCGCATTGGACGGCAAGGTTGCGATCATTACCGGTGCGGGCAGCGGCATCGGCCGCGCGAGCGCGCTGCGCTTCGCCGCCGAGGGCGCGAAACTCGTCATCGGCGACAAGACGGCAGCGGTGCACGACACGGCGAAGCTGGTGAAGGATGCCGGCGGCGAGGTGATAGCGCTGGAGATCGACGCCGGGATCGAAGCAGACGTAGCTTCGCTCGTCGCGGCCGCAAAAGAGAATTTCGGCGGGCTCGACGTTGCGTTCGCCAATGCCGGGATCATCGGCGACATGGGGGGAATCTTCGATTTCGACCCCGCCGCCTGGGCCGAAACGCTGCGCGTCAACCTGATCGGCCCCGCGCTGATGGTGAAGCACGCCGGCAAGGCGATGGTCGATCAGGGTCGTGGCGGCGCGATCGTGCTGACCGCGAGCGTCGCGGGCCTGAACTCCGGCGCGGGCCCCGGCGCCTACTCGGCGTCGAAGGCGGGCGTTATCAATCTCGCCAAGGTCGCGGCACAGCAATTGTCGACGAGCGGCGTGCGCGTCAACGCGGTGTGCCCCGGCCTCACCGAAACCGGGATGACCAAACCGACCTTCGATTATGCCAAGGCGAAAGAGGTGACGCACAAGCTCGGCCAGCTCAACCCGCTCCGCCGTGCGGCGCAGCCCGAGGAACTCGCCAATGTCGCGCTGTTCCTTGCGAGCGACCAGGCAAGCTATATCAATGGACAGGCTATTGCCGTCGACGGCGGTCTGACAAGTTCGCATCCGGTCACGCGCCAGCTATTGGGGCAGACATCGCACTGACGGAGACGAAACTTGCAATATCGGGAACTCGGAGACAGCGGAATCAAGGTGTCGGCGATCTGCCTTGGCAGTTGGCTGACCTATGGCGTCGGCGTCGATGATAGCGAAGGCCGCGCGTGCGTCGATGCGGCGTTCGATTCGGGCATCAATTTCATCGATACCGCGAATATCTATGGCACCGGTGCCGCCGAGGAATTTCTGGGACGGGCGCTGAAGGATCGTCCGCGCGATTCCTATGTTCTCGCGACCAAGCTGTTCTTTCCGATGACCGAAACCGACCGTGGCCTGTCGGCACCGCAGGTCGCGAAGCAGATCGACGCGAGCCTGAAACGGCTCCGCACCGATTATGTCGACCTGTATCAATGCCACCGCTATGACAATGACACGCCGATCGAGGAAACGATGGAAGCGTTGTCGGAGGTGGTCCGCAGCGGCAAGGCGCGCGCGATCGGCTTTTCCGAATGGACCGCCGAACAGATACAAGGCGCACTCGACCTCGTCCCCCCGAACGTCAAATTCACGTCGAGCCAGCCGCAATATTCGATGCTCTATCGCAAGCACGAACCGAGCGTCTTTCCGCTGTGCATCGAAAACGGCATCGGTCAGATCGTATGGTCGCCGATGGCGCAGGGCGTGCTCAGCGGCAAATATAAGCCCGGCGCCGCGCCGCCCAACGACAGCCGCGCGACGAGCGACGATGCGCATTATATGCGCCATTTCCTGACCGATCCGGTTCTCGAAGCGGTGCAGAAGCTGGCACCCGTCGCGGCGCGTGCGGGATGCAGCATGGCGCAGTTCGCGATCGCGTGGGTGCTCGCCCAGCCAGGGATCACCAGCGCGATCATCGGCGCGCGCAACCCGGCGCAGCTTAAGGAAACGGTCGTCGCGGGCGATCTGACGATCGATCCGGCCTTGCTCGCCGAAGCCGACGCGATCCTGAAAGAGGTCATCATATGGTAGCACATGGGTTCAACACGGCGCGGCTCGATCGCATCCCCGCCTTCCTCGAGGCCAAATATGTGGGTCCCGGTCGCCTGCCGCACGCCGCGACTTTGGTGTCGCGCCGCGGCGAGATCGCGCACCAGTCGGTCATCGGCGAAGCGCGGCCGGGCGAGGCGCTGAAAGAGGATGCGATCTTCCGCATCGCGAGCATGACCAAGCCGATCACCAGCGTCGCCTTCATGATGCTGGTCGAGGAAGGCAAGGTCGCGCTGTCGACCCCGCTCGCGAAATTCTGCCCGGAGTTCAACGATACCGGCGTCTTCGTCGCGGGCGGCGGCAATGTCCCATTTCTGACGCGTCCGCCGACGCAGCCGATCCGCATGGTCGACCTGCTGCGCCATACCGCGGGGCTGACCTATGGCTTTCAGGAACGCACCCCGGTCGATGCGGCATATCGCAAGGCGCGGATCGACGATTTCGACGCCGATTACACGATGGACAGCTTCATTGCCGATCTGGCGAAGATTCCGTTGCAGTTCGACCCCGGCGCGCACTGGAATTATTCGATGGCGACCGACGTGCTCGGCGCGGTGATCGAGCGCATCGAGGGCAAGCCGTTCGCGCAGGTGTTGCAGGAGCGCATCTTTGGCCCGCTCGGCATGGTCGACACCGGCTTCAAGGTGCCCGCCGACCAGCAACACCGACTGGCCGATGCCTATGCCTTCCATCCCAAAGAGGTGAAACAGGATTTCGACAGCGGGGCCAAGAGCCGCTGGGCGAAGGATCGCAGCTTTCATTCGGGCGGCGGCGGGCTCGCCTCGACGCTCCACGATTATCACCGCTTCTGTCTGATGCTGCTCGGCGGCGGCAAGCTTGGCGATACGCGGATCATCAGCCGCAAAACGCTCGACCTGATGACATCGAACCATCTGCCCGGCGGCGGCGACCTGACACAGCACAGCGTCGGCATCTTTTCCGAGGATGAGAATGCCGGAGTGGGTTTCGGGCTCGGATTCGCAGTGACCCTCGACCCGGCCGCCGCCGGCATTCCGGGCTCGACCGGCGATTATTATTGGGGCGGCATGTTCTCGACCGGCTTTTTTGTCGATCCGGTCGAAGAGATTTGCATGGTCTTCATGACCCAGCTCATGCCCTCCTCCACCTATCCCGTGCGGCGCGAGGTCAAGACCCTGGTCCACGCCGCGATCGACGATTGAAATTGCAACACCGTTTTCCGTTCGCCGCGCGCGGACGGGCTCAAGATTGAAGGAGTCTCCCATGTCCGAAGAAACCCCCGTCAGCGTCACGCTGGAAAAGGACGGCAATGTCGCCGTCATCATCGTCAACAATCCGCCCGTCAACGCGCTGAGCTGGCACGTCCGCCAGGGCCTCGAAGATCATTTCGGCGCGGCGCTGGCCGATGACAGCGTCGAGGCGATCGTGCTGCGCTGCGCCGGCGGCACCTTCATCGCGGGCGCCGACATCAGCGAATTCGGCAAGCCGCCGCGCGGCCCCGATTTCAACGCCGTGCTCAACAGCATCGAAGCCGCATCGAAGCCGGTGGTCGCCGCGATTCACGGCACCGCACTGGGCGGCGGGCTGGAGACGGCTCTTGTCTGCCATTACCGCGTCGCGGTGCCCTCGGCGAAGCTCGGCGTCCCCGAAGTGAAGCTCGGCCTGTTGCCCGGTGCAGGCGGCACGCAGCGCCTGCCGCGCGTCGTCGGGGTCGAAGCCGCCGCGACGATGACCTCGACCGGCGATCCGCTGCCCGCCGCGAAGGCGAAGGAACTCGGCCTGGTCGACGAGTTGGCGGGCGAAGACAGCCTTGCCGCCGACGCCATCGCCTTTGCGCGCGCGAAGATCGCCGACGGTCCGCGTCCGACGCGCGAACGCCCGGTGTTCGGCGATGTCGCGGTGATCGAACAGCTCAAGACGGCTAACGCCAAGCGCTGGCGCGGGTTCGAGGCGCCTTACGCCAACCTCGCCTGCGTCGAAGCCGCGACGCGCCTGCCCTTCGAAGAAGGGCTGGCGTTCGAGCGCGAGCAGTTCATGAAGCTGATGTTCGGCAGCCAGTCGGCCGCCCAACGCCACATCTTCTTCGCCGAACGTCAGGCCGCAAAGATCGACGGCCTGCCCAAGGACACGCAGCTGCGCGACATCAAGAAAGTCGGCGTGATCGGCGCCGGCACGATGGGCGGCGGTATTTCGATGAACTTCCTGCAGAAGGGCATCCCCGTCACGATCGTCGAGATGGCACAGGACGCACTCGACCGCGGCGTCGGCGTGATCCGCAAGAATTACGACGCCTCGGCCGCGAAGGGCCGCTTCAAGCCTGAGCAGGTCGACCAGATGATGGGCCTGCTGACGCCAAGCCTCAGCCTTGACGATCTGGCCGATTGCGACCTGATCATCGAGGCGGTCTATGAGAATATGGACGTCAAGAAGGACATCTTCGGCAAGCTCGACAAGATCGCCAAGCCCGGCGCCATCCTTGCGTCGAACACCAGCTATCTCGATGTCGATGAAATCGCGACCGCGACGAGCCGCCCCGGCGACGTGCTCGGCATGCACTTCTTCTCGCCCGCCAATGTGATGAAACTGCTCGAGGTCGTGCGCGGTGAAAAGACCGCACCCGACGCGCTGGCCACCGCGATGGCGATCGGCAAGAAGATCGGCAAGGTCGCCGTGGTCGCGGGCGTTTGCGACGGCTTTATCGGCAACCGCATGCTGAAGCCGCGCCAGTTCGAAGCGATGAAGCTGCTGCTCGAAGGCGCGACGCCGGCACAGGTCGACAAGGTCCATGTCGAATTCGGCATGCCGATGGGCCCGTTCCAGATGAGCGACCTTGCCGGGGTCGACATCGGCTGGCACCGCGACCCGAACCGGATCGAAAGCATCCGCGACGCGCTCGCCGCCGAGGGCCGCTGGGGCCAGAAGAAGCAGGCAGGCTTCTATGACTATGACGACAAGCGCAATCCGTCGGAAAGCCCGCGCGTCGCCGAGATCATCGAAGAGTTCCGCAAGAAGGCGGGAGTCGAAAAGCGGGAGATCACCGATCAGGAGATCATCGAGCGCACGCTGTATCCGATGGTCAACGAAGGCGCTCTGATCCTCGCCGAAGGCAAGGCGCAGCGCGCGTCGGACATCGATGTCGTCTGGATCTATGGCTATGGCTGGCCGGTGTATCGCGGCGGCCCGATGTTCTGGGCGGGGCTTGAAGGCACCGACAAGATCGTCGCGGCGCTCGAGAAGCATGGATTTACCATCGCGCCGCTGCTGAAGGAAAAGGCAGACGCGAAGTCGGGTTTCTAAACCCAATTTCGCTTACGAAGATATGGCCGCTTGTCCCGACGCGGGGCAGGCGGCCTTTCTTTTGCCTTCGCACCATCGCAGGTGCGACCGGAAACTTGCGATTCAGGGTTAAAGCGCTGGCAAGACCTGCCGTTAGGGCAGAGCATGAACGCCATGTCCGCCCTCGCCGTCCTTCTGCTTGCCGGCACCGCTCCGGCCGCCGCGCCCGTGGCACCGCAGGTCACCGCTGTTGCGGTGGCACGGGCACGCATTTTGGCGCCTGCTGAGATACGGCGCGTCGATGGACGGATCGAAGTCCGCACCGGTCAGCGTGGCGCCCCTACGCAAGTGCATCGCACCGAACGCCGCGATGGCGGCGAAACGGCGGATTTTTACTGATCAAGCGCCCGCTTTCGCATCGGAATCTATTCCTTTGCGAAGCAATATGCTGTTCCCCGGCGAAAGCCGGGGCCCATGCGAGGTCGCGCCGTGCCTTCTGGGCCCCGGCTTTCGCCGGGGAACAGTCTTGAGTTCGAACGGAATTTTACGCCCGGTTAGGCTTGCAGCGTCTGGATGATCGCCGAAAAGTCGCGGCCGTCCTTGTCGGCTTCGACAAAGGCTTCGTACAGTTCGCGCGCTTTCGCCCCCATCGGCACGTCGGCATCGACGCTCGCCGCCGCTTCCATCGCGAGGCGCAGATCCTTGAGCATCAAGGCCGCGGCGAACCCACCCTTGTAACCATTGTCGGCGGGGGTCGTCGGACCGACGCCGGGCAGCGGCGCATAGCTGGTCAGCGACCAGCACTGCCCCGACGACACGCTCGCAATGTCGAAGAATTTCTGCGGGTCGAGCCCGAGCTTCTGCGCCAGCGCCAGCGTCTCGCACGTTGCGACCATCGATGCGCCGAGCAGCATATTGTTGCAGATTTTCGCGCCCTGCCCCGCGCCCGCGTCGCCGGCGTGAATCACCGCCTTGCCCATTTTGGCGAGGATCGGTTCGGCGCGCGCAAAGCCTTCGTCGGTGCCGCCGACCATGAAGGTCAGCGTGCCCGCATTGGCGGCCGCGATGCCGCCCGACACCGGCGCATCGACCGCGACCAGGCCCTTGGCAGTCGCGGCTTCGATATTCGAGCGCGCGGTCGCAACGTCGATCGTCGAGCAGTCGAGGAGCAAGGTGCCCGGCCCGGCATTCGGAAAGACGTCGCTTTCATAGACCGACGCGACATGCTTGCCCGCGGGGAGCATCGTCACCACGGCCTCGGCGCCGGTCACGGCTTCGGCTGTCGACGCGGCACGCGAACAGCCAGCTTCGACGGCGCGCGCGAGCGCTTCTCCGCTGAGGTCGAAGGCGCGCACCTCATGGCCCGCCTTCGCCAGATTTGCGGCCATGCCGCCGCCCATATTGCCGAGCCCGATAAATGCGATTTTCATGTCAGCGACCCTTCCACACGCCTTCGCGCTTTTCGATGAAGGCGGCCATTCCTTCTGCCTTGTCTTCGGTCGCGGCGAGAATCTGGAACAGGCGGCGTTCGTAGATCAGCCCTTGGTCAAGCGTCGTTTCGAACGCGGCGTTGACCATGTCCTTGTTCACCATCGCGGCCATCGGCGGCATTGCGGCAATCGTCGTCGCGGTCTTCACCGCTTCATCGACCAGCGCCGCATGTTCGACGACGCGGGCGACGAGGCCCGAACGCTCGGCCTCGGCGGCATCCATCATTCGGCCCGTGAGGCACATCTCCATTGCCTTCGCCTTGCCGATCGCGCGCGTCAGTCGCTGCGACCCGCCCATGCCCGGCGCGACGCCAAGCTTGATTTCGGGCTGGCCGAACTTCGCCTTGTCCGACGCGATGATGAAGTCGGCCATCATCGCCAGCTCGCAGCCGCCGCCCAGCGCGAAACCGTTCACCGCGGCGATCCACGGCTTGCGGACCTTCTTCACGAAATCGCTCGTCCATTTCGAGAAGAAATCTTCGAGGTAGAAATCGGACGCCGGCTTATCGGCCATTTCCTTGATGTCGGCGCCCGCCGCGAAGGCCTTGTCGCCCGAACCGGTGAGGACGGCGCAGCGCTGGCCGGGGTCGGCTTCAAACGCCGCAAAGGCTGCGATCAGATCGTCAAGCACGCCCGAGTTCAGCGCATTGAGCGCCTGCGGGCGGTTGAGCGTCACCAAGGTGACGGCCCCGCGCGTTTCGACGAGGAGGGTTTCGTAAGTCATTCGGCAATCTCCGGATTTTCGTCATGCCGGACTTGATCCGGCATCCCGCTTTGCGACGTCGAAGAAGCGGGGGCCCGGACCAGGTCCGGGGTGACAAAGGTTGGGGGGCAAGGGTCAGCTAAGCGGCGTCCATTTCTCGGCTTCGGGCAGCGGCGCAAAGATCGCATCGATCCAGTCGTCGGTGACCGCCTCGGCGGTCGGGGGATTCCACTTCGGGCTGTTGTCCTTGTCGACGATCAGCGCACGTACGCCCTCGATGAAATCATGCATCGCGACAACGCGGCTGCCGATCGCATATTCCTGCGTCATCTGCGCTGCGAAGTCGTGCATTTCGCCGCCTTCCTTGAGCTGGCGCAGCGCGACCTTGCACGTCTGCGGCGATTTGCCGTGCAGCGTCGCGAGTTCCTTGATCGCCCATTCGCCGCCATCGGCTTCGAGCGCGCCGAGGATATCCTCATAGGTGTCGCTCGCGAACAGGCGGTTGATCCGTTCGATATGCTGGGTGATCGCCGCAGGCGGCGCGGTAACCGACAGTTCACCCAATATGCCGCCGATGCGGGTCGGGTCGACCGCGATCCGCGCCTTCGCGTCGGCGAGCTTTTCCGAGGGCAGATAATGGGTCGCAAGGCCGAGCGCGAGGCACTCGGCGCCGTCGAGCCGCGCACCGGTGAGTGCGAGATAGGCGCCGACGCGCCCTTCCAGCCGCGGCAGATACCAGCCGCCGCCGACGTCGGGGAACAGGCCGATCCCCGTTTCCGGCATCGCAAAACGTGTGTGCTCGGTCGCGACACGATATTTCGCCGGCTGCGAAATGCCGACTCCGCCGCCCATCGTGATGCCGTCCATGAACGCGACGACGGGCTTGGGATAAGTGAAGAGCAGATGGTTGAGGCGATATTCGGTGTGGAAGAACAGGCGCGCTTCCTTGCCGTCCTTCGCCCCGCTTTCCGCGAGCATGCGGATGTCGCCGCCGGCGCAGAAACCGCGGCCCTCGCTATGGTCGATGATCACCGCCTCGACCGCGTCGTCATCCCGCCATTTCACGAGAGCGTCGATCATCGCGTCGCACATCGGCAGGTTCAGCGCATGGATCGCCTTCGGACGATTGAGCGACAAGCGGCCGACGCGGACGTCGGTCGAGATCAGGACATCGTCAGTTATATTGGTGGTCATTGGCGCAGCAGGTCCCTTCCGACGATCATCCGCATCACCTGATTGGTGCCTTCGAGGATCGAATGGACGCGCAGGTCGCGCCAGAAACGTTCGATCGGATAGTCGCGAAGATAGCCATAGCCGCCGAACAACTGGAGCGCGTCGTTGACGATCTTGCTGCCATTGTCGGTCGCGAGCCGCTTCGCCATCGCCGAGAAGCGCGACTTGTCGGGCGCATTCGCGGTGACCTTTGCGGCCGCGAGATACAGCAAGGCGCGCGACGCTTCGAGATCGGTCGCCATATCGGCGAGGGTGAATTGCGTGTTCTGGAAATCGGCGATCGGCTGCCCGAACTGTTGCCGGTCCTTGCTATAGGCGATCGCCTCGTCGAGGCAGCGCTGTGCGCCGCCCAGGGAGCAGGCGCCGATGTTGAGGCGGCCTCCGTCGAGCCCCGCCATCGCGAAGCGAAAGCCGTCGCCCTCGGCACCGACCAGATTTTCCACCGGCACGCGGCAATCCTCGAAGATCACCTGCGCCGTGGGGGAAGCGTTCCAGCCGAGCTTTTTCTCGGGCGCACCGAAGCTGAGGCCCGGCGTGTCCTTTTCGATGACGAGGCAGCTTATGCCCTTCGACTTTTCTTCCGAGGTACGGACCATGCAGACATAAATGTCGTTATAGCCCGCGCCCGAGATGAACTGTTTGGTGCCGTTCAGGACATAATGGTCGCCGTCCTTCTTGGCGGTCGTCTTGAGCGCGGCGGCATCCGAGCCCGAGCCCGGTTCGGTCAGGCAATAGCTCGCGATTTTTTCCATGCTGACGAGTTCGGGCAAGAAGCGCGCCTTGATCTCGGCCCCGCCGAAGCGGTCGATCATCCAGGTCGCCATATTGTGGATCGAGACATAGGCGCTGGTCGCGGGACAGCCATAGGCCATCGCCTCCATGATCAGCGCCGCCTCGAGCCGGCCAAGGCCGATGCCGCCCGATTCCTCCGCGACGTAAATGGCGCCGAAGCCGAGCTCGCCCGCGGCCTTCCACACCTCGACGGGATAATGGCTTTTCTCGTCCCATTCGGCGGCAAAGGGCGTGATGCGGTCGGCGGTGAATTTGCGCGCCATATCCTGGATGGCAAGCTGGTCGTCGGTAAGCTGGAACTGGTCGGTCATGGTCACTTCTCGATAATAGCTTCGGCTTCGATTTCGACTTTCCATTCGGGACGGATCAGCGCGGGCACAACCAGCATCGTCGATGCCGGACGCACATTTTTGAATGCCGATCCGTGCGCGCGCCCGACAAGGTCGGCGTCCGCGGCGTCGGTGATATACATGCGCGTGCGCACGACATCGGCGAAGCTGCCGCCGAGCGCTTCCAGCGCTTCGCCGATGATCGCGATGCAGCGCGCCGCCTGTGCCCCGGCGTCGCCGGGGGTCGAGCTGCCATCGGGCTCGATCGGCGCGCAGCCCGCGACGTCGATGCGGTTCCCCACCCGAACCGCGCGGCTGTAGCCATAGACGGGTTCGAACGGGGATGCCGAGCTATGGTTGCGACGGCTGGAATCAGCCACAGGTGACCTGCGTGATCTTATAGGCGTCGTCGTACATGACGTTCACGCGATCGACACGATAATCCATCGTCATCGCCGAGCGCGGTGGGCCCCAGCGCAGTGTGCGGGCGCCCGCGGCTTTCAGGATCGCGCCGCCGAGATCGGGGGTCGCGGTCTGACCGACATAGGATTGCGCGGCGTCGGCCTTGCACGTCATTTCGGCTTCGGGCGGCGGTGGGGTCGATTCGACGGGTGTCCGTTCCTGCGTACAAGCCGCAAGCGGCAGAACGGCGGCAATTGCGAGCAAGCGAATGTCCATCGTATGTCTCCCTTTCTAAAAAGCCGTCATCCGGCGCAGCGCGTATAGCGCATCGCGCCCGCCACGGCACCCTCGCCGGAGTCGCGGCGGACGAGCGTCTTGCCGCCGTCGTCAAGGTCGAGCAGCATCCTGCGATCCCATTCGACACCTTCGCCGCTGAACCGAAAATCGGCGACGATACGGACCGCGTCGCTCTGGCGAACACGCGCCAGTTCGCCGTGCGATTCGTAGAAGCGCAGGTTCGTCGCATCAATCGTCAGCGCCGTGAGATCGGTGCCCTTTCTTGCCGTGCAGTCGGCCACCTTGAGCGCCCAGCGGCCGCGGATCGCGGGCGGAATCGTCTTGCCGTCGGCCTTGATCGAAACGTCCGGTTTGGCAGGTGCTTCGTCTGCAGCTTTGGGCAGGTCCGCGTCGACCACCGCGCCGGAGGGTTCGGCGGGCGCCGAGCGTTCGGCCTTTTGCAACGGGCCGATCGTCGCGGTCGCCTCGGGGCCCGATTCCTCGTCCTTGCCGCCGCTGCACGCGCCAAGAAAAAGCGTCGCAGCAAGTATAACCCGGTGCCTCATCGTCAACCTCCTTGCGGCGCCGACCATATGTCGGCGCCGTCAGGAGAAGAATGCCCGATGGCCGAGCCGGGTTTCATGCGTTCGCCCGTCAGCCCATCGTCGGGATGACAAAGGCGTTGCCGCCGTCGGGCGACCCGTCGGGCCAGCGCGCCGTTACGGTCTTGACCTTGGTCCAGAACTTTACGCCTTCCATGCCGTGCTGGTTGGTGTCGCCGAACGCAGAGCGTTTCCAGCCGCCGAACGTATGATAGGCGACCGGCACCGGGATCGGTACGTTGATCCCAACCATGCCGACATTGACGCGCGCGGCGAATTCGCGCGCGGCATGGCCGTTGCGCGTAAAGATGGCGACGCCATTGCCATACTGGTGCTTGCTGGGGAGTTCGAGCGCGGTTTCGAAATCGGGCGCGCGGACGATCTGCAGCACCGGGCCGAAAATCTCTTCCTTGTACGATTCCATATCGGTCGTGACATGGTCGAACAGCGTCGGCCCGACGAAGAAGCCCTTTTCGTGACCCTGCAAGGTAAAGCCGCGGCCGTCGACGACCAGTTCGGCGCCTTCATCGGCGCATTTCGCGATCCAGCCCTCGACCTTTTCCTTGTGCGCCTGCGTCACCACGGGGCCGTAATGCGCCTCGGCATCGGTCGAAACGCCAACGCGCAGCGCCTCGATCGCGGGAATCAGCTTCTCACGCAGACGGTTCGCGGTGTCCTCGCCCACGGGAACCACGACGGGCAGCGCCATGCAGCGTTCGCCCGCCGAACCGAAGGCCGCGCCGGTCAGGTCGTTCACCACCTGGTCGAGGTCGGCGTCGGGCATGACGATGCCGTGGTTCTTCGCGCCGCCCATCGCCTGCACGCGCTTGCCGTTCGAAACACCGCGGTTGTAGACATAATGCGCGATGTCCGACGAGCCGACGAAGCTGACCGCGCCGATGTCGGGATGGTCGAGGATCGCGTCGACCATTTCCTTGTCGCCATGAACGGTCTGGAAAATGCCTTCGGGCATGCCCGCCTCGAGGAACAGTTCCGACAGGCGGACGGGGACTGACGGATCGCGCTCGCTGGGCTTCAGGATGAAGGCGTTGCCGACCGCAGTCGCGACGCCGCCCATCCACAGCGGGATCATCGCGGGGAAGTTGAACGGAGTGATGCCCGCGCCGATACCGATCGGCTGACGCATCGAATAGACGTCGATGCCGGGACCGGCGCCCTGCGTATATTCGCCCTTGAGCACATGCGGTATGCCGCAACAGAATTCGATGACTTCAAGCCCACGCTGAATGTCGCCCTTCGAATCGGCGATGACCTTGCCATGTTCGTTCGACAGCATCTCGGCGAGCTGGTTCATATTCGCTTCGACGAGGCGTTTGAATTCGAACATCACGCGCGCACGGCGCTGCGGGTTGGTCGCGGCCCATGCGGGCTGGGCGGCTTTGGCGGCGGCAACGGCGCGGTCGAGTACGGCGCGGTCGCCGAGCGCAACCTGCGCCTGCACGCCGCCGTTGTTGGGGTCCAGGACGTCGGCGAAGCGGCTGCTGCCGCCGGCGCCGCCGACGATGTGATGGTCGATCTGTCGCATGTTCGAATCTCCCGTAAAATCTTGCCGCTGCCACAGACCAGTTACGGCACGATTGCAAGGGATAGACTTGCAGCATTATCCTGCATATTTGCAGCATATGGACTGGGACAAGCTGCAATATTTCCTGTTCGTCGCGCGCCACGGCACGCTCGCGCGGGCCGGCGCGGCGCTGCATGTCGATGCGACGACGGTCAGCCGTCAGGTCAGCGCGCTCGAAGCGGCGCTTCAACAGACTTTGTTCGAACGCGCGCCGACGGGTTTCGTCCTGACCGCGGCGGGCCGGGCGCTCGTTCCGCACGCCGAAGCGATGGCGGCAGCGGCGGCGCGCATCCATATGGCGCCGGACGGCGGGTCGACGCTGTCGGGGCAATTGCGCGTGAGCGTGTCCGAAGGCTTCGGCAACAGCTTCATCGCACCGCGCCTCGGGGGCTTCGTCGCCGCGCATCCCGAGCTTGAGATCGACCTTGTCGCCTCGTCGGGCTTCCTCAATCCATCGCGGCGCGAGGCCGATATGGCGGTGCTGCTCGCACGGCCGCGCAAGGGTCCGCTGATCACGCGCAAGCTGTCGGACTATAGCCTGGGCCTTTATGCCCCCGCCGACCGGCGCGACTGGCAGGAGGCGGTGGTCGCCGCGCCGCTCTCACGCGCGGGCATTCCTGTCATCGGATATATGCCGGACATACTTTACGCGCCCGAACTCGATTATCTGGGCGAGATCGAACCGGGGCTGCGCGCCAATGTACGCTCGTCGTCCATCCTCGCACAGCGGCGGATGATCGCGGGCGGCGCAGGTGTCGGGGTGCTGCCCTGTTTCCTTGCCGCGGGCGATCCCGCATTGGTGCGCGTTCGGCCCGAGCAGACGGTCGCGCGCGCCTTCTGGCTCGCGCTCCACCGTGACGTTGCGCCGCAGCCGCGCATCCGGGCATTTATCGACTGGCTCGATGCCGAGGTGCGCGAGAGCCGGGGGTTGCTGGTGCCAACCTAGATCGGGCGCCAGTCGGAGGAGAGCAGGCCGCTGTCGCCGAACAGGCGCTCCATCGCATCGGGGCCCGCCGCCGCGTCGCGCAGCTTGTCCGCGAGTGGATCGTCGATCGGATGGTCGCTGCGCAGGAAGGCGATCCAAGCCGCAACCGCGGCTTCGAGCGACGGGCAGCGCTGCCCGCGCGCCTGATGCCACGCCAATGTTTCGAGCCAGCGCTGCGGGATCTTCTGGCTGCCGTCCATCGCGATCTGGATCAGCCGGTGGTGGAGCGCGGGATTGGCGAAACGGTCGATCAGCGCACCGGCATAAGCGGTCAGATCTTGCCCAGGCGCCGCGTCGATCGTCGGCGCGGCCTCGTCCAGCATCAACCGTTCAATGACGGGGCGGATCGCGGGATCGGCGATCGCCTGATGCACGAACTCATGGCCTTGCCCGATCCCGATATAGGCGAGCGCCGAATGCGCACCGTTGAGCATGCGCAACTTTGCAGTCTCATAGGGCGCGACATCGGCAACCAGTTCGGCACCGACATTTTCCCAGCGCGGACGCGGGCCGGCAAAGTCATCCTCGATCACCCATTGGCTGAAGCCTTCGGTAACGACCGCACCCTCGTCGCGCACGCCGAGCGCGGCTTCGACCGCCGCGCGATCGGCGTCGGTCGTCGCGGGGACGATGCGATCGATCATCGTCGCAGGACAAGTGCATTCGCCGTCGAACCATGCCGATAAATCGAGGTGATAGGCGGCAAGATATTCGCGCATCAACCGGCGCAGCACCGCGCCATTGCCGGCGAGGTTGTCACAACTGAGCAACGTAACGCCGCCGAGGCCGGCCGCCTTGCGTGCAGCAAGACCAGCGGCAACGAACCGGTAGAGGCTCGCCCCGCCGACCGCCGCAGCGAGGTCGAGCGACCCGTCGGCACGGCGCAGATAGCCCTTTTCGGTCACGGTGAAGCTGACGATATGCGTCGTCGGCGCCGCGATGGCGTCGATGACGGCCTGCGGATCGTCGGCCGCAACGAGCACCTTCTGCACCGCGCCGATCAGCCGCAACCTGGCCCCTGCCGTGCTGCGCGTGCTGACCGTGTATAGCCCGTCCTGCGGGTTAAGCTGCGCCGCGACGTCGCCCGATCGCAGCGACACCCCGACGATGCCCCAGTCGCGGTCGCCCGCAGCCATCGCATCGTCGGTGTAGACCGCCTGATGCGCGCGGTGGAACGCGCCGATGCCGATATGGACGATCCCGGGCGCCTGCGCGCCGCGGTCATAGCCCGGCGCCTGGACCGACGCCGCGAGCGGCGTTTGCGCTGACAGTCTCACAGCTTGTACGCGGCCTTGGCGAGATTGTAGCTGAGGTCGGTGGCGAGCTCCGCCGCCTCCCACTCTTCCATCCGATGCTCGGCGACAAGCTGCGCGAGGAAGCCGCAATCGATTCGCCGCGCGACATCGTGGCGCGCGGGGATCGACAGGAAGGCACGCGTATCGTCGTTGAAGCCGACTGTATTGTAGAAGCCCGCCGTCTCGGTCATCTGGTTCCGGAAACGACGCATCCCCTCCGGGCTGTCGTGGAACCACCAGGCCGGGCCAAGCTTCAGCGCCGGATAGTGACCCGCGAGCGGCGCGAGTTCGCGCGCATAGCTCGTCTCGTCCAACGTGAAGAGGATGATCGTCAGCGCGGCTTCATTGCCATAACGCCCGAGCAACGGGCGCAGCGCATGGACATAGTCGGTGCCCGTGGGGATATCGGCGCCCTTGTCGCGGCCATAATGCTCGAACAACCAGGGATTATGGTTGCGGAATGCGCCGGGGTGGATCTGCATCACCAGCCCGTCGTCGAGGCTCATTCCCGCCATCACGGTCAGCATATGCGCGCGGAACAACTCGGCGTCGGCGGCGCTGACGTCGGGAGCGGTCACACGCGCGAACAGTGCTTCAGCCTCGGCATTCGACAGGTCGGCGGTTGCGGCGGTCGGATGACCATGGTCGGTCGAGGTCGCGCCCATTTCGGCGAAGAAGGCGCGACGATTGCGGTGCGCGGCGAGATAGCCGGCGTAGCTGAACGCATCCTCGCCCGACAAATCGGAGAAACGTTTCAGATTATCGCGAAAGCCCTCGAACTCGGGATCGACGACGGGATCGGGGCGGTAGGCGGTGATGACGCGGCCGCCCCATTCGCCGCTGGCATTGGCGGCGCGGATCACGCCGTGGTGCTCGAGCGTATCGATCGGGCTCTCGGTCGTCGCGATCACCTCGATCCCGAAACGGTCGAACAGCGCGCGCGGGCGAAAGGCATCGGTCGCGAGCGCTTCGGTGATGCGGTCGTAATAGAGGTCCGAAGTCTCGGCCGAGAATTGCACGTCGAAGCCGAACGCTTCGGCAAACACCCAGTCCATCCACATCCGCGACGGGGTGCCGCGGAATAGATGGTAATTCTGCGCGAAGATCCGCCAGCTTTCGCGCGGGTCGGCGTCGCGGTTCCGGATACCCAGATCATCGAGCGAAACGCCCTGCGAATAGAGCATCCGGAACACATAATGGTCGGGGTGGAGCAAAAGCTCCGCCGCGTTGCCGAAATGGGCATTGCCCGCGAACCAGCTTGGGTCGGTATGTCCGTGCGGGCTGATGATCGGCAGGCCCGCCACTTCCCTATAGAGTCGGCGCGCGATGTCGCGCTGCGCCGGATCGGACGGGAAGAGGCGGTCGGGGGAGAGGACCAGCGGACGAGGCATGGATCAGGCTTTGCTTTCTACGGTGACCGGCGCGAGGCGCGGGCTAAGGATGTGGATCGCCAGCACGGCAAGGAAATAGACGACGGTACAAGCCGCGAAGATGAGCGTGTAATTGCCCCCCGTCGCGTCGAGCACGAGCCCGGTCGACTTCGCCATGATCATGCCGCCGACACCGCCCGCGAAGCCGCCGAGCCCGATCACCGAGCCGACCGCACGTTTCGGGAACATGTCGGGCGGGATCGAGAGGATCGTCGACGAAAAGGCCTGATGCCCCGCGAGCGCGATGCCGATCAGCACGACCGCGAGCCACATATTGTCGAGCCCGGAGACGAACAGCAAAGGCAGCACGCAGCAACCCGCGCCGAGCATCGTCGCCTTGCGCGCGAAATTGACGCTGTGCCCCGTCTGGATCAATTTCGACGATACCCAGCCGCCAAGGATGCTGCCGACGTCGGAGAGCAGATACATGATGATCATCGGCAGCAGCACGACCTTCAGATCGACATTATAGGTGGTGCTGAAATATTTGGGCAGCCAGAAGAGCATCAGGAACCATACCGGGTCGGTGAGGAACTTGCCGGTCGCATAGGCCCAGGCTTCGCGCTTGGTGACGATGGCGCCCCAGCCGAGGCGCTCGATCTTTTCGGGGGGATCGTGCTCGATCCACGCGAGTTCGGCGTCGCTGACCTTCCCGCTTTCGCGTGGGTTGCTGTAGAGCCAGAGCCAGAGCAGCAGCAGAATGATGCCGAAGGCGCCGGTGTAGATGAAGGTCTGACGCCAATCGAAGCCCATCCAGACCATGAAAAGCCAGATTGTCGGCGCGGTCAGGATGACGCCGATCGTCGTCGCGCTGTTGACCCAACCGATCGCGTAGGAGCGTTCCTTTTGCGGAAACCATTCGCTCGACGCGCGGACGACCGACGGAAAATGACCCGCCTCGCCCACGCCGAGAATGACGCGTGCCGCCATGAAAGAGGCGACCGACCCCGCAAAACCATGCGCGATATGACCGATCGTCCAGATTGAAATGGCGATGCTGTACCCGATCTTGGGCCCGAAACGGTCGATCAGCCAGCCCATGAGCAAAAAGCCGAGCGCATAGGCAGCCTGAAATGCGGTGACGATGTTGCCATAGTCATTCTCGCTCCACCCAAGCTCGGTGCCGAGCGTCGGGGCGAGCAGGCCGAGCATGGTGCGGTCGATATAATTGACCGTGGTCGCGGCAAACAGCACCGCGACGATCAGCCAGCGATAGCGGCCGGACCTTGGCACCGGCGCCGCCGTACCTCCGTCCGCGAATGCCTGTGCCATAAACCTCTCCCGTTATGTTGCTTTAGTAGCTTTTGATCGAGCAGCCGACGCGGATTTTTCCGTCGAACAGCGCTTCGGCGCGTTGGCCGGGCGTGATTTCATGAATGCCGGTAATCGCGCCCGCCGACACCCAGGTGCCGGGCGGGATCGCGATGCCGCGTGTGCGCAATATGTCGATCAGGAACAGCGCCGATCCGAACGGACCGTCGAGCATGGCCTCCATCGTCGCCGCGCCGACGGTTTCGCCGTCGATCGCCATTTCGACCGGCATGCGGATGAGGTCGACGTTGCGCCAATCGGCAATCGACGGGCCGAGGATCAGCCCCTTGTTATTGCCATAGTCCGACGCGGTGACCGCGGGGCCGTGGCGATTGATTTCGGGAAAGGGCGAGCTCGCGATCTCGATACCCGTGCGGACGTCGGCAATACATTCGCGCACGGTGTCGATGTCATAGTCGCGCGTACCGACGTCGCCGAAGCAGAGAAGGACCTCGGCCTCCGCCGCGGCGAACCCGTCGGCATAGACCGGCATCACCGGATTGGCGGCGCCATCGAAGATTTCGTTGGTGAAGATCGGTCCGGTCAGGCGGTTGCGGCCGTAGCGGTCGACGAGCTCTGCTGCGATCCGCCCGACTTTCCATCCACCGACGCGGCGCCCATCGATCGCGATCGCGCTATCCTGGATCGCATAAGCCTCGGCCATCGTCTGCGGCATCGTGCCGGGATAGACGGTAAGCGGTGTCTTTCCCGCACGCGCGTCGATTAATGCACGCGCTACATTCTGTTGATCGCTTGTCGCCAGCATCTTTCTCATTTCCCTCTTCCGCGAAGCGGTGTAAGAGACACCGGTGTCAAAGGCAAGCAAATATCATATGTATGACAAATTTCCCAACGTGCCGGGTGCTGAGCGGCGATGACCGGTAACATCGCAACCCGTGCGATCCGCGTCCATGATGCGGACAATGTCGCGACCGCGATCGCCGATATCGCTGCCGGCGAGAGGCTATTCGCCGATTCCCCCGTTCGAGCCTCGGTCGACCTGGGACGTGGGCACAAGGTCGCGATCGAGCCGATCGCGCGCGGCGCGGCGGTGATCAAATATGGCTTTCCAATCGGCACCGCGACCACCGACATCGCCCCCGGCGAGCATGTCCACAGCCACAATCTGGCGACTGCGCTGAGCGGCGATGGCGATTATCTGTACGCGCCGGATGCCGGCGAAGCGGCACAGCCCGGCAAGACAGCGCCGACCTTCCGCGGCTATGTTCGTCCCGACGGACGCGTCGGAACGCGCAACGAGATATGGATATTGCCGACGGTCGGCTGCGTCGGCAACCTTGCCGCACGCGTTGCGCGGATCGCGGGCGAGCGCCATGCGGGACGCGTCGACGGCGTCCATGCGTTCAAACATCCCTTTGGCTGTTCGCAGCTCGGCGACGATCTTGGCCACACGCGCGCGCTGCTTGCCGCGCTTGCGCAGCATCCCAATGCAGGTGGCGTGCTGATCGTCGGACTCGGGTGCGAGAGCAATCAGCTCGGCGCGCTGCTCGACCTCATCCCGGCCGAACGCCGCGCGCATATCCGCACGCTGTCGGCGCAGGCGGTCGAGGATGATGAAGAGGCGTGCCTCGAATCCATCGACGCGCTCGTCGATGGCTGCGCCGATACACCGCGTAGCGATGTGCCGCTGTCGAAGCTGGTGCTCGGCGTCAAGTGCGGCGGTTCCGACGGCCTCTCAGGCCTGACCGCCAATCCGCTCGTCGGGCGCATGGCCGATGCTGTGGCCGGGGCGGGCGGCAAGGTGGTGCTGACCGAGATCCCCGAGATTTTCGGCGCCGAGCAGTTGCTGATGGACCGCGCGGTATCGCAGGAAATCTTTGACGAGACGGTCGCGCTGGTCCGGGATTTCAAGGACTATTTCATTCGCAACGGCGAACCCGTGAGCGAGAATCCCTCACCCGGCAATATCGCGGGCGGGATCACGACGCTCGAGGAAAAGTCGCTCGGCGCGGTGCAGAAGGGCGGCAAGGTACCCGTAGTCGATGTCCGGCGTTATGGCGGCGAAGCAACGCTGCCGGGACTGACGCTGCTGGAGGCGCCGGGCAACGACGCGGTATCGTCGACCGCGCTGACCGCGGCGGGCGCGACGATCATCCTCTTCACCACCGGCCGCGGCACGCCGCTCGGCTTTCCAGCGCCGACGCTGAAGATCGCATCGAACAGCGCACTGGCACAGCGCAAGGCAGGCTGGATCGACTTCGATGCCGGGACAGTACTCGACGCGGGATTCGACAGCGCGGCGGATGCGCTGCTCGGCCTGATCGCCGCGACAGCCTCAGGCGCCGCGACGCGCGCCGAGAAAAACGAGGAACGCGATATCGCGATCTGGAAATCGGGCGTGACGCTTTAATCCAGCGCGCGGAAGGTGAAGTTGCGGAAGCGCGCTTCGCCCTGCCCGGCCGAGTAGAGGCCGGGCCGCAGCATGAGGAAGCCGCCGCGGACATTATGGTGGTAACCCGAGACCTCCATGCCGCGATCGAAGCGCACCCACGTCTTTCCCCCGTCGCCGCTGGTGTCATAGGTGACGATATGACGGTCGTTGGTGACACGCATCCGCATGCGTGTCCCGTGCGGATTGGCGGGGCGCGCGCGTTCGATGCCATATTGGTGGGTGACGAAGCGCTCGCCGTCGAAACCCAGCCCGCAGTAAAGCTTCTCGTCGTAGAAGAGGATCAGCCCCGCGGTTCCGCCCGGCGCGATCTCGATATCGCATTCGAAGCGGTACGCCTGATCGCCCGCGATGAGCAGCAGCGGCGATGAATCGACCGGCGCCTTGCCGCGCGCAGCCAGCACCAGCGCGCCATTTTCAACCCGCGCGCGGCTGCGTTCGTCGGCGGCGGGCTTGAAGAAATTCCATTTCGCGCCCAGCGCGAGCGCGCTGAAATCGTCCGATAGCGCCATGCCGTGCGGCCCAGCGACCGTGCCGCCCGCGGGTTTCGCGATCGGCTGCGACAAATCGCCGCCCTTCATCCGGAACCAGCCGTCGTCGGTCCATTCGATCGGGTCGAGCAAGGCCTGGCGCCCCAACGTCCAATAGCCGTTCTCGAACCCGTGATAGACGCTCCACCAGTCGCCCGCCGGCCCTTCGACCAGCGTCGCATGGCCGCGCGACCACCATTTTTCAGCGGCCGTTTTGGTATGGACGAGCGGGTTCGCGGGGCAATTTTCCCACGGCCCATGGATCGATTTCGACCGCGCCGCGATCACCATATGCCCCGTCGGCGGCCCCGCGGTGCCGCCGACAGCGGTGATCATATAATAATAGCCGCCGCGCCGCGTGATCTTCGGCCCCTCGGGCGCGAAGCCTTCGACGACCCAGTCGGCGGGATAACGCCATGGGTCATAGACATGCTCGGGCTCGCCGACGCGCGACAATCCGTCGTCGGACAGGCGCACGCGGTCGCCCCCCGACAGGAACAACCAGCGCGACCCATCTTCTCCGACCGCATGGCCGGGATCGATATGGTTCGGCAGATTGAGGTCGACCGGCTCGCTCCACGGCCCCTCGATCCGGTCGGCCCAGATCACCCAGCTCGTGTTGGGGCCTTTCGTGGGAATATAGAGATAATAGCGCCCCTTGTGCTTGCAGAGTTCGGGCGCCCACACCGATCCGATATTCTTGTGGAGCGCGGGGCCGATCGGGCGCCAGTTCACCAGGTCGCGCGAATGCCAGATGACCAGACCCGGATAGGAGTCAAAGGTCGAGAAAGTCATATAATAGTCGGATCCGTCCTTCAGGATCGACGGATCGGGATGGTCGCCCGCCATGATCGGGTTGAGAAAGCGCCCGTCGCCAAGATCGGCCTTGCGCTGCCCGTCGAAGCCCTTGGCCCAGGCCGGAACGCGAGCCGCAGATGCAGGCGTCGCCCCGGCCCATGTGGCGGTCGCGCCGATGCCCGACAGGCCGGTCGCAAGCAGACCGGTGCCGGCGAGTTTGAGCATGTCGCGGCGATCGGTCACCTAATCTTCTCCTCAAAAAAGAAAGACCCGGTCCCCTGAAATCGGAAACCGGGCCTCACCGGGACTAACCCATTGGCGTCAGATTTTGACGCGTGCGCCGAACAGGAAGGTGCGGCCGAAGTGGTTGTTCTCGTAATTGCGGTCGGCATCGATATCGGTGAAGCGATAGCGATATTCGTCGGTCAGATTGATGCCCTCGACCGAAATTTCGATATTGTCGGTGATCGCGTAACGGACCGACGCATCGACGTTGATCGTCGAGCCATAGCCTTCGAAGACGTTGCCGGTGCCGCTGTTGGCGTCGGCATAGCGGCTGCGATAGCTGACCGAGGCACGCGCGCTGAACTTGCCGTCGTCATAATAGAGCGTGCCGTTATAGGCGCGCTTCGACAGGTTGAAGAGCGTGCCGTTGCGCACCGCCGACACATTCGCCCCGCCGGGGACGATCGACGGGCCGGCGACCGTATAGTCGGCGTCCGAATCGACGTAGGTCGCGTTCACGATGCCGCCGAAGTTCGACAGGAAGCCCGGCAGGAATTTGAACGGTGCTTGCAACGAGACTTCGATGCCTTTCAGCTTTGCACCTTCGCCGTTGCCGATCGAGGTGATCGTCCACAATTGGCCTTCGGGATTGATCGAGCCCGGGCTGCTCGGCGGGATCACCGACGTCGGCAGACCGGTCGATGCGAAAGTCCCGCTCGTCGTCGTCGCGACCGGGAAGCTCGCGATGTCCTTTTTGAACAGCGCGACCGAGAAGATCGACTGCGGCGCGAAATACCATTCGAACGCGAGATCGTAGGAGGTCGCGCGGAACGGGTCGAGGAACGGGTTGCCGTAGTTGATGCGATAGTTGAACCCGTCGACCGACCCGCCCGGGGTCAGGTTGCCGAGCGTCGGACGCGTCATCACATCGGCGACCGCGGCGCGGATGATGATGTCCTCGTGCGGGAAGAGCGCGAGGTTCACCGAAGGCAGCCAGTCCTCATAGCTGCGCTTCACCGTCACCGCCGCGCCGCTGTTCAGCCCGCTCGAGGTCTGCGCGGTGTGAACATAGCGCACGCCCGCGTTGAGTGCGTAACGCAGCCCGCCGAGTTCGCCCTTGGCATCGAACTGCAGATAGCCGCCGGTGACCTCTTCGCGCACGGCGCGATTGTTGCCGGCGTCGACTGCGGCGACACGGTCATAGAGCTTGGTGAAATCGGTCGTCGCGTCGAGGTTGGCGACCAGCCATTCGGTCGTCGTGCCGGACGGTTGCCCCGCCTTGCCGAGCGTGAACAGCTCGGCGAGTGCCGAGGTGACCGGGAAGCCATAGATGGCGGCGGGCCCGAATGCCGACGACGGCGAACAGGCTAGCGTGCCGAGAACGCGGTCGACGCCCCCGTTGCCGCACACCACCGTGTCGCGCGTGAAGGCGATACTGGCGAAGTCGAAGCGACGATAGACGCCGCCCGCCTTCACCGTGAAATCATCGCTGATGTCCCATTCGGTGCGCAACTGGGCGGTGCGGAACTTATTCTCCACCTCCGACGGACGGTCGCGGATTTCGGCAAGCTGGAAGTTCGCCGGATTGGTGACGCTGGTGCCAAAGGTCAGCAGCGGGCGTGCCATGTCGCTATAGTCGTAGCGATAATCCTGCGCATCGCGGTCGTCGAAGACGATCGTCGTTTCGAGCGGGATCGACGCGGTCGATTTCGACAGGCCGCCCAGCAGAGTGAAGCGGAACGTATCGCTGACGTCCTGGTCCCACGTCGCGCCGACCTGCCAGAATTCGGTCTTTGCCTTGCGCAGATAATGTTCTGTGCGCACCCAGGCGTCGTCGAGCGTCGCCGAGATCAGATTATTGTCGTCGTCGATTTCATAGTCGCTGACGTTGATCGAACGTTCGTTGCTGCGCAGCAGCACTTCGGCCCAACGCTCGCGGCGCTGGTGCTTGAAGCTCGAATAAAGACCGTCGATCGAGATTTTGGTCGCATCGCTCGGCGCGAACTGAATCGTCCCGGTGAGGCCGAGGCGTTTCTTGTCGTGCGCGATTTCGCCGTAACGTGGGATACGCGGGTGAAAGGCGAGCGACACGGCATTGCATGCGGCGCTCGGGATATAGGTGCCGCCCGCATTGGCGGCGGTCCAGCAAGGCGTGCCGTCGACCGAGTCGAAGCGCGCCTGCGCCCAGCGAACGCTATTATTGCCGAGTTCGAGCGTCTTCTGGTCCGAATAGGCAGCGGAAACCGCAAAGCCGAGCGTGCCGGCGTCGTTGACCCAGCTCAGCAGCCCCGCAACGCGCGGCCCGACTTTTTCGGAGAGGTCGTTGTAGCTGCCTTGCGCCGACAGCGCCGCGGTGAAGCCACCCTTGCCGGCGAGCGGATTGCCCGTGTTGAGGTCGACCACCGCCCCCAGCGACCCTTCGTCGAGTTCGGCCGACGCGGTCTTGTGGACGACGATCGAGCTGAACAGCTCGGATGCGAAAACGTTGAAATCGAACGCACGGTCGCGGTTCGCCGACGCGCCGTCGGTCGAGGTTGCGACGGTTTCGAGCCCGTTGACGCGAACGCGGGTAAATTGCGAGCCGAGCCCGCGGACGGTGATCCCGCGGCCTTCGCCGCCGTCGCGCTGGATCGTGATGCCGGGAATGCGCTGCAGCGATTCGGCGAGGTTCTGGTCAGGGAATTTGGCGATATCTTCGGCGACGATCGCATCGACCGCAGCAACCGACTCGCGCTTGACGTTGAGCGCAGCGCCGAGCGACGCACGAAAGCCGGTGACGACGATCTCGTCTGCGCTGGCTACGGGTTCGTCGGCGGCTGTGACGTCCTGCGCCCAGGCCGGCGCGGCCGCGATTACGGCAAGCGATGCACCGCACGCCAGCCGGGTCAAAGTGCGAATGCTCCGCATTGCATGAATTGCCATTATCATCCTCCCTTATCGCCCCGTTGCCCCCGCTCGCGCAAGGAATGACACCGGTTACTTTGTTGGACAAAGCGATTTGGCACACCGCTTCGTCCGTCGATTTTTCAGAGAGTGAGATGGCCCGCCGCGTGTCGCGACGAACCGGATCAGACCCTCTCCCTTGGAAATATTTTCTCGTTGACCGATTGGGGTAACCGGTGTCAGAAAGATTGCGGATTGCGACGAACATGTCAATACCCCAATGATGAGGAGAGATGGGATGGCCAAAAAGCCCTGGATAACTGCGCTTTTTCTAGCCCTTAGCCTGTCATCGGGCTCGGCGATCGCGGCCGATGCGGCGCCGCTGGCCTTTCCGGGCGCGGTCGGTCCTGCGGCACAGACCCCAGGCGGACGCGGCGGACAGATATTGCGCGTGACCACGCTCGCCCCCGATGGTCCGGGGTCGCTGAAGGCCGCGATCGAGACGCCGGGGCCGCGTATCATCGTGTTCGAGGTCGGCGGCGTGATCGACATGGGCCGCACGACAATCGAGATCCAACATCCGTTCCTGACCATCGCCGGCCAGACCGCACCCGGCCCCGGCGTCACGCTGATCCGCACAGGGATCGATGTGAAGACGCACGACGTCGTGATGCGCCATTTGCGCATCTATACCGGCGTCGACGGCCAGCCGAAGCGCAGCGGGTGGGAAGCCGACACGTTTTCGACCGTCGCGGCGCATAATGTCATCGTCGATCATTGCACGCTCATGTGGGGGATCGACGAGAATATGTCGGCCTCCGGCCCGCGTTTCACCGGCAAGAATGTCGATGAGTGGCGGCGGGGCACGAGCCACAACATCACCTTTTCGAACAATCTGGCGGCCGAAGGCCTCGCCGATGCCAGCCATCCGAAGGGCGAGCATAGCAAAGGGTCGCTGATCCACGACAATGCCACGGGCATCGTCTTCTATCGCAATGTCTGGGCGCATAATGTCGAGCGCAACCCGCTGATCAAGGGCGGCGGACAGGCGCTGATGATCAACAATCTGATCTATAATCCACAGCATCGCGCGGTGCATTATAACCTGATGAATCTCGAATGGGTCGGGCACGACTATGTGACCGGACAGATCACCGCGATCGGCAATGTCATGCGCGGCGGCAACGACACCGATCCCGACCTGCCCTTTCTGATGCTCGGCGGCGACGGCGACCTTGAATATTATGGCAAGGACAATCTGGCGGTCGACCGTCACGGCCAGCCGCTGCCCGAGTTCGGCCGTTATGGCGAGACGCAGGCCAAGTTGATCCGTGCCAAGGCGCCGCTCGCGCCGGTCGGAGGCTATAATGTCCTGCCGGTGCGCGACGTCGAAACCTCGGTGCTGTCGACCGCCGGCGCGCGGCCCTGGGCGCGCGACGCCGAAGAGATTCGCGTGCTCTTTTTCGTCGCCGAAGGGCGCGGCGAGGTAATCGACGACGAAAAGGAAGTGAGCGGCTATCCCACGGTCAAGGAGGCGCGCGCGCCTTTTGTCGCAGCCGAGTGGGACCTTGCGACGATGGAACCCAAATCGGGCAGCTATCCCGGCCAGACCGCGCCCATGCCGCAGGAGCATTTGTCGGCACGCGACCGCGCGTCGCGAACGGCTAACTGACGATGAACGCGCTTCTTGCTCTGATACTCGCGAGCGCCGGCGCACCTGCAATGGTCGTGATCGACGAAGCGGCGACGGTCCGCGAAGAGGCGCCGCCGCACGGCGCGATCGGCATGTCGACCGCCTACCGGATCAGCGATTCGGTCCCTGCGCCGCGCAGCTTCGAATTCCGCAAGCGCGCGCTGCATATCGGCGCCGCGATCGGCGTGCATCCGATCGATCATGACGAGATTTATTATGTCGTCTCGGGCACCGGCGTCGTCCATTCGGACGGCGAAGAGAAAGAGCTGAAGGCCGGCATGGCGGCGTGGCTCTACAAGGGCGCCAGGGTCGGCATCCGCCAGACCGGAGGCGCGCCGCTGGTGCTGATCATCGCCTATCCGAACAAGGCCCCCGCACCATGAGCCTCGACCGTCGCGCGCTGCTGACGGCCAGCCTGGCGCTGCCCTTTGCGAGCGCGGCAGCGGGGCAAGCAGTATGGACACGGCCGGCAGGCCTCGCGCCCGATGCAAGCATCGCGCTCTGGCCCGAAGGTCATATCAACCCTCCACCCGGGCTTGTCGAACAGGTCGTACAGCGGAGCCACGATCCGAACGCCAGCGACCGGATGCTGCAAGGCATTACGCGCCCGCGGCTCGACATCTTCCGCCCGGCAAGGCCCAATGGCGCGGCGGTGATCCTCGCGCCCGGCGGCGGCTATCGCTACGTCGTGGTCGACAAGGAAGGTTATGAACTCGCCCGCTGGCTGAGAGCGCGCGGCGTGACCGTCTATGTGCTCTTCTACCGCCTGCCCGGCGACGGCTGGACGAACGGCGCCGACGTGCCGCTCGCCGATGCGCAGCGTGCGGTACGGCTGGTGCGCAGCCGCGCAAAGGCCGACGGGATCGACCCGGCGCGCGTCGCCTTCGGCGGCTTCTCGGCGGGCGGGCAGGTCGCGACGAGCCTGCTTACGCGCTTCGACGCAAAGATTTACGATCCGGTCGATGCCGCCGACGCCTTGCCGGCGCGTCCCGATGCCCTCGGGGCCATCTATCCCGTGGTATCGATGGACCCGGCGATCGCGCATGCGGTGAGCCGCGAGAAACTGATCGGCGCCAACGCCGACGCGGCGCGCGAGAAACTTTACTCGCCCGAACGCAATGTCCGCGCCGACCAGCCGCCGCTGTGGCTGCTCCACGCCGAGGACGACAGCGTCGTGAAGGTCGAGAACAGCGTTCGGCTACGGGAAGCGACGCGCGCCGTTGGAGCATCGGTGGAAGCGCATTTCTTCGAGCGCGGCGAACATGGCTTCGGACTGATGAAGACGGCGGGACTACCCGTTGCAATCTGGCCCGAGCTGCTGTGGAACTGGCTCGGCGGGCACAGGATCGTCTAGCTGCCCGGCTGGATATAGGGCACGCGCGCGAACAGCTCGCGCTCCCATTTTCTCGGATCATTCTCTACGCGGCTCGACGTATCGAAGATCATCGTCCGCCGTTTATCGAGATCATAGGCCGGCCAACCCGGATCACCCGTGCGGGCAAAGCGGACGAAAGCGTCCATGACGCGATCGCTCATCGCCTGCTGCGCGGGGGTCGGATCGGGGATCGTGCCGAAGCTGAGCGCGATATCGTCGGCATGTTTCGCGCCCTCGAAATCGAGCTGGTAGACGAAGCCCGGATGACCCGCGCGTGCGCGCGCTTCGGCCTCCTCGACCTGCCCGCGCCAACTGCGCGCGGCAGTGACGATGCGGTGGAACAGCTCGAGCGGCGCGGCCTGCGGATATCGGCTGCGAAACTGGCCGACCACCCACGATGGTTCGATATCGATGCGCATCTCCGGCGCGATCCGCACCGCGAGATTCCCGAAACTCAGGCCCGACAATTGTTTGCCTTCGGGCGCATAGAAGGCGCGCGTTTCCATCACCGTGTTGCCAAGCATCATCGGGATGCCGAGCGACTGCGGCGCGGCGTCGGGCCAGAAGGGGTGGCGCGTCAGATGTTTCATGTCGAGCACCGGGCCCATATAGACGCCGCCGCCAAGGATCGGGTCGGTCGCCGACAGCGCGGCAACGAGCTGCTCGACCGGAGCGGTCGCGGGATCGAAGCCCGTGCCCAGCTTGGCCAGAAACGCCTGCGCCCGCTTTGTCGCGTTGAGCGGGCCCGAGGCAGTGACCTGTTGCCCGCTCATCGTGATCGCCTTGTGAAAAAGCCCCTTGGCTTCAGGCATCGCCATCAGCGTTGCGATCTTCGCACCGCCGCCCGACTGGCCGAAAACGGTGACATTGCCCGGATCGCCGCCGAACGCCGCGATATTTCGCTGCACCCATTTGAGCGCGACGATCAGGTCGAGTTGCCCGGCATTGCCGCTATCGGGGAAACGCGGATCTAGCCCGGCGAGATACAGATAGCCGAGCGCGTTGAGGCGGTGGTTCACGGTGACGACGACGACATCGCCGCGCGCCGCGAGGCTTGCGCCGTCGTTGACCGGGTCGGTGACGCTGCCGGTCGAATAGGCACCGCCGTGGAAATAGACCATGACCGGGCGACGCCCCTCGCCCTCTAGCGACGGTGTCCAGACGTTGAGAAAAAGGCAGTCCTCGGATTGCGGATGATATCGGTCGCCCTGCTGCGGGCACGCCGGGCCGAAGACCATATCCCGGCCCTTCCGCCCGTCAGGCCGCAACGGGGCTTGCGGGTCCGGACCGAATTGCTCGGCCCTGAGCACGGCGACCGGCGCCGCGAAGCGCGCAGCACGCGCATAGCGGATGCCGGCGAAACGATAGGGAAGCCCGCCGCCGCCATTGACGTTTGCATACAGACCATCGGGTGTCTCGATCATCGAAGCCCGATCGTGGCGGGCCTTCGCCGGAAAGGCAGTCGCGACGCCAAGCGCAAGGCCGCCGCCGATCAAAGTACGGCGGCTGACCCGTTCAGCGCCGGACATCGAGCCCGCCGCCGTGGAAGGCGTCGATATCGGCCTGACCAAAGCGGCTCGCGTCGCCCGGCAGCGAATGTTTGAGACAGGTCAGCGCGAGACCGCTTTCAGCCATTGCACGCGCATCGCTGCCCGACAGATGCGCATGGAGGACGCCTGCAGCAAAGGCATCGCCCGCGCCGATGCGGTCGACGATGCCGGTGACGTCGATCTCGGGGGTCTGGTAACCACCATCGCGCAGGTCGACGCGCGCCGCGATGCGGTGATGGTCGGCCGTGGCCGTATGGCGCGCGGTCGAGGCGATCAGTTTGAGGCCCGGGAAGGCTGAGAAACCAGCCTCGGCGGCTTCGCGCCGCCGGTCTTCGCCTTCACCGCTGAAGGCCTTGCCCAGCACAAGCGACAGGTCGCGGTGATTGCCGAACAATATGTCCGCCGAGCCGATCAGTTCCGACAGGATCGTGCGCGGATCGCTGTCCCATGCCTCCCACAGCATCGCACGATAATTGCCGTCGAAGCTGACAGGCACGCCGAGCCGTTTCGCTGCACGTGCCGCCGCGAGCGCGGCTTCGGCAGAGCGCGGCCCGAGCGCGGGGGTGATCCCCGACAGGTGGAGCAGACCCGCGCCCGTAAGCAGCCGGTCGAAATCATAATCCTCGGCACCCGTCGCCGCAAAGCTCGACCCGGCGCGGTCATAGACGATCTCCGACGCGCGCAGCCCCGCCCCGACGCTGAGGAAATAGAGCCCCATTCGTCCCGGCGCATCGGAGACGTCGGAACAATCGACGCCCGCACCCCGCACCGCGGCGACGGCACCGCGGCCCAGCGCATTCGCAGGGACGCGGCTGACCATCGCGCAATCGTGGCCAAGATGGGCGAGACCTATCGCAACGTTCGCCTCGGCGCCCCCGACATGGAGCGCGAGCGACGGCGATTGCATCAGCAATTCGTTGCCGGGCGCAGTCAGGCGGATCAGCAGTTCGCCGAAAAAGACAAGGCGGCCTTCGGTCATCTCACTCCCCGCTCACCCCGTCCGTGCCGGAGGGTGGCCTATATTGTTATCGCGCGAGCCAGCCGCCGTCGACGGCGAGGATATGGCCCTGCACATAGTCCGACGCCGATGACGCGAGGAAGACCGCAGCGCCGCCGATGTCGCTGGGGTCGCCCCAGCGGCCGGCCGGGATGCGCTCCATGATCTGGCGGTTGCGCGTCTCGTCACCCTGCAATGCGGCGGTGTTGTTCGTCGCGATATAGCCGGGCGCGATCGCGTTGACCTGCACGCCCTTCGCCGCCCACTCATTCGCGAGCAGCTTGGTGAGCCCGCCGACCCCCGATTTCGATGCGGTATAGCTCGGCACGCGAATGCCGCCCTGAAAGGTGAGCATCGAGGCGATGTTGATGATCTTGCCCGAACCGCGCGCGATCATGTGACGGCCGACGCTCTGACAGAGGAAGAAGAGCGTCTTCAAATTGGTGTCCATCACCGCGTCCCAGTCGGCCTCGGTGAAATCGACCGCGTCCGCCCGGCGGATGATGCCGGCATTGTTGACGAGGATGTCGATGCGTCCGAATTCGGCGAGCACCGCATCGACGAGCGGCTGCACGGCGCCGACGCTCGACAGGTCGGCGGCGAAATTCTCGCCCTTGCGGCCGAGCCCGCGCACCTTGCCGACGGTCTCGTCGGCGGGGGAACGGCCGGCGGCAGCAATGTCGGCTCCCGCTTCGGCAAGCGCAAGCGCGATCCCCTGCCCGATGCCCGTGTTGGCACCGGTGACGAGCGCAACCTTGCCCGAAAGATCGAACAGGCCCGCCATTACGAAAGCTGACAGATGTCGAGGACGTTCATGTCGGTATAGTCCTGATTCTCGCCCGCCATCGCCCAGATAAAGGCATAGGCCTTGGTGCCCGCGCCCATGTGGATCGACCAGGGCGGGCTGATCACCGCTTCCTCATTCTGCATCACGATGTGACGCGTCGCCTCGCCTTCGCCCATGAAATGCATCACGCGGTCGGTGTCGACATTGTCGAGTTCGAAATAGAAATAGATCTCGCTGCGGCGCTCGTGAATGTGCGGCGGCATCGTGTTCCAGACGCTTCCTTCCTTGAGCACGGTCAGCCCCATGACGAGTTGCGCGCTGTCGCAGACACCCGGAATGACGAGCTGGAAGATCGTGCGCTCGTTCGATTCTGCCAGGCTGCCGCGATCGAGCGCATTGGCGTCGGCGATGCCCAGCTTGCGCGTCGTGAACGCCTTGTGCGCGGGGCACGACGCCAGATAATAGCGCGCGCCGGCACCCGCGAATTCGACGTCCTTCGCACCCATCGTGACATAGAGGCAGTCCTTGTTGCCGAGCGTGAAGCTCTCGCCGTCGACGGTGACGGTGCCTTCCACCGATGACACGTTGACGATCGCGAGCTCGCGGCGTTCGAGGAACGGATGCCCCGCGGCCGACGGCGGCTCGCTCTGCGCGGGCAGCTTGACCGGCGCCGAGCCGACGGCAACGCCGCCGATCACGAAACGGTCGGCGTGGGTATAGTTGAGGACGCACTCGCCCTCACGGAACAGGTTCTGGATCAGGTAGCGATCGCGCAGTTCGGCGTTCGACACCTCTTCCATCATTACGGGATGGGTGGCGTAATAGGTCTTGGAAAACATGGGATCGCATCCTCGCTCGATATTTCTGGCTTGCTGCCTTGCTAGATTTGATGGTAACCGGTGTCAAGAGGTGTTGGCACCCCCGCCGGGCGGTTGATTTTACGCTTTCGAGCGCCCATCTGCAGGGAAAGCGCGAGCCGGGCCAGAGGCTTGCAGGGGAAAGACAGAATATGGCGGCACAGAATAAGGGGCCGGGGAGCAAGCAACCGACGATCAACGACGTCGCAGCGCTTGCAGGGGTTTCGAAAAAGACCGTGAGCCGGGTGATCAACCGCTCCGAATTCCTGACCGACAAGACGCGCGCGGCTGTCGAAAAGGCGATCGAGCAGCTTGGCTTCGTCCCCAATCCGCAGGCACGCGCGCTCGCCTTTCGCCGGAATTTCCTGATCGCGCTGCTGCACGACAATCCGAATGCGCAGACCGTGCTCAATTTTCAGCGCGGCGTGCTCGACGCGATCAAGGACAGCGATCTTGCGCTGCTCGTCCGTCCGGTCGATCGCGGGTCGGACAAGATGCTCGACGATGTCCGCACTTTCCTGGAAAAACAGCGCCCGATCGGCGCGATGTTGCTGCCGCCGATTTCTGAGAATGACGATCTTGCCGCGCTCTGCGAGGATCTTGGCGTGCGTTACGTGCGCATCGGGTCGGCGCGGATCGACGATGCGAAGCATTGTATCTCGTCGAACGACCGCGAGGTGGTTGCCGAGGCGGTGCGCGGGCTGGTCGCTCTCGGCCATCGCCGGATCGGTTTCGTGCGCGGCCCCGTCGGCTTCCGTTCGGCGGCCGAGCGCGAAGAGGGTTTCCGCGAGGCGCTGGCCGAGGCAGGGCTCGACCTGCCCGCCGAACTTTATGCGCCGGGCAACTACCGCTATACCGCCGGGATCGAGGCCGGTGAGGCGTTGCTTTCGCTGCCCGCGCCGCCGACCGCGGTCTTCTGCTCGAACGACGAGATGGCGGCGGGCGTGATGAGCGTTGCGCACGGAAAGGGAATCAAGGTTCCCGGCGAATTGTCCATTATCGGCTTCGACGACAGTCCGACGGCGACGCATATCTGGCCCGCGCTCAGCACGGTGCGCTGGCCGATCCGCGAGATGGGCATCCGCGCCGCGCAGACGCTCGTCCCCGACTTCCTCAGTCCGGGCACCAAGGGCGGCGACGATGAGAGCAACGTCCTCGCCTCGACCTTCGTCGAGCGGCAGTCGGTCGCGCCGCCGCCGGGGCGCTAATCCTCAGCGCCGCCGGCGCGCGAGCTGATATTCGTAAAGCGACGGCGCCGCATCGACCGCCTGCCCCGTCCCCTCGATATAGGGCGCGGGATCATAGCTGACCGTGATATTGCGGTTCGCATGCAGCCCGACGATCCGCTCGCCCGGACCTTCGAGGCCGCTCGTGATCGCAACCGTGGCATCGGCGGGCACGCTTTCGGGCACCACCAGCTTTGCATTCCACAGCGTGTTGTAGAGCCCATGCCCCGGCTTCCAATAGGGTGCGCCGCCGCCGACCCACAGCTGGTAATGCCAGCCGTCCTTGCCCTGCTTCGGATCGATATGCATCTCGATCGCGTCGAACAGATTCTGATGGTTCGATCCGCTGTGCTGATCGATGATCGCCTCCTTGTCGACGACCGAACGCAGGAAGACCGAACGCGTCGAACGCGTGTTGATGCTCACCGGGTGAACGACCGGATTCTCGACCTTCAGATCCTTGACCAGCACATTGTGCACGGCGCCGACATGCACCGAATAATGCGCGCGGCGGTCGCCCGTCGTCGTGATGTCGGCGATCGTCAGGCTCGCGGCATTGTCGGTCAGGATGCCGCTGTCCGCGCGGTCGATCGTCAGCTTTTTGACCCAGCCGTCGAACACGCCGGTCATATAGATGCCGTTATAGCCCTGCTCGAGATGATGGCCGAACGCTGGCGCCTCGGGGAATTGCAGCCGCAGATTCTGGATGCCGACATTCGAAAGATGCGTCCAGTCGGCGACGACCGCGGGCTGGTCCGCACGGACATCGTGAAGCAATGGATCGCCGAGCGTGACCGTCTTGCCGCGCACCGCCGCGACGCGCGTCGCCTGCGCGACCACCGGCCGGTTCGGGAAGGTCCAATGATGCGAGCCGATCGGCAGGTCGGTATCGCCATAGAGCGATTTCAATATCTGGCTTTTGGGTCCGTCAACCGAGAACCATTGTAGCTGCACGACATCGCCGACCTTAAGCTTCGATGCATCGTTTACCGTCAGCGTTCGCGCGAATTGCTTGCCCGATACACCGTTGGCGAGCACCGGGTCGCGGACATCCTTTGTCCCGTCATAAGAGACCGGCCGGCCGCCCGCCGGCGCGACAAAGATCATCCCGCCCGCCCAGGTATATTCGGTGAACAGATAGTCGATATTATGCTCGGGCTCGACCTGCTGCTTCTTCTCGCGCACCAGATATTCGCGCAGCTCGTCATAATCGTGGCTTTTGTCGATCAGCTTCAGCGGCCGCGGGAACCAGAGTTCGCTGCCGCCCGCGCCATTGCCCGCACCGTCCAGGGTGATGTCGCTGCGCGTGATGCGCAACACTTCGGTGATCTGTATGCGCCCCTTCGGGAAACGCAGCGTCACCTTGCCCTTCACCGCATTTGCTGCGGCGAGCGCGCGCAGCACCGCCTTGCTATCGTCGAGTCCATCGTCGGGGATCGCGCCATGATCGGTCACGTCGATGATCGTGCCCGCATCGGCGGGGATCGGCGCCACCCCGAAGCCATAACCGGCGTAGCTGAAGTCGGGCAGCGGGTTTGCCGCCGCCGTCGCAGGGTCCGACAGGATTTTGGGCAATTTCGCCGGTTGCGCCTGAACTGGTAGAGTGAGCGCCGCGCCGAGCGCCAGAACCGAAACAAGGCGCGCGCGCCGATCACCCGAAACCATAATCCGATACACTCCTTGTGATCCGGTGGACCGGCGGCGCACGACCCGAAAAAAGGTCGGGGCCGCCGGTCCGGGGACCTCTTTTAAAACTTCGCGCGCACGCCGACGGAGAAACGCCGCTCGGACAGGGCATAGCTGTTGAGCGCGGTCGTGTTGAAATTGCTATACTCGGTCGTCGCGGATTTCTTGGGCATCAGATTCTGTGCCTGGAGCGACAGCGCGATATTCTTCGTGATGTCGACCCCGACCTGCGCGTCGAGCTGCGAGCGCGAGCCGACGAAGCTCGGCCGGCCTTCGGAGAATTCGAACACCGCCTCGTCGCGGTAGTTATACGCGATGCGCGCCGAGAAGGGGCCCTTCTCATACAGGCCGACGAGGTTGTAGCTGTTCTTCGACACCGCGACGAGCGGGAAGCCCGCGCTGTCCTCCGAATCCGAATAGGTGTAGTTTGCGATCACGCCGAAACCGTCGAGCGGCGAGGGCAGGAAGTCGAGGAACTGCTGGATGCCGATTTCGAAGCCCTTGATCTTCGCGCTCGACAGATTTTCGGGGCGCGAGAAAGTCAGTTCACGCCCCTGCGGGTCGAGCGTCGTGTCGACGCCGGTGGTCACAAAGCTCGCGATGAAATTTTTGACGTCCTTGTAGAAGACCGCGCCCGAGATCAGCGAACTTTTGCCCGTATAATATTCGAAGCTGATATCGGCCTGCGTCGAGATCGGCGGCTCCAGATTCACATTGCCCCCGGTGACCGAAAGGTTGGTCGCGTTGAAGAAGGTCGAGGGTGCAAGGTCGGCGATCGACGCGCGTTGCATCGTCTGCGATCCCGACACGCGGATCAGGAAGTCGTCGCTGACGTTGAACGCGATATTCGCGCTGGGCAGTATGTTCGTATAGCGATTCTTGTCGGTGCGCAGCGTGCTGACGGTGCCGACATTGACATAGCTGTCGACCGACAGCCGCGTCGATGCGATGCGCACGCCGGCGTTCGCCTTATACGGGATCCCGGCAATCTCGCCCTCGCCCGACACCATCAGGTAACCGGCGAGCGTCTTTTCGCTGAAATCATAATCGCGCTGGAGATTGGGCAGCAGGGTCGAGCGGCCGTTCGCATTCGGATTGGGTTCGGCGGCCTGCGCACGGTTGAACACGTAGTCGAATGTCGGCGCGGTGCTCAGAAAGCTGCGCGGGAAGGTTCCCGGAATATCCGACAGGAAATCGCCCGCATCGACGAGCTTCAGATAGGGCTCGATCTCGGCGCGGGTCGGAGTGACTTGGCTGCGGAAGGCATTCGAGCGCGCATGGAGGTCTGTATAGCGGACCCCCGCGGCAATCGTGACGCCGCCGGTTTCGTAGCTGACGTCGAGCTTCCCCGTATATTCGTCGAGCAGGCCGATAAGGCGATTGCTGCGTACCCCGTTCGTGGCCGGGTTGTACGACGCATAGCTGGTCGGGTTGAACGGCCCGGTCAGCGTCAGCGACGGGATGGTGGTGTCGCGGAAATCGAATGCGCCCGGAACCAGCGCGGTCCCCTGCAAGGTGATGATCTGGATCGTCTGGTCGATCGTACCCTTGCTGTAATAGCCGTCGGCTTCGATCGTCAGCCCGTTGTCGCCCTCATATTTGCCGTTGAGGCCATAGAGGAAGCTTTCGGTCGGCTCGTTGCGGATCTGCCCAGCGGTGGTGACGGTGCCATTGGCGTTGCCCGCGACGACCACGCCGTCCTCGACGATGCGGTTGGTGACGGGGTTGGCACCGGTGGGCAGGCGGAAAGCGAAAAAGTCCTGCCGCCGACCGGTCTTGAGCTTCGAATAAAGCGCATCGGCGGTAATCGTGAATTCCGGCGTCACCTCGAACTGAATCGCGCCGTTGAGGCCGAGGCGCGAACGGTCGACCGTGAATTCCTCATATTGCAGCAGCACCGGGGTCGGGACCACGCCGCCACCGGTGCCGGTGTAGGTGCGGTTGAGGAAATTGTTACGCTCGAACGTCTGTGTCTTCGACGTGCGCTTCTGATATTCGCCCGCGATCATCACGCCGATCCGGTCGTCGGCGAATTTGGTCGTCGCAAAACCCGTGATCGCGGGTTCGAACTTGTCGCTGTTTTCCGAATAGACGCCCTGCGCACGGACCGAGATCGTCGGCTCCTTGAACGACAGCGGCTTCGGCGTGACGAGGTTCACGGTGCCGCCCAGCCCACCCTCGGCGTTGCTCGCGAGCGGCGACTTGCGGACTTCGAGGCGGCCGAACAGGCTGGATGGCACCGAATCGAGGCCCGACGAGCGTCCGAGCTGGTCGTTCTCGGGCGGCGACAGGCGGGCCGACCAGCCGAGCAGCGTGCGGCCGTCGACTTCGACGCGGACCTGCTGAAGACCACGCACCGAGACCGATTGACCCTCGCCGAAGACGCGGGTGATCTGGACGCCGGTCACGCGCTGCAGCGCTTCGGCGACGTTCGCGTCAGGAAGCTTGCCGACATCCTCGGCGGTGATGACGTCCATCACCTGCTCGGCTTCGCGCTTGATATCGGCTGCGCGTTCGAGCGAGGCACGGATGCCGGTGACGACGATCGCGTCGTCGTCCGCCGGGGGCGCCGCATCCTGTGCGTGTGCCGGCGACATCGCCAGCACCGCGAGCGATGCGCCGCCCGCCAATTTCGCCAATGTCCGGATACCCCGCCTTGCCTGAATCGCCATTTTCATCCTCCCACGCCGGCGGCGGACCATGCCCGTTCGCCCATGATTTCCCACGGAGGTGGCGCCTGCCGACCGCGGCTTCGCGGCGCGATCGGTCGCCCTCCCCTTTTCTATTTCGTTGCCCGGAACTGGTAACCGGTGTCACGAATGATGCGGGAACTACCACGCCCCTGTCAAGCGATAATTGTATGACAACTACCCTGGTAGTATGACAACTTTGCCTCATGTCCCGATCGGGCCTGACTGACGGAAAAATTGTCGCAAATTGTCTCATCGCGCCCATTGCACTTGCCAGCAGGGGGGCAATGGGCTGAATAGGCGCAAAACCTCCCTTTCCGCTGCGACCCGAAACGAGATTGACCTTTATGCTGGACAAGAGGCCGCTGCTCCGCGTCGGAGCGCTGTGCGCCATCGCGCTGTCGTTGGCCGCCTGCACTGCGGAAGAAGAAAAGGGCGGCCGCGGCGCGCCCGAGGTCGGCTATGTTACCGTCAAGGTCGAGCCGGTGCCCGTGACCTCGTCGCTCGGCGCGCGCACCGTCGCGTTCGAGACGAGCGAAGTGCGTCCGCAGGTGAACGGCCTGATCCGCCACCGCCTGTTCACCGAAGGCGGCTTCGTCCGCGCGGGTCAGCCGCTTTATCAGATCGACGCGAGCCTCTATCAGGCCGGCGTCGATCAGGCCGCCGCCAATCTGGCGAGCGCGCGCGCCAGCGCGCAGGCCGCCGAGGAACGCGCACGGCGGCTCGAACCGCTCGCAAAGATGCAAGCGGTCGCCGAGCAGGATTATACCGATGCGCTTGCACAGGCGCGCATGGCGCGAGCCGCAATCGCCCAGAATGGCGCCGCACTAGAAACCGCGCGCATCAACTTGCGCTTCGCGACGATTACCGCGCCGATCAGCGGCCGGATCGGGCGCAGCCTTGTCACGCCGGGCGGACTCGTGAGCGCCAGCCAGGCGACCCCGCTCGCGGTGATCCAGCAAACCGACCCGATGTATGTCGACATGCAGCAGTCGAGCGCGGAGCTTACGACGTTGCGGCAGGCGATCGAAAGCGGCGGAGTGACCGCGGGCAGCACCTCGGTCCGGCTGCGCATGGAGGATGGCAGCGCCTATCCCTTTGCCGGCACCGTTCAGTTTTCCGATGTCACGGTGAACGAGGCGACGGGCACGGTCACGCTGCGCGCGCGCTTCCCCAACCCCCGGGGCATATTGCTGCCCGGTATGTTCGTGACCGCCCTGTTCGATCAGGCGGTGAACCCGAAAGCAATCCTGCTGCCGCAGGCCGCGGTGCAGCGCGATTTCGACGGGTCGGCCTTTGTCTATCTGGTCGGCAAGGACAATAAGGCAGCCCGGCGCAAGATCGTCGCCGACCGCACGTCCGGCCCCAACTGGGTCATTACCGACGGGCTGAAGCCCGGCGAGCGGGTGATTACGCAGGGCATCGGCAATCTGCGGCAGGGTGCACCGATCCGCCCGGTCCCGGCGAACAGCGCGCAGCGCGTCGGCGCACCGGCCAAGGGCGGCGACGCCCAGGCAAAGGGCAAGTAACCTCTTATGTCGCGCCTTTTCATCGACCGGCCGATATTCGCCTGGGTGCTGGCGATCATCGTCATGCTCGGCGGCGTGGGCGCGCTATTCACCCTGCCGATCGAGCAATATCCCGACATCGCACCGGCGCAGGTCAATATTCGCGCCAGCTATCCGGGCGCGTCGGCCGAGACGATCGAGAACAGCGTGACGCAGGTGCTTGAACAGCAGCTGACGGGAATCGACGGCCTTCTTTATTTCAGCTCGCAGTCGAGCTCGCGCGGACAGGCGAATATCACCGCGATCTTCGAAAAGGGTACCGACCCCGACATCGCGCAAGTGCAGGTCCAGAACAAGATCCAGTCGGCGCTGTCACGCCTGCCGCAACAGGTGCAGGCGCAGGGCCTCCGCGTTACAAAGTCGAACTCGGACACGCTGCTGCTCGTCGGCGTCTATGATTCGACCGATACGCGCGTGAATCAGGACGTCTCCGACTATATGGCGTCGAATATCCAGGACCCGCTGTCGCGGGTCGAAGGGGTGGGCGAGGTCAATATCTTTGGCGCGCCGCACGCGATGCGCATCTGGCTCAATCCGCAGCGGCTCGCGGCCGTGTCGTTGATGCCGAGCGACGTGATTTCGGCAATCACGGCGCAGAACAGCGAAGTCGCCGCGGGCGACGTCGGCGGCCTCCCCTCGCCGCAGGGGCAGATGCTCAACGCGACCGTCACCGCGCAATCGCGCATGCAGACGGTGCCGGAATTCGAGAATATCGTGCTGAAGACGCTGCCCGATGGCGCGACGGTACGGATCAAGGATGTCGCGCGCGTCGAAATTGGCGCCGAAAGCTATGCCGTCGTCAGCCGCATTAACGGACATCCGGGTGCGGGCATGTCGATCTCGCTCTCGCCGGGGTCCGATGCGCTCGAAACCGCCGACCGGGTCAAGGCGCGCATGAAGGAACTCGCCGCCGATTTCCCTGACGGCCTCACCTACAGCTATGCCAATGATTCGACCGAGTTCATCAAGCTGTCGGTGAGCGAGGTACAGAAATCGCTGTTCGAGGCGATCCTGCTCGTCATCCTCGTGATGTTCGTCTTTCTGCAGAGTTGGCGCGCGGTTCTGATCCCCGCGATCGCGGTGCCCGTCGTGCTGCTCGGCACCTTCGCGATCTTCTATATGCTGGGGTTCAGCATCAACACGCTTACGCTGTTCGGGCTGACGCTCGCGATCGGCCTGCTCGTCGATGACGCGATCGTCGTGGTCGAGAATGTCGAGCGGTTGATGGAAGAAAATCCCGGCATGTCGGCGCGTGACGCGACGATCCAGTCGATGAAGGAACTGCAGGTCGCGCTGATCGCGATCGCGCTCGTGCTGTCGGCGGTGTTTATGCCGATGGCCTTTTTCGGCGGGTCGACCGGCGTCATCTATCGCCAATTCTCCGTCACTATCGTCTCGGCAATGGCGTTGTCGGTGCTCGTCGCACTCATCCTGAGCCCTGCGCTTACCTCTACCCTGCTCAAGCCGAAGAGCCACGGCGATGCCTCCGCAAACGGCGGCCGCTTCCCGCGCGTCCATGCCTTTTTCGAGCGCGCCAAAAATGGCTTCAACACACGCTTCGACCGCACGGTCGAACGTTATGTCGGCAGCGTCACCAAGGTCGTCGACCGCAAATGGCTGTTCCTCGGCATCTATGCGGTGCTGCTCGTGGCGCTCGCCTTCCTCTTCCTGCGGCTGCCGAGCGGCTTTTTGCCCAATGAGGATCAGGGGCGCGTGCAGGTCCAGTTCCGCCTACCCGCGGGCGCGACGCAGGGCCGGACGCTCGAAGTGCGCGACGCGATCGAAAAATATATGCTGACGTCGGAAAAGGCGAACACGCAGGCGCTGTTCCTGATCGCAGGCGGCGGTGGCGGCGCCGCGGCGGGGCAGAATACCGGCCAGGGCTTCGTCAACCTCACCCATTGGGACAACCGTCCGGGCAAGGAAAACACCGCCGACGCGATTGCAGAGCGCGCGCGCAAGGCGCTGAGCGGCCTGCGCGATGCCCAGATCTTCGCGCTCGTCCCCGGCGCGGTCCGCGGCCTCGGAGATTCGTCGGGCTTTACGATGCAATTCCAGAACCGCAGCGGGATGAGCCGCGCCGAATTTGCCGAAGCGCGCGACAAGCTGCTCGCAATGGCGAATGAAAATCCCAAGCTGACTTCGGTGCGCCTGTCAGACTTGCCCGACGTAGCGACGCTCAAGATCGACGTCGATACACAGCGGCTGACCGCCTATGGCATCAACAATGCCGACGTGAACTCGACCCTCTCCACCGCTTGGGGCGGGCGCTATGTCAACGACTTCATCGACAAGGGCCGCGTCAAGCGCGTCTATGTTCAGGGCGACGCCCCCTATCGCGCGCGTCCCGAAGATCTTGGCCAATGGTTTGTCCGTTCGGCCGACGGCGAAATGTCGCCTTTCTCTGCCTTTGCCAAGACGAGCTGGTCGACGACGCCGAGCAGCAGCTCGCGCTTCCAGGGCGTGCCCGCCTTTGAAATCTCGGGCCAGCCCTCGCCGGGCACCAGCTCGGGCGAGGCGATGGACGAGATGGAGCGGATGGCGGGCGAAATCCCCGGCACCAGCGTCGCCTGGTCGGGCTCCTCCTATCAGGAGCGCCTCTCCTCGGGGCAGGCGCCCCTGCTCTATGGCCTGTCGCTGCTCGTCGTCTTCCTCTGCCTCGCCGCGCTTTACGAAAGCTGGTCGATCCCGCTCGCGGTGATCTTGGTCATTCCGCTCGGTCTGATCGGCGCTATCTTTGCCGTCAATCTGCGCGGTCTCGAAAACGACGTCTATCTTCAGATCGGGCTGCTCACCACAATGGGCCTCGCCGCAAAGAATGCGATCCTGATGATCGAGTTCGCTGAACAGGAAGAACGCAAGGGCAAGCGCGTGATCGAGGCCGCTATCGCCGCGGCGCGTATCCGCCTGCGCCCGATTTTGATGACGAGCTTTGCCTTCATCTTCGGCGTGCTGCCGCTCGCCATCGCGACCGGCGCCGGCGCGAACAGCCGCGTCGCGATCGGCACCTCGGTGATCGGCGGCATGCTCACCGCCGCCTTCCTCGCAATCTTCTTCATTCCGCTCTTCTTCGTCCTCGTCCGCCGTGGCGTGCGCGACGGGCTTGCGGCGGCGCGTGCGCGGTTCGGCAAGAATAAGGATGAAGGCTCGGCCGAGGTGCCGGCATGATTGGCACCCGTGCCTTCCTCCTCGCCACTACGCTCGCGCTCGCGGGCTGCTCGCTCGCGCCGAAGACGGTGCTGCCGGCCCTGCCTGTCCCACAAAGCTGGCCTGCCGGCGACGCCTATCTGCTGCAGAGCGAGGCGGCGCTTCCGATCCTCTCGTACAAAAGCGTCTTTACCGATCCGCGGCTACAGGCGCTGACCGATCAGGCGCTAGCCAACAACCGCGACCTGCGCGTCGCCTATGCCAATGTCGCCGCGGCGCGTGCGCAGGTGCGCGTCACGCGGTCGGGGCAATTCCCCGAACTCGGGATCAATGCCGGCGCGGACTATTCGGATAGTGGAACCGGGAACGGCAGCGGCGATTTCTCGCTGCGCGGCGGCATTACCGCCTTCGAACTCGACCTGTTCGGCAAGCTCGCCAATGCGACCGAGGCCGACCGCAATCGCGCACTTGGTACAGAGGCGGCGTCGCGTACCGTACGCCTCGCGCTGATCGCCAATCTCGCCGACGCCTGGGCGACCTATGGCGCCGACCGCGACCTGCTGAAAATCGCCGAAGACACTGCCGCGAATGCCCGCGAAAGCGTGCGGCTGACCAAGGCGCGACTCGACGGCGGCGTCGCGCCGCGCACCGACCTGCGCCAGGCCGAACAGATACTCGCGACCGCCGAGGATTCGATCGCGCAGCAACGGACCGCACTCGCGCAGGACGAGAATCTCATCCGCCTGCTCGTCGGCGGCGATATCGACCGCGCCCTGCTCCCCCTGAGCCTCACCGAAGTAACGCCGTCGATCGTGTCGCTGCCCGCCGGAGTCAGTTCGGAGATTCTGCTCCGCCGTCCCGACGTGATCGAAGCCGAATATGGCCTCCGCGCCGCCAATGCCGACATCGGCGTCGCGCGCGCGCGGCTCTTCCCGTCGATCTCGCTCACCGGTTTGCTTGGTTTTGCGAGCAACGCGCTCTCCGGTTTGTTCGACAGCGGGTCGTTCAACTGGTCGGCGGGCGGCGATGCGACGGCGACGATCTTCGACGCCGGCGGCCGCCGCGCGGGGGTCGCAGTGAGCGAGGCGCAGCGCGATGCCGCGCTCGCGGGCTATGAAGGCGCTATCCAAACCGCATTCCGCGAGGTCGCCGACGCACTCGCGGTGCAGGGCACGATATCCGAGCGGGTCCGCGCCGCCGCTGCGAACACCGAAGCCGCAAGCGACACGGCAACGCTCACCGATGCGCGCTACAAGGGGGGCGTCGACAGCTTCCTCTCCAGTCTCGATGCGCAGCGCAGCCTCTATTCGGCGCGGCGGAGCGAGATCGGAACGCAATTGCTGCTCGTTAGCACGCGAATCACTCTGTTCCGTACGCTGGGCGGCGACAGCAGCGCGGGAATCGCGACAGTCGCTCGCTAACCCTTTCTAGCTGCACCATTTCCCGACCCTTCTTGACAAGCGCCATCCCAAAAGCGCTAATGGAACATATCAGGAACAAATGATGCGCGAGTCGTCCCCCATACTCGCCGGGCTGCGCCAACGCATCGCCCGGCTGGCCGCCGATGGCGGTTTCGAAAGCCGCCGGACCGACGGCTGGCTGGAGAGCGGGCACGCGCGCTTCGACGCCGCGATCGGCGGCGGACTTGCAGTCGGACGTACCCATGAATTTTTCGCCGCCGATGCGCTCGACGCGACGAGCGCCGCTGCCTTTGCGGGGCTCATGGCCTTACGCACCCCGGGCAAAGCGCCGCTGATCTGGCTGCGTACCACCGATGCCGGGAAGCGTACCGGCCATATCTACGCCCCTGGCATCGCCGAGCTGGGTGGCGACCCCGACCGGCTTTTGCTCGTCGAGACCGCCGATCCCAAAATGCTGCTCGCCTGCGCGAACGATGCGATCCGCTGCGCGGGATCGGCGGCGGTGATCGTCGAAAGCTGGGGCAAATTCCCTTTGCTCGATCTGACAGCGGGACGCCGCCTCGCCCTCGGAGCACGCGATGCTGGCACGACCTTACTGATGCTCCGCCTCAATGCGGTGCCGGCACCGAGTGTCGCCGAGACGCGCTGGAGCGTCGCAGCGGCCGCATCACATGCTCTCGAAGCAAACGCCCCCGGCGCACCCGCCTTCGACCTCGAATTGCTGCGCTGGCGCGGCGGCTCTGCACCCGCTCGCTGGCGACTGGACTGGAACCATGACGAAAACCGATTTGGGGACACGGCGCTATCTGGCGCTCTTCTTCCCCTTCCTGCCCGCCGAGCGATGGCTTCGCACGGCGCCGCGGCCGCCTGACGCACCGCTCGTCTTCGCCGAAAAGCAGCGCGGCGCGATGCGAATCGCGAGCGTCGACGCGGCGGCGCTTGCGGTCGGACTGCGCCCCGGCATGCCGCTTGCCGATGCGCGCGCGCAGGTTGGCGAACTCGCCGTCGTGTCGCACGATCCGGGACTCGACCATGAATGGCTCGATCGACTCGCACAGGGCTGCGCACGCTATTCTCCGCTTGTCGCGCTCGACGCCCCCGACGGCCTGATCCTAGACATTGCTGGCACCGGGCATCTCTTCGGCGACGAGGCGGGACTGATCGCCGACCTCGATATGCGCCTTACGCGGCTTGGCGTAACACTCCGCCACGCACTGGGCCCTACCGCCGACGCCGCACGCGCGCTCGCGCGGTATCAGGCACGCCCCGCCCCCGACGAAGGACAAGCGATCCGCCGTCTTCCGGTTGCCGCGCTCGAACTTGAGACCGAGGCGACAACCGCGCTTGTGCGCGCGGGGCTCAAGACGATCGGCGACCTTGCGAGCCGCCCGATGGCGAACCTCGCCGCGCGCTTCGGCGCCGACGCCGCGATGGCGCTGCGCCGGATATTGGGCGACGCGCCGAGCCCGCTTGATCCGCGCGTCGCAGCGCCGCCAGTGATCACCGAACGCCGCTTTGCCGAGCCGCTTGGCAGTACCGCGCACGCCACCAAAATCCTTGCCGAACTTGCTGCCGAAGCGATCGAAGACCTCGCCGAGCGCGGCAAGGGCGGGCGCCATTTCAGGGCGACCTTCTTTCGCAGCGACGGCCTTGCGCGCAGCATCGCGATCGAAACCGGCCACCCGACCCGCGACACCGGACTCGTCATGCGCCTGTTCGCCGAGCGTATGGACAGCCTCGCCGACCCGCTCGACCCCGGCTTCGGCTTCGACATGATCCGCCTTGCGGTGCCGCGGCTCGAGGCGCTCGGCGCAAGCCAACTGAGGCTCGAGGGCGGCGCGGTAAAGGAGGCCGCGATCGACGAGCTCGCCGACCGTCTCGCGACGCGGCTTGGACGCGGTCGTGTGCGACGCCTCCGCCCCGTCGACACGCATATTCCCGAGCAGGCGCAGCTCGAGCTGCCCGCAGTCGACGCACCGTCGCTGCTACCTTGGCAGACGCCCGAGCCCGGCGAGCCGCCGACGCGCCCTTTCCACCTGTTCGATCCGCCGCAACCGATCGAGGTGATCGCCGAAGTGCCTGACGGCCCTCCGCAGCGTTTCCGTTGGCGCCGCGATTTTCATGCCGTGCGCCGCTACGAAGGGCCGGAACGCATTGCCGCCGAATGGTGGCGGCGCCGAGACAATGGCGGACTGACGCGCGACTATTACCGGGTCGAGGATGCGCAGGGCCGGCGCTTCTGGCTCTTCCGCCACGGTCTCTACGATGAAAAGCCCGACCCCCGCTGGTATATCCACGGGGTCTTCGCATGAGCGAGGCGCCCCAGCCCGGCCCCGAAACCGGCTTCGCCGAACTGATCGCGGCGACCAACTACAGCTTCCTGCGCGGCGCCTCGCACCCCGCCGAGATGGTGGCAGAGGCAATCGCCCTCGGCATGACCGGCATCGGCATCGCCGACCGCAACAGCGTCGCGGGGGTGGTCAGGGCGTGGGCATTCCTCAAAGAGGTGCAGGTGAAGCAGCCCGAGATGGTGAAAGACTTTCGGCTGGTGGTCGGCGCAAGGCTCGTCTTCGCCGACGGCACGCCCGACATCGTCGCCTATCCGATCAGCCGACACGGCTGGGGCCGGCTGACGCGGCTCCTTTCGACCGGCAACCTGCGAGCCGAAAAGGGCGACTGCATCCTCCACCTCGAAGATCTGCTTGGCCATTGTGACGATCTGCTGTTGATCGCGATGGATGGTGACGAGGCGCTGCTCCGCACGCTCAAGCGCGCGCGTCCGAAATCGGTGTGGCTGGCGGCGACGATGCCGCAATCGGGTGCCGACGCGCGGCGATTGGCCGAACTTCAGCGGCTGTCGGCAGCAACCAACGTCCCCCTGCTCGCGACCAACGACGCGCTGTATGCGACCGCCGCACAGCGCCCTCTCCATGATATCATCACCTGCATCCGCGAAGGCGTCACCATTCATAAGGCGGGCAAGCGGCTGCGCGCCAATGCCGAACGCTATCTGAAGCCGCCGGCCGAAATGCGACGACTTTTCGCGTTTCATCCCAGGGCAATCGACGCGAGCGCGAAGCTGCTCGGCCGTATCGGCTTTCGCCTCGACGATCTGCGCTACGAATATCCGCACGAGCCGGTGCCGCCAGGCTGGAAGCCCTTCAACTATCTCCACCATCTGGTGAAGACGGCGGCGGAAAAACGCTATGGCGCACCGCTGAAGCCGAAGATCCGCAAGATGATCGGCAACGAACTCCGCCTGATCCGACGACGGAACTATGTCTATTATTTCCTGACCGTCTACGATCTCGTCCGTTTCGCACGGGCGCAGGAGCCGCCGATCCTGTGCCAGGGCCGTGGGTCGGCGGCCAATTCGATCGTCTGCTTTCTGCTTGGGGTCACCTCGGTCGATCCGGACGAACACAAGCTGCTCTTTTCGCGCTTCGTATCGGCCGAGCGCGACGAGCCCCCCGACATCGACGTAGATTTCGAGCATGAGCGACGCGAAGAGGTGATCCAATATATCTACGACCGCTATACGCGCGACCGTGCGGCGATCGCTGCAACCGTCATCCATTATCGTCCGCGCAGTACGATCCGCGAGGTCGGCAAGGCGCTGGGATTCAGCGAGGACGTCACGGCGCGGCTCGCGGACACGAGTTGGGGCAGTTGGGGCGACGAGGTACCCGTCGAGCGGCTCGCCGAAGCCGGACTCAATCCCCACAACGGCGAAATCGAGCGGCTGCACCGCTTCGTCGGCGAACTTCTAAAGGCACCGCGGCATTTATCACAGCATGTCGGGGGCTTCGTCCTCACCGAAGGGCGGCTCGACGAGCTGGTGCCGATCCATAATGCCGCGATGGAGGATCGCACCTTCATCGAATGGGACAAGGACGACATCGACGCGCTTGGGCTGATGAAGGTCGATGTGCTGGCACTCGGCATGCTGACCTGTATCCGCAAATGCTACGATCTGATGCGCGAGCATGGGCTGGGCGACCACACGCTGGAACTCGACATCGATTCCAAGGATCCGGCGGTTTACGACATGCTTTGCAAGGGCGACAGCATCGGGGTCTTTCAGGTCGAGAGCCGCGCGCAGATCAACATGCTGCCGCGCCTGCGGCCCCGAAAGCTCTATGATCTGGTTGTGCAGGTCGCGATCGTTCGTCCCGGGCCGATTGAGGGCGATATGGTGCATCCCTATCTGCGCCGCCGAAATAAGGAGGAGGAGGTCGAATATCCCTCCCCCGCTCCGCCCCATGACCCCAATGAATTGCGCGAAGTTCTGGGCCACACCTTTGGCGTGCCGCTGTTTCAGGAGCAGGCGATGAGCTTGGCGATCACAGCGGCTGGCTTCACGCCCGAGGAAGCCAACGGTCTGCGACGAGCAATGGCAACTTTTCGCAACGTCGGAACGATCGACAATTTCCGTGAGAAAATGGTCGGCGGGATGGTTGCGCGCGGCTACGAAAAAGAATTCGCCGAACGCTGTTTCAAGCAGATCGAAGGCTTCGGCAGTTACGGCTTTCCCGAAAGCCACGCCCAATCCTTCGCGCGGCTTGTCTACGTCTCCTCGTGGATCAAGCATTATCACCCCGCGGTCTTCGCGTGCGGTATCCTTAATTCGCAGCCGATGGGCTTCTATGCCCCGGCCCAGCTCGTCCGCGATGCGCGCGAACATGGGGTCGAGGTGCGCGAGGTCGACGTCAACGCCAGCCATTGGGACAACAGCCTCGAACGGCGCGACGACGGCAGCCTCGCGCTGCGGCTCGGCTTTCGGCAGGTCGACGGGTTTCGTGAGGAATGGGCGAAAGCAATCGCCGATGCGCGCGCTACGCCCTTCGCCTCGGTCGAGGAGCTGGCGCGCCGCGCGAACCTGCCCTCACGCGCGCTGCGCCTGCTGGCCGAGGCGGATGCGTGCCGGTCGATGGGGCTCGACCGCCGTCCTGCACTCTGGGATGCCCGCCGCGTCCGGCAGGGCGTGCTGCCGCTGTTCGGCGCGGCCGAAACCGACGAGCTTGGCGCCGAGGAGGATCCGCAGTTGCCGCCGACACCGATGGTCGAACATGTGCTCACCGATTATCAGACGACGCGGCTGTCGCTGAAAGGCCATCCGATGGCGTTCCTGCGCCGCGATTTCGAGCGCGAAGGCATATTGAGCGCTTCGCAGGTCTCTGCCGCGAAGAACGGGTCGATCGTCCGCACCGCGGGCGTCGTGCTGATCCGTCAGCGGCCGGGGAAGGGCAATGCGATCTTCATCACGCTCGAGGATGAGGGCGGGATCGTCAACATCCTGTTATGGGCGCGCCATTTCGAACGCTATCGCCGTGCCGTCATGGCGTCGCGGCTGATGCTGGCCGAGGGCGAAGTACAGCGCAGCAAGGAAGGCGTGATCCACCTGATGGCGACGCGGATCGTCGATCGCACCCAAATGCTCGACACGCTGGGGAGCGACCGGCGTTTCGAACCCGAAGTCTGCCGTGCCGACGAGGTCAAGCATCCGCAGCTACCGCGCGGTTATGCGACGAAACATGGTCATCCGCGCGACGTCCGCATCCTGCCCAAGTCGCGTGATTTTCATTGAGCTGCGTTTTCCGGCTGACGCCGGAAGCAGCACCGGCCCGCTCCCCCACCCGGCCTCCCCACATAGTATTCTATGGGAGGCCGGGTGGGGGAGCGGGCCGGTGCCGCGCCTTCGCGAGAAAAGATGATGCCCCGGCTGTGGGGGCCGGGGCATCGGATCAGGCTATCTAAGGGACCAACCAAATATAGCCTGAAATTTGTTCGCGAAGTTTAGCCGCGGAGCAGGTTCATCACGCCCTGCGAGCTCTGGTTCGCCTGGGCGAGCATCGCGGTCGATGCCTGCGCCAGGATGCCGGCAGCCGCGAGGTTCGTCGATTCGACCGAGAAATCGGCGTCTTCGATGCGCGACTTCGATTCCGACATATTCGTGACACTCGACGTCAAATTATCGACAGCCGAGGTCAGGCGGTTCTGCTGCGCACCAAGGTTCGCACGTTCGGTAGCAACCGTCTGGATCGCCGTGTCGAGCGTCGCAAGCGCACCGGTCGCGCCGGCAGCGGTCGAGAAGTCGAGCGCGTTCACGCCGAGACCCGTAGCGTTGAGGTTGGCGATGCGGATGTTCACGACTTCCGTGGCGTTAAGGCCGGTCTGGATGTCGAAACCAGCGGTGGTCGAGACGCCGCCGTTGATCAGCGTGTTGCCGTTGAAGGTGGTACGCGATGCAACGTCACCGATCTGCGAGATCAGCGCGGCGACTTCGGTCTGGACGGCGGCGCGGTCGGTCGTGCCGTTCGTGCCGGTCGAGGCCTGAAGCGCCAGTTCACGCATACGGACCAGAATGTCCGAAATGCTGCCGGCGGCGGTGTCGGCGGTCTGCGCCAGCGAGATGCCGTCGTTGGCGTTGCGGATCGCCTGCGTCAGGCCGCGGGCGTTGGCTTCCATACGAGTCGCGATGGCGAGACCGGCAGCGTCGTCCTTGGCAGCGTTGATGCGCTTGCCGCTCGACAGGCGTTCCATCGCCTGCGACTGCATCTGGTTGGCAACACGCGAGTTATTCTGGGCGCGAAGCGCGCTCACATTGGTGTTGATGACGGTCATTACTTGTTCCTTTCCGGCCTCGATGGCCATTCCCATGATGTGAGGGCTCGAGGAGCGGTCACGAAAGCAGTAACGGCGGCGCCCACCGGCGATTAAGCGCCCGCGTCAAAAAAACGCCAAAGGCCACCGAAGGACTGGCTGCACCTCGATCAATCTATTGAAAATACGCCATTAAAATTTTTGGCACGCGCTTTGCATTCTTATTTGTGCGTGCGGCAGACCGCCGCGCATCAGGACGGATGAAGAAGCAATGAGCACGATTGACCCGAGCCGGCTGCTGCAGATGCGCAGTTCGATTCTCAATCAGAACCAGGCGCTGCAGCGCGCCGCGGGGCGTGGCGGTATCGGCGGCGGCGCAAGCACCGAAGGCGCCCCCGATTTCGGCGCCGCGATCAACAATGCGCTGCAACAGGTCAACGCGCAGCAGTCGAAGGCGAGCCAGATCAGCGAAGCCTATGAGCGCGGCGACACGCACGACATCGTCAGCGTGATGATCGAACGGCAGAAAGCCTCGCTCGGTTTCGAAACCACCCTGCAAGTCCGCAACAAGCTGCTGTCCGCGTATCGCGACATCATGAACATGCCGGTATAATCCATGGCCGAGACCCAGATCCTTACCCCCGTCGACGACGGCTCCGCGAACCGCCTCCCCGCCCCCGTCCTCGGCGGCCGGCTCGCCCCGCTCACCGGCTTCTTCCGCCAGCCCGCGGTGCAGCGCGCGCTGCCCGCGATTGCGATGACCTCGGCGATCGGCATCGCCGCGCTCGCTTATTTCACGATGCAGGCCGCGCCGCAGGCGCAGCTTTTCGCCGGGCTCGACGACACCGACAAGGCCGCGGTCGCCGACGCGCTGCAGACGCAGGGCATCGCGCACAGCATCGACCCCACCACCGGCGCGCTGACCGTCGATGCCGACAAATTGCATCAGGCGCGCATCGCGCTCGCCGGACAGGGGTTGCCCAAGGCGGCGCCGAGCGGCGACAGCCTGATCGCCGCGCTTCCCATGGGGTCGAGCCGCGCGATCGAGGGCGAAGCGCTGCGTTCGGCGCGCGAAGCCGACCTGTCGCGGACGATCGAGACGATCGACGCGGTCAAGAGCGCCCGCGTCCACGTCGCCGCCGCCGAACCCAGCCTATTCGTCCGCGAAGACAAGCCCGCCACCGCGTCGGTCATGCTGACGCTTCAGAACGGCCGCTCACTCAGCGACGGCCAGGTTCAGGCGATCCGTTTCCTCGTCGCCTCGTCGGTCCCCGGCATGAACGCCGATCAGGTTTCCGTGATCGACCAGCGCGGCGCCCTGCTCTCCGACACCGCATCGGGTAGCGACATGAAAGCGTTCCAGCTCCAGCTTCAGGTCGAAGACCGCTTCCGCCGCGCGCTCGACACGCTGCTTGGCCCGATGCTCGGTGCCGGCAATTATACCGTCGAGGTCCACGCCGACGTCGATATGTCGGAAAGCCAGGCGACGCGCGAAAGCTTTCCTGAGAATGACCGCGCGCTGACCAGCGAACAAATCACCCGTTCGACCAGCGGCACGAGCGCCCCTGCGGTCGGCATCCCCGGCGCCCTGTCGAACCAGCCGCCGCAGGCCACGACGGTCACCGCGACCGGCCCGCAGACGGTTCCCCCCGGCGCGGCGCCCGCGCCCGGAACCGAGAGCAATGAAAATGCCGCGCGCGCCTATGAAGTCGGCCGCGAGATTTCGGTGACACACTCGCCCCAGGGCAAGCTGCGCCGCGTTTCGGTCGCCGTCGCGCTCAATCAGGGCAAAAAGGCGCTGACGCAGGCGGACCTCACCAAGATCGACAATCTGGTGAAGGGCGCGATCGGATATGACGCAACGCGCGGCGATCTGGTTGCGATCAACCAGCGCCCGTTCGCACTGGTCGAGGACACGTCGCCCGCTTTCTACGACCAGGGCTGGTTCCTGCCGCTGGTCAAGCAGGTCGGCGCGATCCTCGCCGCACTGCTCGCTTTCCTGTTCATCGGCCGTCCCATGATCCGCGCCGCCAAGGAGCGCGCCGCCAAGCGCATCGCGCAAAATCAGGAACTCGAAGCCTCGCTGCTCGCCGCCACCGACCGCCCGGCGCTCGCCAGCGGTCACGCCGGGCGCGAAATCACGCTCGAGATGATCGAGCAGGCGCCGAGCTATGAAGCGCGCGCGAACTTGGTCCGCGCCTTTGTCCGCCAGGACTCGGCGCGCGCCGCGCTCGTCGTCCGCCACCTGATGCAGGAGGGCGCCCGTGCCTGACGTCGCCGAACTGGATAACGCCCCCGTACCGGCCGCAATCGAAGGGTCGGCCGCCGCCGCGATCCTGCTGATGCTGCTCGACGAAAGCGAAGCCGCAACGATCCTGAAGCAGCTCGATCCCGATGAAGTACGCCAGCTTGCCAAGGCGATGTTCGACACCGCCAATGCCAGCGAACAGCAGATCGGGCTCGCGCTCGACCGCTTCGTAACGCGCAGCCGCGACGTCAGCGCGCTCGCGATCGGCGCCGACATGCGCATCCGTACCGTGATCAACGAAGCCGTCGGCAACGTCCGCGCCGACAATATCCTGGCCGCCGTCGCACCGCAGCGGAGCGCCGCGTCGCTCGAAATGCTGCGCTGGATGGACGTCGATGCGATCAGCGGCCTGCTCGCCAGCGAGCATCCGCAGGTCGGCGCGCTGATCCTTTCGGTGCTCGTCCCCGATGTCGCCGCGCGTGCGATCGAAACGCTCGACGAAGTGCTGCAGGCCGACCTGGTGCTGCGCGCCGCAATGCTCACCTCGGTCCCCGCCGCCGCGATCGAAGATCTGGAATCGGTCCTCGCCAGCGCGAATGTCGACGGCCAGCGCGTCGCCAAACAGGCGATCGGCGGCCCGAGCGACGTCGCAAAGATCATGAAGAAGATGCCGAAGCAGCTCTCGGAACGCACGCTCCGTTCGCTGAAGAAGCACGACCGCATCCTCGCCCAGACGATCGAGGAGGAAATGTTCATCTTCGAAAATCTGCGCGACCTCGACAAAAAGAGCCTCAGCAGCGTGCTGCGCTCGGTCGATGCCGCCCAGCTCGCGATCGCGCTCAAGGGCGCCGACGAGGATATGGTCGACATGTGCCTCGCCACCATGTCGCAGCGTGCCGCCGAAACGATCCGCGACGAGATGGCCGAAATGACGATGGTCAAGCGCGCCGACGTCGACGACGCGCAGAAGAGCGTGATGCAGATCGTGCGCCAGATGGCCGCAGCCGGCGAAATCATGATCGCGGGCGGAGGCGACGACTATGTCTGATCGCACTTCCGAGACCGGCTTCGCGCCTGTCAGCCTTACCGACGCGATGGCGCGCGGTAACGGCTTTCGCCCGATCTCCTTCGCACCATCGGCCTATGCGCCGCAGCCTGTCGAGGAAAGCTTCGACGAGCCCGATCTCGACGACCCGTTCGCGCTTGGCCTCGCCGAAGGCCAGCGCCTCGCCGAAGCGGCCTTTGTCGCCGAACGCCACCAGCTCCTAGCGCTGCTCGCCGGCGCCGAGGCACTGCAGGACGAGCCGAGCGAGGAACTGGCGCAACTGATCGCCACCACCGTCGAGCGGCTGGTCCGCCAGATCGTCGCGACCGCGCCGATCGATACCGAATGGTTGCAAGCGCAGGTCGAAACGGCCGCCGCGATGATCGCCGACGCCGACAAGGCGCGCACGCTCTGGGTCCATCCCGAGGATGCCGCGCTGCTCGCCGATGCGCCGCTCGCAATGGCGATCGAAAGCGATACCGCGATGATGCGCGGTACGGTGCGGATCGAAACCTCGACCGGCTGGATCGAGCATGGCCGCGCGGTTTATCTCGAAGAGCTGCGCTCGGCACTTGGCGAAAGGGAAGCCGCGTGACGCGCCGCCTCGCCCTCTCCGCACAGCAATTGCTCGATCCCGTCGACTTGGCGCACGCCAGCCCGCGCCGCGTCGGGACGCTCGTCTCGCACGAAGGCATCATGCTCGAAGTGTCGGGTTTCCCGATGCCGCTCGGCAGCAATGTCCGCATCCGGTCGGCCGACAACGACTATGTCTATGGCGAGGTCGTCGGCTTTCGCGGTCACCGCAGCCTTGTCCTTCCCTTTGACATGAACAAGCCGCTGGTGACCGGTGCGCCGGTCGAACCGCATGGCGCATCGAGCATGGTGCCCGTCGGCAAGACCTTGCTCGGCCGCATCATGGATGCACAGGGCAACCCGCTCGACGGTCGCCCCGCGATCAAGTCGCAATTCCAATGGCCGCTCGCCGGGCGCAAGGTCAATCCGCTGCGCCGCGGCCGCGTCACCCGCGCGCTCAACATGGGCGTGCGCGCGATCAACGGCCTGCTCACCGTCGGCGAAGGCCAGCGCGTCGCGATCATCGCGGGTTCGGGCGTCGGCAAGTCCGTGCTGATGGGCCAGATGATTGCTGGGACCGAATGCGACGTCATCGTCGTCGGGCTGATCGGCGAGCGCAGCCGCGAAGTCAGCGATTTCGTCGAAACCAAGCTGCCCCCCGAAGTCCGCAAAAAATCGGTCGTCGTCGCGGTTCCCGCCGACCATCCGCCTTTGCTCCGCCTGCGCGCCGCGATGCGCGCGACCGCGATCGCCGAAGCCTTCCGCGCTGAGGGCAAGAAGGTGCTGCTGTTGATCGACAGCCTGACCCGCGTCGCCCATGCGCAGCGCGAGATCGGCCTGACGCTGGGTGAGCCGCCGACGATGAAGGGCTACCCGCCATCGGTGTTCGCGCTCATTCCGTCGCTGTGCGAACGCGCCGGCATCGACCGCGAGACCGGCGGCTCGATCACCGCGCTCTACACCGTGCTCGCCGACGGCGGCGATATCGACGACCCGGTCGTCGACTCGGCACGCGCGATCGTCGACGGCCATATCATCCTGTCGCGCCAGCTCGCCGAACAGGGCGTCTATCCCGCGATCGATGTCGCCCGTTCGCTATCGCGCACGATGGTCGATTCGGTCGATCCCGAGCATGCCGCCGCCGCCGCGCGCTTCCGCCAGCTCTGGTCCGCCTATGAAGAGAATCGCGACCTGATGTTGATGGGCGCCTACGTCGCCGGCGCCGACCCCGTGCTCGACACCGCGATCGCACGCCACGCCGACCAGCTCGCCTATGTTTCGCAGCCTGCCAAGGCGCAGGTCGATTTCGACATTTCCCGCCAAGCCCTGATTGAAGGATATTCCGCATGAACGCCCGTACCGCACGCCGCAAACGTATCATCCGCGTGCGCTCCGTCGAACATCAGATGGCGGAAGCCAATCTGGCGCGCGCCAATGGCGAACTGGCAAGCCTGGTCGAACTGGCGAAGCGGCTTGAGACGCTGCGCGTCGACCTCGCCATGGCGAAGGGTGCGGTCGCGGGTCGCGCGCTCAACACGATGGGCGAGCTCGCAATGCGGCTCGATATCGCGCAGGAAAGCCTGACCGCACCGCTGAGCAATGCCAGCCAGCGTCGCGACCAGGCGGGTGCGCTCGCGCAGAGCGCGATGGCGAAGGAAGAATCGGCGGTTCGCCTGTACGAACGCAGCCGCAAGTCGGCCGAAGCCGAACAGGAACGCCGCGACGACGCCAATCGCCCGCACCGTCCGCGCACGGGTATGCGCCTGCGTCTGATCGAAGGCGGCGCGGCATGATGAGCGCGTCCTCTCTCCCCACGCCGCAGGGCGCAATGCCCGCAGGCTTTGCGACCTTCCTCGCCAACATCGGCCAGCTTCCGGTGGAAGGCGGCGAAGGCGGTTTCGACCAGTTACTCGCCGCAGCGCCGGTCGCGGTCGCCCCGGCCGCTCATACCGCCGTCGCGATCAAGATTGATCCCGCGCTGGGCGCCAATTCGCCTGCTCCGCAGGCCGAAACCCCGGCCGAAGCCGACGTCGCCGTCGAAACCCCGGTGATAAAGGCTGAACCGGCCAAAGCCGATCCGGCGGCATTGGCCACAAATCTTTTGATCGCGCTGAACGGCAACATCGCCGGCGCGGCGCCCGCACCAGGCAAGCCGGTAACAGCGAAGCCCGAAGCGGACGCCGCGTCGCCCGAAACCCTGGAAACCGGTGAAACCGTGGCGACTGCGCCGGCCACGAATTGGGCCGCGATCGTGGCGGCCGTCGTCCCTGCTGCGACGAAACCCGCAAAACCTGCAGAAGCCGCCGCAGCTCCGGCCGACGCCGGCGCGCCTGCACTTCCCGTTGCCCCGCGCCCGCGCGATGCCGCAGCGGCGGCGGTCCTCCCCGGCATCGACGCACCCATCGCCAAGCCTATCGAGGCAGCGCCGTCGATGACGATCCTCTTCGCCCAGCCCGCCGCACAAGGGGCTGCAACGCTCGCACAAGCGGCGGCGCCCGCGGTGATCGCCGAACGGGTGCTCGACATGGACAGCGACGGCGCATGGATCGACCAGCTCGCGCATGACATCGCCGCGACGAAATCGGACAGCGGCGACATCAGCTTTCGCCTGATGCCGAAGCATCTCGGCCGGCTCGACGTTGCGATGCAAATGGGCGACGAAGGCGTGTCGTTGAAGATGGACACCCATCATGAAGCGACCGCGACGATCGTCACCGTCGCGCAGGGCCGCCTCGTCGACGAACTGCGCCAGCAAGGCGTCCGCGTCGCCGGCGCCGAAGTAACCTGCACGCCCGGCGAGACCGGACGCCAGTCGCAAAGCCACAGCCAAGGCCATGGCCGCGCAACCACCCACCTAATCGAAACCGCCACCGAACGCGCCGAGCCGCGTGACGAAGAGCGTGCCGCCGACCGCCGCGGCCGCTTTGCCTGATCAGAAAGGGTCCCACCATGGCCAAGGATAATGTCGAAGGCGCCCCCAAGAAAAAGGGCAAGTTCAAGAAGCTGCTGTTCATCGGCATCGCCGCCATCGCGCTGATCGGCGCGGGCGCGGGTGCCGGCATCTATTTCGGCGCGCTCTCCGCACATGAGGCGAAGCCTGAGGATCATTTTCCCAAGCTTGTCGTGCGCAGCGAAGGCGAGGCCGAAGCGGCCGGTGCCGAAGGCGAGGAAAAGGAAGCGCCGCCGAAGGTCGGCACCGTGTCGGTCCCGAACGACAAGTTCAAGGTCGATCCCAAGAAATATGAGATCACCTATTATCCGATCACCGACAGCTTCACGACGAACCTTGCCGACGGTTCAGGCTTCCTGCAGATCGGTATCAGCCTTTCGACCTTCTATGACGGCAAGGTTATCAATAATATCAAACGGCAGGCCGTGCCAATTCGTTCGGTCGTGCTAATGGTGCTCGCCGAACAGGATCCGGCTCTGCTCTCCACATCACAGGGGAAACAGCGGCTTCAACGTCAGTTGACCGCCGCAATCAACGATGTGCTGCGTGAAAAGGAAGGTTTCGGGGGTATCGACAATGTCTATTTCACAAGCCTGGTGATTCAGTGACCACCAGCACCAAAACCGTCAAAGCCGTGAAGGCACCGGCCGCAGCTGCGGCCGCACCTGCGGACACCAAAGAGTCGCTGCTGCTGCGCAGAGCAGCGGACGGCTATGCCTTCCCCGCGCTTGAGAGCGTGGCGAACCAGTTTGCGCGCAGCTTGCGCGATCTCGTCCGCGCGCTCGGCGCGCCGGCGATCCAGGTCGAACGGTCGGGCGCCGAACAGATGAGCTTTGCCGAGTGGAGCGCGTCCGCGGCCCCCGCCATTTTCTGGCGCTATCATGCACCGCCGCTCAAGGGCCCGGTGCTGCTCGCAGGGTCGCGCTCGCTGCTGCTCCAGCTGGTCGACATCTTCTACGGAGGTCGCGGCCAGCTCGCCGCCGAGCGCGAGGAACTGACCGACGCCGAGGATCGCTTCGCAGCACGTCTCGGCCGTGACATCGGTTTGCAACTTGCCGCCGCATGGCGCGGCAAGCTTGCGATCGAACCCGAACTTGATTGCGTCACCGCCGACCCCGCAAAGCTCGCCGCAGTACGCGCCGACGATGAATTGTTCGTCCAGCGCTTCACGCTGCGCGGCGCGCCGTTCGAGGGACGGACGATCATGTGCGCCTATCCCGTCGCCGCGCTGCGGGGGATCGCAGGCGACGAACTGCTTCCCGACATGCAGGCGAATGGCGGCGGCGACCCTGTTTGGGCGGGCGCGCTCGACAAGGCGCTGCGCGACGTGCGCATGCCGGTCCGCTCGGTGCTCGCACGTCCAGAGATCAGCCTCGTCAAGTTGCTCGCGCTCGAGGTCGGCGACATCATCCCGCTTACCATGCCGCGCCATGTGCCGGTGACCGTCGCCGGACGCAGCTTCGCGCTCGGCAGCATCGGCGAAGCCAATGGCAATGCCGCGATCATGATAGACCATATCGAAAAAGGACCGGACAATGACTGATATCAGCGACGCCCCGAAGGCGCGCGCCGACCGGCGCGACAAGAGCATTGCTGCCGCGCCCAATTTCGACCTGCTTGCCGGCGTCTCGCTGCGCGTGTCGGTCGAGGTTGGATCGACGTCGATGACGCTTTCCGAACTGCTTGCGATCGACGAGGGCAGCGTGATCGAACTCGACCGCGCCGCGACCGACCTCCTCGACATCTACGCCAACGGCACCCTCATCGCGAAGGGTGAGATCGTCAGCGTCGACGGCCGCTATGGCATTCAGGTTGCCGAAGTCGTCGCGCCCGCACGCGGCCTCGAAGGTTTCGAGCGGAGAGGCTGATGTTCGAATATATCCTCCGCCTGCTCATCCTGCTGCCGCTCGTCGGCGGCATGGCGTGGGGCAGCCTGTGGCTGTGGAAGCGCGTCCAGATGGGCGTACCGCTCGTCGGCGGCGCCACAAAGACGCGCGCAGTCGAAATGATCGACGTGCTTCCGCTCGGCCCGGGATCGAAGCTCGCGGTGGTCGAATTCGCGGGACAACGCGTGTTGATCGCGGTTTCGCGTAACGGGATTACCCGCATCGCCGACGACAGCCAGGGCGATTTCCATGCGGACTGATCGCCGCTTCTGGCTGCGCGCCGCCGCACTCGCGGGCGGCGCCGCGCTGCTTTGTGCGGCGCCTGCTGCCTGGGCGCAGGCGGCGGACGGCCTCAATCGCGCGGTGAGCGAAATCGGCGGCGACGGTCGGCCGCTGAGCCTGTCGCTCCAGATCCTAGTCCTGATGAGCCTGTTGACGGTGCTGCCGTCGCTGCTGCTCATGATGACCAGCTTTACACGCATCATCATCGTGCTGTCGATTCTGCGCCACGCGCTCGGGCTACAGCAAACGCCGCCGAATCAGGTACTGGTGGGCCTCAGCCTCTTTCTCTCGCTATTCGTGATGCAACCCGTGATCAGCGAAGTGAACCGCGTCGCGATCGAGCCTTATGGCCAGGAACAGATCGACATCGGCGAGGCTGTGTCGCGCTCGGGCACCGCGCTCCACGGTTTCATGATGAAGCAGACGCGCAAGACCGACTTGATGATGTTCGCCAAAATCGCGAAAGCGCCGACCTATGCGAGCCCGAAGGACGTGCCTTTCTCGATCTTGCTGCCGGCGTTCGTTACCAGCGAGCTCAAGACCGCGTTCCAGATCGGCTTCCTGATCTTCCTGCCCTTCCTCGTCATCGACCTGATCGTCGCCTCGGCGCTGATGTCCTTGGGTATGATGATGTTGTCACCGACGATCATCTCGATGCCGTTCAAGCTGCTGCTCTTCGTTCTCGTCGACGGCTGGGCGCTGACGATGGGATCGCTCGCTTCCTCTTTTGTGAGTTAGCGGCGTGGAGGCTGACTATTTCATTGGGGTGGCACAGCAGTCGCTGTGGATTCTCGCGCTCGCCTCGGCGCCGCTGCTGCTGCCGGTGCTCGTCATCGGCGTGCTGCTCGGCATGGTACAGGCTGCGACATCGATCAACGAACAGACGCTGACCTTTGTACCCAAGCTGATCGTCGCGGCGATCTGCCTCGCTATTTTCGGCGGCAGCATCCTTGTTCTGCTCACCGATTTCACCCGCGAAATCTTCGCGCAGATCCCCAGCCTGGTGAAGTAATCCAGGGATGAATCCCGCCGACATCCCGAACATCGAGGCGATGCTTCAGCTGTGGATGCTGGGGATGATTCGTCCCGGCGCGGCGTTCATCGCCGCACCGGTGTTCGGCGCGACGAGCGTGCCGGTGCAGTTGCGGCTGGTGATCGCACTCGCGGTCGGCGTGCCGGCGGTTGCGGCATCGGGCATGGCGCTACCGCCCGAGGGTATCGTCTCGGTACCGGGCTTCTTCTTCGTCATCGGAGAGGTCGTGATCGGGCTGGCGATCGGTTTCGTACTCCAGATGGGTCTTGCCGCCGCGCTGCTCGCGGGCGAAGTGATCAGCAACGCGATGGGGCTTGGCTTCGCGTCGATGGTCGATCCGCTTAGCGGCGCGTCAAGTTCGGCGATCGGCCAGTTCCTATCAATGATGGCGACCGCGCTGTTCCTCGCCGCCGACGGCCATCTCTTGCTGATCGACATCGTGGTGAGCAGCTATACTGCGCTGCCCCCCGGCAATGCCTTCCCGTCGTGGGACGCGATCGGCGGCGTCATCCGCTTCGGCAGCCTGATGTTCGCGGCGGGCCTGACCATCGCCATGCCGGTCGGATTCGTGCTGATCCTGGTCCAGATCATCATGGGCGTGATCGGCCGCTCAGCACCCGCACTCAACCTGTTCGCGGTCGGCATTCCCGCGACATTGCTCGCGGGGATCGTCCTTCTTGGGGTAGCGACGCCGGCGATGGCTGAGGCGGTCGCGCATATCCTGTCCGACGCTCTCGACGCCGCACGAATGGTGGCGGGGATCTGATCGATGGCGGAAGGCAGCGACAAGGACCAGAAGACCGAACAGCCGACGGCAAAGAAGCTCACCGATTCGGCCCGCGAAGGCGATGTGCTGATGTCGCGCGAGCTGGCGACCGCGCTGATGATGCTCGCCGCCGCGGGTTGGATCGTCGCCGCCGGCGGCTGGTTCGTCCAGTCGGCGAGCGACCTCGTCCGTCGCGGGCTGACGCTGACAGCCGCCGACGTCGCCGACTTCGCTCCCGGCGAAGCGCTGATGCGCAACGGAGTCGAGATATTGCTGCCGCTGGCAAGCCTGTTCGCGCTCGCGCTGGGCGCCGCGGTCGCGGGTCCGGCGATGCTCGGCTCGATGGGTTGGCGCGGCAAAGCCCTGGGTTTCAAGGGCAACCGGATGAACCCGATGAGCGGCCTAAAACGCATGTTCGGGATGCAGGGCGCGACCGAGCTCGGCAAGGCGCTGGCGAAAGTGCTCCTGCTCGGTACGATCGGTTACTGGTTGGTCCAGAACAGCCTGCCCGCGATCATGTCGATGGCGCAGGCCGACCTGATGGCCGCGATCGGCCTCGCTGGAAAGGCGATCGGCCATGCGATGCTGACCCTCGCGGGCGGCCTTGTTGTCATCGCGCTGATCGACGTGCCGGTGCAATGGTTCCAGCGCAACAAGCGGCTGATGATGAGCAAGCAGGAGATCAAGGAGGAGATGCGCCAGTCCGATGGCGCGCCCGAACTCAAGCAGGCACAGCGCCAGCGGGCGCATGAGATTTTGAGCGGGTCGGCGCGCAAGGCGGTGTCGGAGGCGACCGTCGTCCTGACCAACCCGACGCATTTCTCTGTCGCGCTGCGCTATCGCCCAGGGGACGACGCGGCCCCGGTCGTCGTCGCACGCGGGCGCGGGGATGTCGCGCTGTCGATCCGCGAGCTCGCAAGAACCGCCGGCGTCCCGATGCTCGAATATCCCCAGCTCACGCGTGCTATCTATTTTACCGCACGCGCTGGCCGCGTGATTCCCGAGGAACTCTTCGTCGCGGTTGCGACCGTGCTCGCCTTCGTGTTCCAGCTTGAGCGCGCCGCCGCCGAAGGGCTCACGCAGCCCGCGGTCGATATCCCGCCGTCGCATCGTTTCGATCCCGAGGGTCGCCGACAGGCTTAATCTTCCCCGCGCACCGCCGTTAAGGAGTGCGAAGGATATTTGCCATGGTCAGTTCAATTGCCAACAGCCTGGGCTTCGGGTCCGGCCTCGACGTCAAACAGCTTGTCACCGACCTGTCGAATGCGTCGCGCGATCCCAAGATTAAGCGCATGACCGAACTGACGCAGGCGAATCAAACGCGCATCAGCGCGCTTGCGCAGGCGCGGTCGGACCTCGACGGGTTTGCCAATTCGCTGGGCCAGATGGTCAGCGACGGCACGCTCCGCAGCACGCCGACGGTTTCTGACGAAAGCGTGCTCAGCGCCACCAGTCGCGCCGGCCTTTCCGCCGACAGCTTTGCCGCGACCGTCGTGGTGAACCAGCTCGCGCGTGCGCAGACCAATTATTCGGGCGTCGTCGCCGACCGCACTGCCGCGATCGGCGCGGGGACGATGACGCTGACCGTCGGAGGCGTCGCCAAGACGATCACCATTGACGCGACGAACAACAGCCTCGACGGGCTGGCCAATGCTATCAACGCGAGCGGAGCCGGCGTCACGGCGTCGATCATCGCCGACGAAGGCGGCCAGCGCCTGATCCTGAAAGGCCCGACGGGCGACGTCGGCGCCTTTACGCTTACCGCCGACGCGGGTGCCGATCCGGGACTCGCCGCCTTCTCGACCAGCGGCGGCATGACCGTCGGCCAGACTGCGGCGAACGCTGAATTCACGATCGACGGAGTGGCATTCAGCCGCGCGAGCAATATCATCGACGATGTCGTTCCGGGCATGTCGCTGACGCTGAAAAAGGCAGCCCCCGGACAGGGCGTCGACATCGGCGCGAGCCGGCCGCTCGACATGATCAAGCAGACCGTCGGCGATTTCGTCTCGGTCTATAACCAGCTCAAGAAAAGCTTGGTCGCAGCCTCGAATATCTCGGGCGCCGGGTCTTCGCTCCGCGAACTCGAACGCGAACTCGGCAGCCTCGTCAATAAGGTGCTGTCAAGCCACGGCACGATTAACAAACTGTCGGATATCGGCATTTCGACGACGAAAGAGGGCCTGCTCTCCGTCGACAACGCCAAGCTCGACAAGGTGCTCGCCAGCGACGCGGGGGCGGTCGAGGCGCTGTTCAATCCGCGCCGCGATGCAACGCACACCGAAACCACCGATCCGGGCATCGCCTTTGCGCTCGATGCGATCCGGGACAAGGCAGTCGGAACCAACGGCGCGATTGACCGCGTGTCGAAATCGCTCGATGCCAAGAAGGAAAATCTCGCCGACCAGCTCGAAAAGATCGAGGAACGCGAGTCCGCGTACAAAAAAAGGCTCGAGAAGCAATATGGCACGCTCGAAGCCAAGCTTGCGGCATTCAAGGCCACGCAATCCTATCTCGAACAACAGATCAAGCTCTGGTCGAACCAGGGTAACGACTAAAGGCCTCCGACGTGACCGCTACAGCCTCAACCGTCCGGGCGACCGGGCTTTACCGCCGATTGCAGAACGAAAGTCGCGCCGCGGCCGCCGACCCCGTCGAACTCGTCACCATGCTCTATGACGAGTTGGAGACCGCCGTCGGCGTGCTCGGGGCGATGGTACGCCAGGGGCAGCGTATTTCGGCGACCGAGCCGGCGCATCGCGCCCGTGCAATCCTGATCGGCCTCGACGTCAATCTCGACCGTGACAAAGGCGGCGATGTCGCGACGGCTCTATCGCGCGTCTATCGCAGCATGCGACGCAAGCTTGATGATGCCGTGGCGGCGAACAGCGCCGAGGGGCTGGCCGAGCTGCTCGAAGGAATTCTGACGATCAGTGCCGCTTGGCGCCAGCTCCGCTGACACCGACCCGATCAGCCGACGGCAAAACGGCCCGCCCTTTCTAATGAAAGAGCGGGCCGTTGCCGTTTGTGGGCTTGCGAGCCCGCTGGTTACCCGGCCGCCCAAGGTGGGGACGGGCGGCCGGGTGGTGCGGGAGCGGACCAGAGCTCCCTTTTCCAGCGGGTGCTGAAACTCGTATCGCAAGGCCGGTCAGGCAGCCTGCTGGTGAACCCCATATTTGCGCATCTTTTCGATAAGCGTCGTGCGCTTCAGCGTCAGGAGACGCGCAGCTTCCGAAATGATGCCATCGGCAAGGTCGAGCGCGACGTGGATCTGTTCGAGTTCGATTGTCTCGATCTCACGCTTGAGGTCGATCGGGCGCCCCGGCGCCGGCGTCTTCGTCTGCGGCGCGGCCGAAGCGAAGGGCGCGGCGGCAAAGTCTTCCGCGCTGGCCTGCACCGCGGCAGGGCTGCTGGGGACAGCCTGCCGCGGCGCAAGCGCTGCGGTGGGGTTCAGAAGGATGACGACATCTTCGAGACCGAGCGTCTCGCCGCCATGGAGAACACTGGCGCGTTCCACGAAGTTACGCAGTTCGCGGACGTTGCCCGGCCAAGCGTGCTGCATCAGCAGCGCCATAGCGGCATCGTCATAGCGGCACTTGGTCTCCGCCGTCATGTTGCGCTGGAAGTGACGGATGAGCGCCGGAATATCCTCGGCGCGGCTGGCAAGGCTGGGGACCTGCAGCACAACCACGCCGAGCCGGAAGAACAGGTCTTCGCGGAATTTGCCATCGGCGATCGCAGCGCCGAGATCCTGATGGGTGGCCGAGATGACGCGGACGTCGACGGCCTTAACCTCGCTGCTGCCAACGCGGACGATCGTCCGGTCTTCAAGCACGCGGAGCAGTTTCACCTGCATGTCGAAACGCATGTCCCCGATTTCGTCGAGGAAGAGCGTACCGCCCTCGCTCGCTTCGAAATGGCCGATGCGGCGGGCATGGGCGCCGGTAAAGCTGCCCTTTTCATGCCCGAACAATTCGGATTCGATGAGTTCGCCGGGGATCGCGCCGCAATTGATCGCGGAAAAGGCTTTGCCCGAACGAGCGCCTTCGTCGTGGATCGCACGGGCGACGAGTTCTTTGCCGGAGCCCGACGGGCCGCAGAGCATCACCGAGGCGTTTGAACGCGCCACGCGGCGGATCATCTCGCGCAGCCGGCAAGCCGCCGCGCTCGTGCCGATGATCAGCGCTTCGAGCGCCGGATTATTGTTATGCCCCACAGTCATTCTGGTCTCCACCGCACCGCCCGCTCGGTGCCCCTTCGATGGATTCAGGAATTGACGAAACTGGTAAACAAAAGCTTATCGGCCGTTAGCTAAGTCATTCATAACAAAGCGATATTGCCAGTTTGGCAGCATCTGTCGCGCAATCGCGTTAACTAACGTCGATATACTGCCAAACTGGCACTAATTGTCTCCAGCGGATCGCCAGCCGAGCGTGATCGAGATGCGGCGATTGCGCGGATCGAATCGGTCGGAGGGGACATAGGGCTCCCGATCGGCGACCCCTTCGATACGCGAGAAGCGGCCTGAGGAGATGCCGCGGAACTCGAGATAGTGACGCGTGACCTCGGCGCGGTCGACCGACAAGCGCCAGTTGTTCGTGCCCGACTTCGCTGACCAGGGCGCGGCATCGGTATGGCCGCGGATCATCACCTGGTTCGATACGGCCGCGACCGGCTTGGCGATTTCGCTGAACAGCCGCGCGCCGTCCGCGGTCAACTGGCTGGTGCCGATCACGAACATCGAGAAATCGGCGTCGTCGATGACATCGATACGCAGCCCCTCGAGGGTTTCGGTAAAGCGGAGGTTCGGCGCGAGACGCTTGAGGTCGCCCTTGCTCTGCAATTGCTGCATCAGCGTCTGCGCGAGGCGCTGGAAACGTTGTTTGTCGCTCGCACGCTCGCGGCCCGACGCTTCGCGCGGCCCGCCGTCGGCGTCGCGCGGAATTGTCATCGCGCGCGTCCCCGTCTGCGCCGCACCGTGCGGATATTTGTCGACCGAGACGAGCGAGTCGCCGCCGAACAGGCCGTTCGACCCAGCCGTGTCCTGCTTGCTCTGGACGATCGTCGGCGCGAAATAGTCGGCAAGCGCCTTGCGCTGCTTTTCGTTCGTGGCGCCGAGCAGCCACATCAACAGGAAGAAGGCCATCATCGCGGTGACAAAGTCGGCATAGGCGACCTTCCACGCGCCGCCGTGGTGGCCGCCGTGCGCTTCCTGGATCACCTTCTTGACGATGATCGGCCGCGGCATGTTGGGACGCGCGGCCATCAGCGACCCCGCATTCCGTCAAAGACTTCGGCAAAGCTGGGCTGGTTGCTGTGGTCGACACCCGAGCGCGCAGCCTCGATCACCAGCGGCTGCGGATGGCCGTGGAGCGACGCGATGATCAGCTGCTTGACGGTGTGATAGATGGCGTTGTCGCTTTCGATCACCGACTTCGCTCGCGTCGCGAACGGGCCGACGAGACCATAGGCGAGAAGCACGCCGAGGAAGGTGCCGACGAGCGCCGAACCGATCATCCCGCCGAGGATCGCCGGCGGCTTGTCAATCGAACCCATCGTCTTCACGACCCCGAGCACCGCGGCGACGATGCCCAGTGCGGGCAGCGCGTCGGCGAGGCTCTGCAGGCCCTCGGCAGGTTTCATCGAATGATGGTTGTGGCTCTTCAGCGCATTGTCCATCACCTCTTCGACCGCGTGCGGATCAAGCGTGCCCGACGATACGACGACGAGGCGCAGCGTATCGCAAATCAGGTGGACCAGCGTATCGTCCTTCAGAAGCTTGGGATATTGCTGGAAGATCGTCGAGTTCTTCGGATCCTCGATATGCGGCTCGACCGCGACCGGCCCTTCGGTGCGCATCATCTTCATCAAGGTGGAGACGAGCAGGATGCAGTCGAGATAATCCTGCTTCTTGTACTGCGGGCCCTTGAAAACCTTGCCGAGCCCGCCGCCGAGTGCCTTCAGGTCAGCGCCGGAATTGCCGATGATCAGCGACCCGAGCGCGGCGCCACCGATGATCAGCATCTCGTGGGGCAGCGCGTGCATGACGGGACCCAGATTGCCCCCGGTCAGCGCGAAGCCCCCGAAGACCAGCAGGATCAGTACGACAATGCCGACAACGGGAAACATGTGCGAGCAACTCCATTAGGAACCGGCTGTCGAGGCCGGCCTCCGCAAATTCAGGGCGTCTTGATGATTAACGGCAGCAACGCCGCAAAGTTGAGGGGCGTCAGTTCAAAATATCGAACAAGGTCTGGCGGTTGATCTTTGCAAAGGCCGCCTGCGCCGCCTGCAGCGTCAGATCCTGCGCATTGAGCTGCGCGATCGCGACGTCGAGGTCGGTGTCCTCGATATCCGATCGTTCGTCCTTGAGCGTGATCCCGCGCACCGCGAGCCCGTCGCCAATGCGATCGAGCCGCCCGCCCGCCAGGCCGATTTCGGCATGTTTGTCGGCGACATGACCGATGGCAGTGGCAAGAGCGCCCATCGAGGCACTCATCCCGGCCTTGTCGCCAGCAGCCACCGCCGTGGCGGCATCGCGGATGCCGGTGGAAAGGCTATTCCCGCCGATAACGAAAACATCCGCTGCCGAAGGAACCGGCGCGAAGGTCACGTCGGAATCGAAGCGCATCACACGGGCGGTGCCCGTCGCGAATACGGGTTCGCCATTGGAATCGCGCGTCGCCGCGAGTGCGTCGAGTTCGTCGGCAATCGTGCCAAGCTCGGCGGCGATCGTCGCGCGGTCAGCGGGGTTCGCCGTATCGCTCGACGCCGCAATCGTCAGCTCGCGCGCGCGCGTCATCAGATTGGTCACCGACTTCATCACGCCGTCGGCCTGCGACACGAGCGCCGACGCCGAATTGATGTTCGACGACCATGCGGACATGCTCGATTGGGTCGTGCCGATCGTCGCGATGCGCCGCGCCGCAACCGGATCGTCGGACATGCGAAGCAGTTTCTTGCCGCCCGAAATCTGGATCTGCGTCCGCTCAAGCGCATCGGCGAGTTTTTGTTGGCGCGCTATTTCGCGCGTCATGCGATTGCCCACGGCGTTGATCATGATCCTGCCTTCCTTACAGCGAGCTCAGGAGCGTCTGCATCGTTTCGCGCGCGACCTGAATCGTCCGCGCGGCGGCCGAATAGGCCTGCTGGAACCGCAGCAACTCGGCGGCTTCGGTATCCAGATCGACTTGGCTGACGCCATCGCGCGCAGCCGCCGACGCATCGGCGCGCGTTGCTGCGGCGGCGCCCTGCGCGCGCGCCGACGAAACGGCCTGCGCCTGCGTCGCGAGATGTCCCGACCAGCGCGCTTCGGGATCGTTCGCGCCGCGCATCGTACCGAGCGCCAGCATATTGCCGTTGCTGCCCGATGCGTTGGCCGCTGCCACCTGATCGGGAGCCAGCGCCGTCGCGGTCAGCGTTGCCGCGCTGGTGCCGGTGAACAGGGGCTGGCCCGGATTGCCATTGGCGTCGGTACCCGCCTGATGCGCGGCGTTGAGCTGGCTCGCGAACTGCGTCGCCATCGTATCGAGCGATGCTCGCTGGTCGGCAACATGGTTCGCGCCCTCCGCAAGACCGGCGAGCGAGCCCGTCGAGATCGCGAGCGGCGAACCACCTACGCTGTACGACAGGCGGCCGTCGGGCGCCGCAGTGACTGAGATCGGGTTCACCACGCCGCCGCCAACGAGCAGGTCGCCCGATCCGGCCGCGCGCAACGTCACCGCGCCATTATTGTCGAACGTCGGACTGACGCCCGCCTGCGACGACAATTTGTCGAGCAGCCGGTCGCGTTCGTCGAGCAGGCTCGCCTCGTTTGTGGAACCCGGCCGCGCCTTGCGCAGCCCGACGTTGATCTGTTCGAGCGCATTGAGGTCTGCGTTGAATTGGTCGACGCCGCTCGCAGCCGCCCCCTCAATCCCCTCGCCCATCTTGTCGAGCTGGTTCGCGGCGGTACGGAAACCCGAGGCGATATCGTCGACCGACTGCAGGAACTGCGCGCGCAGCGTCCGGTTCGTTGGATCGGAGGTCAGCTGGTCGGCCGTGGTATAGAGCTTGGTAAGCCCGGTCTTGATTCCATTGGTTTCGTCGCTGAGTGCGCCTTCGACCTTGTCGAGCCAGGAGAGCTTTACCCCCGAACGTTCAGCATCGCCGGAAGTGATGCGCGAATCTTCGATCAACCAGCCGTCGACCGAACGATCGAGACCGCGGATGTCGACCCCGCCGGGATTGGTGTTGCCGCGATAGAAGATCGAGTTGCCGCCGCCGACGGCCTCCATCATCTCAAGCCGCCGCCGCGCATATCCGGGCGTCTGGGCGTTGGCGATATTGTCGCCGATCGTCGAGAGCGCGCGCGAATAGGCCTTGAGCCCGCTATAGCCGATGCCGAGAAGGTCGCTCATTGCACGCCTCCCCCGGCACGACCAGCGAGACCGGCAAGCTGGCCGCGAAACTGCTGCTCGACCATGTCGGCGATCCCGAACTGGCGCATCGCGGCCAGGCTGTCGGCAGTGCGCGCGTCGGCCATTTCGCGAAAATTGTCGGTCGCGCTCGATCCGAAAATGTCGTCGCCAAGCTTCGCCTGCCGCATCGAGGCCATCAACTGGCGCAGGATCACGGCTTCGAAAGCCTCGGCCGCCTTGCGCAGCCCGCCATCGCCGCCGCCCGCGGCAGCGGGAGACGGGGTGGCACCGATCGAAGAAATGGAGCTCGTCATATGATCACCAGTTCCGCAGTGAGTGCGCCGGCCTGGCTCAGCGCCTCGAGAATGGCGACAAGGTCGCCGGGAGGAACGCCCATGCGATTGATCGCATCGACGAGTTCAGAAAGCGAAGCGGTCGGCTTGACCAGCATCACCGGACGATAGTCCTGCTCGACGCTGATATCGCTCGACTGTTCGACTGCGGTCTGACCGCGGCTGAATGGAGCCGGTTGCACGACCGTCGGCGATTCCTTGATCGAGACGGTGAGCTTGCCCTGCGTGACCGCCGCGGTGCCAACGCGGACCGCGCCATTGATAACGACCGTTCCGGTGCGCGCATTAACAATTACTTTTGCAGGAGGCTCGGCGCGCTGGACGCCAAGGTTCTCAATCTGCGAGATCAGCCGCATGCGCTCGTCACCGCTGCCCGCCGCGCGAATGGCGATGCTGGCACCGTCGATCATCGATGCCGAGCCGGGTAGCGCGGCGTTGATCGCATCGGTCACCCGCTTGGCATTGGTGGCATCGAACTGATGCAGGTTGAAAGTCAGATAGCTCGAAGTCGCAAAGCCGGTATCGACCGCGCGTTCGACCGTCGCACCGCTCGCGATGCGGCCGCTCGACGGCACATTGACCGTCAGCTTCGACCCGTCGGCGGCATCGACGCCGAGCCCGCCGATGACGAGATTGCCCTGCACCATCGCATAAATCTGGCCGTCGGCGCCATAAAGCGGCGCGAGCACGAGCGTGCCGCCGCGCAGGCTTTTGGACTTGCCGATCGCCGACACCGTGACGTCAAGACGTTGACCGGGTTTGGCGAAGGGCGGCAGTTCGGCGGTGATCATCACGGCCGCGGCATTTTTGAGCGCCGGATTGACCCCCGGCGGCAAGGTCAGGCCAAAGCGCGATACCGCGCCCTTCATGCCCAGCGTCGAATAATCGAGGCTGTCGTCACCAGTGCCCGCGAGGCCGACGACGATGCCGTAGCCGGTGAGCTGGTTGGCGCGCAGGCCCTGGAACTGGCCCATATCCTTTATGCGCTCAGCGTGCGCGGGCGCCGCAAAGGCGAGACTCGCGACGAGGAGCGCAAAAAGGGTGAACAGGGTCGGACGCTGGGTCACTTCAAATTCCTCTGTTAGAACGGGCTGATGATCGAGAAGAAGCGCTGCAACCAGCCTTGCTGGCTTGCGCGGGCGATCTCGCCCTTGCCGACGTAACGGATTTTGGCATCGGCTACGCGCGTCGACAGGATGCGGTTGTCGGGGCTGATGTCGATCGCGCGGATGATCCCCGAAATCTGGACGCGTTCGTCGCCGCGATTGAGCGTGAGCAGCTTTTCGCCGCGCACGAACATCGTCCCGTTCGGATAGACTGCGGCGATCGTCACGCTGACTTCCCCCGACAGCGCGTTCGACTGCGACGCATCGCCCTTGCCCTTGAACTGCTGACCGCCGCCCGCCGCGATATCGCTGGGGCTGAACAGCGACAGCGGACCAGTGGTCGGCGGGGTCAGGCCGATGCTGCCGTCGCGCTGTGTGCCGGCGGCATTGCTCTTCGTTGCCGCCGTGCGCTCGACGAGCTGGATCGTGACGATATCGCCGACGGCGCCTGCGCGGCCGCCCGAGGTGAGCGCGACATAGCTGCCCTGAAAGATCGAGCCATTCGCCGGCGGCGATGCCGGCGGTGCCGGCATCGAAACCGAAAAGGCATCGGGCGGCAGCTTGTCCTTCGCGAGCGCCGTCATGGGCGCCAGCGCGAGGGTCAGCATCACCAGTTTAGAGAGTCTGCGAGGCATTTTTCATCATCTCGTCGGTGGCCGAGATCATCTTCGAATTGACCTCATAGGCGCGCTGCGTCTCGATCATGTCGACGAGTTCCTCGACGACATTGACGTTCGATCCTTCGAGCATGCCGCCACGCAGCGTTCCACGACCTTCCTCACCAGCGCCGCCGACAAGCGGCGCGCCCGAGGCCTGCGTTTCGACGAGCATATTGCCGCCGATCGCCTGCAGCCCCGCCGGATTGGCGAAGCGCGCAATTTCGATCCGCCCGAGTTCAAGCGCGGTGCCGTCGGCGCCCGTCGCCGAAACGGTGCCGTCGAGCCCGATCGTCACATTGCTCGCATCTTCGGGAATCTGGATCGCGGGGCTCAGCGGCTTGCCATCCGAGGTCACGATCGTGCCGTCGGGGGCGCGGCCGAAATTGCCCGCGCGAGTATAACCGGTTCGTCCGTCGGGCATTTCGACCTGGAAATAGCCGGCGCCGTCGATCGCGACGTCGAGGCCGTTGCCCGTCGTCTGGAACGTGCCCTGCGTGTCCATGCGCGCGGTACCATTGAGCGCAACGCCGGTACCGAGATTGAGACCGGTGGCATAACGGTTTTCCGCCGTCGACGGCGCGCCCGGCGCGGTCATCATCTGATAGCTCAACGTCTCGAAGCTTGCGCGGTCGCGCTTGAAGCCCGTGGTGTTCACGTTGGCGAGGTTGTTGGCGATCACCTGCATCCGGAAGCCCTGGGCATCCAGACCGGTCCGCGCGACGTGCAAAGCACCGATACTCATTTCATATTCTCCTTAACGGGGGAGCTGCATCAGATTGGCGGTCGCGCTGTCCATGTCGCGCGCGTCGCTGATCATCTTCAATTGGGTGTCCCAGCTGCGGCTCGCCTCGATCATCTCGACGAGCGCGGTGGTGGCGGTGACGTTCGATCCTTCGATCGAGCGGGTCAGTAACCGCGCTTCGGGATCGTCGGGCAGGATGCCGCCGCCCTTCACGCGAAACAGGCCATCGAGCCCCTTGGCGATATCCGACCCAGTCGGGGTCGCGAGACGGAGCCGGTCGACTTCCTGCGGGTTTTCGGGATCGCCGCCCTGCGGAACGATCCATACACGGCCTTCCTGATCGATATTGATCGCGTCGGCGGGCGGGATCGTCACCGGGCCCTGCGTCCCTTGCACGGGACTGCCGTCGCCGGTGGTGAGCAGCCCGCTTGGCGAGATCTGCAGATCGCCGCGGCGCGTATAAGCCTCTTCGCCATTCTTGGCCTGCACGACGAGCAGCGCGTCACCTTGCATCGCGATATCGAGGTCGCGGCCCGTCTGGGTGACGGTGCCGGCCTTCATATCGGCGCCGAGCACTTCCTCGGACGACATGGCGCGCGCATCGAGCCCGCTGCCATCGAGCCACAGCGCCTGCGCGCTCGCCATGTCGGCGCGGAAACCCGGCGTCTGGGCGTTCGCCAGATTGTTGGCGATCGCCGTCTGCCGGGACATGCTGCCCCGCATCGCGGCGAGGCTGGTATAGATAAGGCGGTCCATCTGATTACTCCCGGCAGGCGGCGGTCAGCGATGCGTCAACGCATGCCGATGATCGTCTGGGTCAGCTGCGACGCGCCCTCGATCGCTTTGGCATTCGCCTGAAAGTTGCGTTGCGCCGACATCAGCATCACCAGTTCCTCGGTGATATCGACGTTCGAGCGTTCGAGCGCGCCCGAGCGGATCGCACCCATCGGGCCATTGGTTGCGGCATCGATCGTGGGCGGGCCGCTTTCGCCCGTCGACTGCCAGTGCGCGTCGCCGGTCGGGCGTAGGCCCGACATCGTCGGGAAAGTCGCCATCGCGACCTTCCCGAGCACCTGATCTTCCCCGTTCGCAAAGGTCGCGGTGACGAGACCATCGAGGCCGATCGAGACGTTGACGAGACCCGAGGTCGGGTCCGTCGGAGCCCCCGCGGGCAGGCGCATGTCGAAGGCGCCGGCCAGCGTATTGTTGGTGACATTGCCGTTCGCGTCGACCGGAAGAAGCTGCAGCTTCGCGCCCGTCGAATCGATGACATAGCGGTCGGGGGTCGGTTCGAACGAGCCGTTGCGCGTATAGGTGATGGCTTCACGCGGGGGCTCGCCCTTCACGATGAACATGCCTTCACCGACGATCGCGAGGTCGAGCGTCTTTTCGCTCGCTTCGTACGACCCTTGCGTGAACTGCTGGGTGATGCCGTTGAGGCGCGTGCCCTGGCCAGCGATCATCTTCGTCGACTGCGTCGGCGACGAGGCGAAGATATCGCCGAACTGCGCCTTGCTGCGCTTGAACCCGATCGAGCCGGCGTTCGCGATATTGTTCGAGATGACCGACATGTCGGTCTGCGCGCCCTTAAGGCCCGAAAGCGAAGTATAGAATGACATGGACTTATCCTTCCTGCGTGGTGGGGGTCGAAGGCTGAGCAGCCTTGATGTCTTTGAGCAGCTGGGTCTGCGCGGTGAGCTGTTCCGAAATCTTCGAAAGCACCGTGTTCGTCTCGCTGATCCCGGCGAGGCTCGAAAATTGCGCCATCTGCGCGACCATCTGCTGGTTATCGACCGGGTTAAACGGATCCTGCTGCGAAAGCTGCGCGGTCATCAGGCGCAGAAAATCGCCCTGGTCCATCTGCTGGCTGGTGCCTTTGGGGTGGATCACGGGGTTGTTGTTGGTGATGCTGTTGACGCTCATTTTACTGTCCCATCCTGAGGGTTTCGTTGATCAGGCCCTTCGCGGTTTCGAGGACCTGGACATTGTTTTGATACTGGCGCGCGGTCTCGACCATCTCGACCAGTTCGGCGGCGCTATCGACCGCGGCTTCCCAGACGTTGCCGTCGGCATCGGCGAGTGGGTTAGACGGATCGTGGCGCTTCGACGGCGCCATTTTCGAGGTCGTGACCTGGTCGATCTGGACCGTCGCGCGGCCATGATCGTCCATCACGGTACGAAAGACGGGCTTGAGCGAGCGGAAGGCACCTGCCTCGCTGCCCGCGACCGTCCCCGCGTTGGCGAGGTTCGACGCCGTGGTGTTCAGCCGGACGAGCTGCGCCGACATCGCGCGACCACTGATGTCGAAGACGGAGAAATTGCCGTTCATCGTCATTCGCCCTTGATCGCGCGCGAAAGCGTGTTGATGCGGCCGCTGAGGAACGACAGGCTGGAGCGATAGGCGAGCGCATTTTCGGCATAGGCGGTTTGCTCAGTCGCCATTTCGACGGTGTTTCCATCGAGCGACGCCTGCACCGGGACGCGATAGCTGATCGCACCCTCGGTCGAGGTACCTTGCTGCGCGAGGTCGAGCGCCTTGGCGAAATCGATGTCGCGCGCCTTGTAACCAGGGGTCGCGGAGTTCGCGATGTTCGACGCGAGCATCATCATGCGCTGACTGCGCAACTGCAGCGCCGTCGCATGCAGGCCAAAGAGTTTCTCGGATGCCATCATCAAATTCCTTTCGCCGGGGCTCGGGCCGCTGGGCACGGACGCGCGGAAAAACACCAAGGTATAATGCAATGGCCGTGCCAAAAGATAATAATTCATGTTTTTCAGATATTTAACTTCGAAAGGTCCTTGCCGCGCTAAAAGCTCGTCAAAAATCTGACGAGGCAGCGCGACACGCCGTGGAACGACGCACCAAAGCGCGACTGGCACGCTTCCTGCAGATTATCGGGCGACCATTTTGGACCAAAGGAGATGGACCTTGTCCCGTAACATTCTCGCGCGCTTTGCCGCATGCGCTGCCGCCCTGTCGCTCGCCGCCCCAATCGCGGCGCATGCACAGCAGGGCAATGAGGATTGGCAGACGATCGACGTGCTGACCGACATGGTCGCAAACGCGATGGGCCGCAACGCGACCCCCGTCGACCGGCGCATCAAGCTCGCACGCTGCCCCGAACAGGCGTCGGTCACCGCGGTCGACGCCCACACGCTCGCCGTCCGCTGCGCCTCGCTCGGTTGGCGCCTGCGCGTCCCGATGACCGGCCCCGCCAATGCCTCACCGGTCGCCGCCAGCTTCGCCCGCCCCGCGGCGAGCGCCCCCGTCATTCGTCGCGGCGACAACGTCCGCGTCACGATCGAAACCGAAAGCTATTCGATCAGCTATGCCGCGATTGCAACGCAGGACGGCCGCGTCGGCGAGACGATCGCACTGCGAGGGAGCGACGCCAAATCGACGCTCAGCGCGACCGTCACCGGCCCCGGCCGCGCGCGCCTCGACGACTGATTCCCAACTCTCACTACCCACCCACTGGCCCGGGCTGTCGGCTTTCCGACGGCGCCGGGCCTTTCTTTTGTTTTTTTGCGACGGGTCGCCTTAATCGCCGCGTACACCATCCGTTAAAGCCTTCGTGAACCGCGTCGTCACTTTTCTGACGGCATCGGATGGAGGCTTTTATGTCGGGTGACAGCAAGATCGGACCAGTCGGTGGCATCGGCCGTGCCGGCCCGCTGCGCAGGGTCGCCAGTGAAGCGACGACCGCGATGCGCGCGCCGGCGCAGCTCCAGCCGGTGCAGGACAATCTGCCAACCGCACGCTTGACCCGCCTTGCGAGCAGCCTCGCCGACCAGGCACCGCCGGTCGACGTCGCGCGCGTCGCATCGCTGCGTACCGCGATCGCGAACGGCAGCTATGGCGTGCATCCTGCGATCATCGCGAGTGCAATGATAGACTTCCACGGCCGCGGGGGCGAATGATGCAGGCACAGATGGAAGACCTGCAATCGCGGCTCAACGATCTGGTCGGCGCACTGGACGGGCACGATGCTGGAGCGATTATCGCCGCCACCGAAGAGCTCGCGACCGCGGTAATCCTGTTCCGCGGCGTCACGATTCCCGCGGGGAGTGAACATCGCGCGCGGGCACTGATGGGCCAGACGCTCAATCAGCTTGAGGCCGCCGCGATGCGCGTCAACATCCTGAAGAACTGGACGCGTCAGAGGATTGACAAGAGTCACGAGATCCGCGGCACCCGTCCGCGCGGAGCGGCTTTAAGCTACTGATAATATGTTAATTAACTGCCGTTTCGACGAAATGGCACGATGATTGCTTTTGGTTCTGCCGAACAAGCGGAACCAAGAACCATGAACGCAATCAACAATCCCAATGCAGCGACGCGCATCGCCGCACCCGTCATGGATGCGGTGCAGAGCGCGTCGGCGCGCACGGGGATCGATTTCGATTATCTGTTCGACGTTGCGCGCGTCGAGAGCGGCTATAATCCGACCGCGAAGGCACCGACCTCTTCGGCGCGCGGCCTGTATCAGTTCACCAAACAAACGTGGCTCGCGACGCTCGACCGCCATGGCGCGAACCACGGGCTTGCCTGGGCCGCCGATGCCATCGGCCGCGACGCGTCGGGCCGGCTGACCGTTGCCGATCCGGTGCTCCGCCAGCAAATCCTCGACCTGCGCGACGATCCGACGGCATCGTCAAGCATGGCCGCCGCGCTGACCGGCGACAATCGCGACTATCTTGAAAGCCGCATCGGCCGCGCCGCCGAACCGGTCGACCTCTATCTCGCGCATTTCCTAGGAAGCGGCGGCGCCGCCAAATTCCTGACGGCACTCGAAACCAATCCCGACCAGCCCGGCGCATCGATGATGCCCGAGGCGGCGGCCGCAAACCGGTCGGTCTTTTACGCCCCGGACGGCAGCATGCGCAGTCTTGCCGAGATCCGCGAGCGCTTTCGCGTGAAACTCGAAGACGGCGGCAAGATCGAAAATATGAAGCCCTTCGCCCCATCGGGCTGGCACGCGCAGGCGAGCAGTTCGGCGGGCCTCGCGGGCGCAAACGGCGGAAGACCGCCCCTGCAGATGATGGATATCCAGCCTATGCCCAAGAAGCTCTCGATGGGCTTTGCCGCCGATGCCTATCGGCGGCTCGCGTCGCTTTCGGGAGGCGCGGCATGACCGACAACTTCAGCCTCGGCAACATGGGCCGCATGGCCGGCGCCGCCGCGCTCCCCGTTGGGATGTTGATCCTCGTCGGCTTGATGGTGATCCCGGTTTCGCCGCTGATCCTCGACATCAGCTTCGTCGCCAATATCATGATCAGCCTTGCGATCCTGATGGTCGCTTTGTCGGCCGCCAAGCCGCTCGACTTTTCGTCCTTCCCGACCGTCCTGCTGCTCGCAACGCTGTTCCGCCTCGCGCTCAACGTCGCCTCGACGCGCGTCGTGCTCGTCCACGGGCACGAGGGCACCGCCGCCGCCGGCCATGTCATCGAGGCGTTCGGGCAGGTCCTGATCGGCGGCGACTATGTCGTCGGCCTGTTTGTCTTTTTCGTGCTGATGATCATCAACATGGTCGTCATCACCAAGGGTGCGGGGCGCGTGTCCGAAGTGTCGGCGCGCTTCACCCTCGACGCCTTGCCGGGCAAGCAGATGGCGATCGACGCCGACCTCAACGCCGGGCTGCTCAGCCCCGAAGAAGCGAAGGCGCGCCGCGTCGAAGTGGCGACCGAAGCCGATTTCTACGGATCGATGGATGGTGCCTCGAAATTCGTGAAGGGCGACGCGATCGCGGGCCTGCTGATCCTGTTCGTCAATATCGTCGGCGGGCTGATCCTCGGTATCTTCAGCCACGGCCTCAGCTTTTCCGACGCGGGTAGCAACTATGTCACGCTCGCGATCGGCGACGCACTCGTCGCGCAGATCCCGGCGCTTCTCCTCTCGATCGCCGCCGCCGCGATCGTCACCCGGGTCGCCTCGCCGTTCGACCTTAGCGGTCAGATCAGCAGCCAGTTCGCCTCGCCGACGGTGTGGATGGCGGTTGGCGGCATCCTCTTCATCCTCGGCCTGGTCCCCTCGATGCCGCAGATGCTGATTCTGCCCGCCGCGGCGCTCTCCTTTGGCATCGGCTGGCAGTTGCGCCGCAGCGCCGCAGCGGTCGCCGACCTGCCCGAACCCGTCGCCCCGGCACCCGATCCGTCGCATATCGAATGGGCCGACGTCAGCGACGCGAGCGCGTGCCAGCTCGAGATCGGCTATGCGCTCGTTACCCTCGTCGACGAACGCAAGGGTTCGCCGCTGATGACGCGTATCACTGGCATCCGCCGCCAGTTGTCGAAGGAACTCGGCTTTGTCGTGCCGCCGGTGAAGGTCACCGATGACCTGTCGCTGCCCGGCAACGTCTATCGCATCTCGGTAGCTGGTGTGATCGTGGGCGAGGACGAGGTCTTCCCGAACGAAATGCTCGCGCTCGATTCAGGCGATCTTGTCACCAAGGTTGCAGGGCGTCCGTGCAAGGATCCGACCTTCGGCCTCGACGCGCTGTGGATTCCGAAAGCGATGCAGAATGACGCGATCGCGGCGGGCTATACCGTTGTCGATCCGGCGACCGTCGTCGCTACGCACCTCAACAACAGCATCGTCGGTTCGGCCGCCGAACTGTTCGGCATCGACGACGCGCAGGCGCTGATCGAAAATCTGAAGACACATTATCCGCAGCTCGCACAGAATCTCAGCCCACAAGGCTATTCGCTGCCGCGCGTCGCGAGCCTCTGCAAATCGCTGCTCGTCGAGCGGGTGCCACTGCGCGATTTCCGCAAGATCGCCGAGGCGATGGTGGCGCTGTCGCCCCAGCAACTGAGCGAGATCGACCTCATCGAAGCGGTGCGCCAACGCATCGGCGCGCTGATCGTGCAGACGATCGTGCCGAGCCGGATGCCGCTTCCCGTGGTCACCTTCAGCCCCGAGGTGGAGGTGCTGCTGAACCAGGCGGTGCGCGCCAACCCCGCGGCCGAATGGCCCTTCGAACATGGCATGGCGATGACGATCATCGAACAGGTCGGACAAGCGGTCGAACCGCTTCTGCTCCAGACGCGCAGCTTCGCGCTCGTCGCCTCGCCGATTTGCCGCTCCGCCCTTTCGCGCCTTGTGCGCGCCACTTTCCCCGACGTCGCCGTCATCTCCTACCTCGAGATTCCAGCGACCAAGCAGACCGAAATCGTCGCGACGATCGGCGCCGAAGTGCCCCGCCTCGCGTCCGGGCCCGACGCCCACATGGAGGACCAACCGCATGAGAATTGAGCCCGCCGAGCAGTTTGCCGGGGCCACCGGCCGGACGTCGCGTGCGCGCGGCTATGGCGAAAGCGTCGAGGCACTGGTCGAGGAATATTCGCCGCTGGTCCGCAAGATCGCCTGGCAGGTGTTTTCGCGCGTATCGCGGACGAGCGAGCTCGACGACCTGATCCAGACAGGTCTGATCGCGCTGATCGAGGCCAGCCGCAACTATGAGGAACGCGGTTTCGCCTTTGCTACCTATGCAACGACCCGCATACGCGGCGCGATGATCGACCAACTGCGCCGGGAGGCCGATGTTGGCCGTTCGGCGATGGTCGCGGCAAAGCGCATCCACGCAATGCGCGCCACGCTCGAACAGCAGTTGATGCGGACGCCGACCCCTGCCGAAATGGCGGTCGCGTTCGACATGTCGGCGGAAGATTATTTTGCGCTCGAACGCAATGCGACGCACGGCCGCTCGACCTCGCTCGACGAACTCACGGACATCGGCGCCTTCCTGGCGGCCGACGAGGATGACAGCGCGGACGAGCGGTGCGAGCAGGAGGATCTGATGGGCGCGCTGCGCCAATGTGTCGGCCGACTCTCCGAACGTGAGCAAATGGTGCTCCAGCTCTATTTCTTCGAAGAACTCAACCTGCATGAGATCGGACTGACGCTCGACGTCAGCGCCGCGCGGATCTGCCAGATCAAGCGCGAGGCGATGATCAAAGTCGACCGCATGATAAAGGAAATGACCGAATAAGGGCGACCGGGTGCGGTGCGCGCGACCAGTCGGCCCCGCACCCGATCAAGGGGGGATCAAGCCGCCAGCGTCTGCCCATCCTGCCAGGCGGCGCCGATTTTCTCGAAATAGCTCGCCATCCGCTCGGTCCCAATGTCAGTCAGCCGAACGATGGTACGCCGCCGATCGCGCTCGTCGATCGAGCGATGTACGAGCCCCAGCCGATCGAGCGCGCTGATCATGCGCAAGCCCGACGACAACGGAACGCCCGCACCGGTTGCAAGGTCGCTGGCGCTGAGCACGCGGCCGTGTGCGCCCGCCAGCATCAGGTCGAGCATCATGTCCCAGACGGGACCGGACATTTCGGTGGTGCCGAAATGGCTACGGCGGATGCGCCGAATCTGGATACTGAACGACAACTGGTCGAGCAGGCCCGCCTTGAGCGGCGTTCCGGCAGCGTCGACGACGCGCATGGCCGCCGGCGATTCCTCGCCGCGACCTGCAAGCAGCTGATGGATCTGGTCGACCCGTGATTTCAGTTCGGCAATTTCTTGGTTCGAAAATTGCTGCATGTGAAGATGCCCTTTGGGCAGCCACATCAGACCGTGACGTCGTTCCGCCGACCGTGAGATCCCGATGCATAGATGATGAGCAACAGGATCGGGTACGATATATAGACCGAGAGGAGCGAATAGGGTCGCGCCAATATCTCCGAGAACATATATTTCTGGATGTGACCGAAGATGGCGATCAGCTGCCATCCGGTGATCCAGTAAGGCCAGAAACTGTGAGTCCTCATGGCGATGAACCAGAAGCTCAGCAGAACCAGCACGTCTATGATGAAGATATTCAGTTCAATATCGTTCCAGGTGGGGAAAGGCGTCACGGCACTGGTGAGAACCGAGGCGATCAACGCTGTATAAGCTGCCCAGCGTTCGAGCGGCCCGCCGCGTTGGATCGCGACGGCCACCGTAATGAGCAGAACAGCATAATAGATCGCGACGGACCACATTGTGGCTGTCAGCCTTTCTTGCGGATCAACCGGCCTTCGCGAACGTAGTGGCCCCGTCGCCCGAGCGATCGTTGCTGCCTTCATCGACCAGCTTGGCAGCCGGCTTGACGCCCGCACCGAACATGCGCGTGCCCAGGCCGACTTCCTTCTGGGTCACCGTCAGTGCCAGATGCGCGTCGGTCAAGAGCTGCCGGACTTCACCGGCGGCCGCCAGTGCATGCGCGACCTTTGCCATCGCTTCCTGCCCGACGATCGCCGACATGTTGGTTTCGCGGCGCGCCGTGGGCAGCGTCGCGGCAAGCTGGGCGATACGGATCATCGCTTCGTCGATAGCGTCTTCGGCGTGGTGCAGGTCGGAAGCGATCTTCTTCGCTGCAGAAACTCGTTGATTCAGCATCTTCTTTTTCCTTGAAAAAGAATGCTACCGGTTCCCCCCCGCAGCATTCGTTCGAGCATCAAGTCAGAACACGACCGAGCCCGACAAGGATCGAATAGAGGGCGGAGAAGGCCAGGATTGTCGCAAATGCGATCAAAATCGGCCAGATAATCCTTTCCATCAACCCGTGCCGGTTGGCCGGCTGGGACGCGGTAGGAAATGGCGAACCTATATCGAAAAATCGCCGAAACGAACTGCGCCCCGGATCCGCATCGTCGGACGGAGAAACGTCGCCAAGGTCGATCAATTGATATGTCAAAGGCTGATAAGGGGTAACATGGTCGAAGACACCGTTAACCGCCAGGATACGCGCAGCCTCTATTCTGTTGGAAACATTAAGTTTCTTTAACACCCGCCGCACCCGCTCATCGACGGTGTGTGGCGAGACGTTCATCAGCCTGGCGATCTGCTTGGAATTTTTGTGCTCGTAAACATGCCGCAACGTTTCGATCTGCGCGGCAGACAGCAGGCTTATGTAGTTGTCAGGGTCGCCTTGCACGGGGTTGGAATAGAGCATCACGAGTCGAAATCAAGGTCACTAGCCGCCTAATTTCCTGCCTGCCTCATTCCCGGCCACCGGTGTCGCGCGTTTCGGCCAGCCACAGGCGAGTTAACTTAACGGCTTTCCTTGAGCGTCCGATAACGCAGGATCGACTTTTCGATGTGCCGGCGCGCTGCGCGACGTGCCGCGACGGGGTCGCCCGCCTCGATGGCGACGACGATCGCTTCATGGTCCCGGTTGATCGTATGGGCATAGCGTTGATGCTGAACCGGATCATCGCCCTGCAGATAGAGCCGCCGCGACGGAACGAGGCGCACGCCGAGAAACTGGGTGAAGCGCAGGAAATAGGAATTGCCGGTAGCGCTCGCGATCGCCGCATGAAACGCCGCATCGGCAGCGACCGAGGCGTCGACATCGCTGCTTTCTTCCATCGCGTCGAGTGCACGGCGCAGCGCAGCCAGGTCGGCATCGGTGCGGCGGCGCGCGGCAAGGTCGGCCATTTCGGCCTCGAACCCCATGCGCATTTCCAGCAGCTTCAAAACATCTTCGATTTCGCCGATTTCCTCGGCGGTGACCTGAAACGCGCGATATTGCGCACCGTCGGGAACATAGGCGCCCGACCCCCGCCGCGACACGAGCAGGCCGCGGGCCGCGAGGCGTGAATAGGCTTCGCGCACGACGGTGCGGCTGACGCCGAACGTCTCTGTGATTTCTTTTTCGGTCGGGAAACGCGATCCGACGGGCATTTCGCCCGTTTCGATCTGTTCCTCGAAGCGCTGGACCAGATCGTCCGCCAGCGACGCCGCCTTGGTTACCGCCATGGATGCTGCGTTATCATTGCGCCGCAGAACTGGCTAGGGCCGGAAATCGGGCCGCTGCGTATCGACATAGCTATTCCACGCGTCCTCGCTCGCAAAATCACCCCCGCGATCCCACGCCGCGCCGCTGTAATAGACAAAGGCCCTTCCCGGCTGCACGCGAACGAGGACCAGATAATTGTCGGCATCCTCGACAAAGCCTACAAAAACGGCCGGGTCGACAATCACCGCCGCCGCCATTCGGCCCTTTCCGCTATCGCCGTCGCCCTCGGCAGGGCCCCACCAGCTCATGCGTGCATTCGCGCTATCCTTTCTGATCGTGCCCAGCTTGCTTCCATTGATAGGCCGTTTCGAAATACCGATCCCGACGATCAGCTCCGCCTCGCTGCTCGACGCGATCGTCGAGGTCATCCGCGTAAAATTCGTCCCCGCGGGCAAAGTGAAGCGCCGCGTCTCGCTCACGCTGCGCAGCGTATCGACGGGCCAGGGGTCATAATCAACGGTAAAGTCGGCGACCTCGGGGCCCGATTGCAAGATATTCGGCCGCACATAGTTCCGCGAGGTCCAAAGCTTGTTGTCGTACCAGATGCCGAGCCCACCGATACCGCGCCCAGTGCCGACATTATAGAAGTCGATCCCCTCGCCATGGTCGGCGTGCTGATCGCCCGTGCGGAGCTGACGGTCCATGAACGGCCAGCGGACGCGCTTTCCCCATGCGTCGATCCCCGATGACGAGGGCGGCTCAGCCCGCTCAAGCGCGCGGCCATAAATGCGGTGCGCGATCCGGTCGTTTTCCCAGAGCAGGTCGTCGAAGCGGTAATCGGCGACCACAACCGCCGCGCGCGCTTTCTGCTCCTGCGCTGTGGCGGGGCGAAGCGGCGTATGCTCCTGCGCCGCGGCCGGCATGACCAGCAGGGCAAGCGCGAGCAAGGCCGGCCGCATCACCAGCTCCACATCGTGCCGTCCTCGAGCCGGTTCACCGGCAAATAGGCGCGAGCGTAGGGAAAGGTTTCGGCGAGCGCCTCGTCGATGTCGACCCCCAGCCCCGGCGCGTCGCCGGGATGGAGCATGCCGTCCGCGAAACTATATGCGTGCGGGAAGACCGCATCGGTTTCGGTCGTATGGCGCATATATTCCTGAACGCCGAAATTGGGGATCGACAGCCCCAAATGCAGCGCTGCCGCCATTGTCACCGGCGACAGATCGGTCGCGCCGTGGCAGCCGGTGCGAACCTGATAAAGGTCGGCGAGCGAGGCGATCTGGCGCATATGCGTGATCCCGCCCGCGTGAAGCACCGTTGCACGAATATAGTCGATCAGCCGGTTTTCGATCAGCGCTTTGCAATCCCAGATCGACGAGAAAATCTCGCCCACCGCGAGCGGCGTCGTCGTATGCTGGCGGATCAGGCGAAAGGCGTCCTGATCCTCGGCAGGCGTGGCATCCTCGATCCAGAAAGGACGGTACGGCTCAAGATCCTTGCCGAGCCGTGCCGCTTCGATCGGGGTCAGCCGGTGATGGACATCGTGGAGCAGATGGACGTCCCAGCCCAGCGCCTCACGCGCCGCCGCAAAGAGTTCGGGGACGACGCGCATATATTTCGCCGTCGACCAGATATTTTCGGTCGGCAGGTCATTGTCCGCGGGCTCGTAAAAATAGCGATCGTTGCTTACGCCATAGGTCGACGCCATTCCGGGCACGCCGCATTGCAGGCGGATCGCCTTGTAACCCTGGCGCTGATAGTCGAGCGCCGCCTCGATCGTGTCCTCGATCGTCGTTCCGTTGGCATGGCCATAGACCATGCAGCCCTCGCGCGCCGCGCCGCCGAGCAGCTGGTACACCGGCAGGCCCGCGACCTTGCCCTTGATATCCCACAACGCCATGTCGACCGCGGCGATCGACGCCATCGTCACCGGCCCGCGCCGCCAATAGGCACCCTTGTAGAGATATTGCCAGATATCCTCGATCCGGTGCGCGTCGCGCCCAATGAGGCAGGGGACGACATGTTCGGACAGATAGGCCGCGACCGCGAGCTCGCGGCCGTTGAGCGTCGCATCACCGACACCGGTCGTCCCGTCGTCGCATTCGATCTTCAGCGTCGTGAAATTGCGGCCCGGCGAGGTCAAAATCACCCGGGCTGACACGATCTTCGGCATTCTATCCCCTCACCGCCAAATAGCCTAGTTGTGTGACAACCTTATTGACACTCGATCCAAAAGGAAAGACATATGTCACCGGTGTCAAGACGAAAAGCCGGACAGGTCGAGGGAGAGGGTGAAGTGATGCGAAGCGCCTGGCGCGCCTTGGCCGTGGCCAGCCTGTCCGCTGCCGCGTTGTTCGCGGCTCCGGCATCCGCTGCCGCCGACACGGCGGGCACGGCGCATCCTGACCTATGGCCCGCGATAACCGCACGCACCGCCGATCCGGCGATCGAGACGCGAATCGACGCGTTGATCGCGGCAATGTCGCTCGAACAGAAGGTTGGGCAGATCATTCAGGGCGATATCGGCAGCACGACCCCCGACGATGTCGCGCAATATCACCTCGGATCGATTCTCAACGGCGGCAGTTCGTCGCCCGGCGGCGACGAATTCGGCCCCGCGTCGGCATGGGTCGCGGCCGCCGATGCCTATTATGACGCATCGATGCGCCCGAACGGCACGCTGCCGCGCATCCCGGTGATGTGGGGGTCGGACGCTGTCCATGGTCACAACAATATCGTCGGCGCGACGCTGTTTCCGCACAATATTGGCCTCGGCGCGGCGCGAAATCCCGCACTGATGGAGAAGATCGGGCAGGCAACGGCGATCGAGATGCGCGTCACCGGGCTCGACTGGACTTTCGCGCCCACGATCGCGGTCGCACGCGACGACCGGTGGGGGCGCACCTATGAAAGCTTTGGCGAGGACCCGGCGATCGCGACGAGCTACGCCGCCGCGCTCGTCCACGGCATTCAGGGACGCCGCGGCGACAAGGACTGGCTGAGAGGTCCGCATATCATCGCCACCGCCAAGCATTTCCTTGCCGACGGCGGCACGGCGGACGGTCGCGACCGCGGCGATGCCCGGATCGACGAAGCGGAACTGGTCCGCCTTCATGCGCCCGCCTATGTCGCCGCGCTGGGGGCCGATGTCCAAAGCGTGATGGCAAGCTTCTCGGGATGGAATGGCGTCAAGATGCACGGCAACGCCAGCCTTCTGACGCGTGTGCTCAAGCAGCGCTGGGGGTTCGACGGGCTCGTCGTCGGCGACTGGGACGGCCATGCGAAAGTGCCGGGCTGCTCGCCCACCGATTGTCCCGCATCGATCGCGGCGGGGCTCGACATGTATATGGGGCCCGCAAGCTGGAAGGGTCTTTATGCCTCGACGCTCGCCGCCGCGCGGTCGGGAAAGCTGTCGATGACGCGGCTCGACGACGCAGTGCGCCGCATATTGCGCGTCAAGCTGCGCGCCGGTCTGTTCGAAGCGGGCAAGCCGTCGATGCGGCCCTATGCCGGCCGCTACGAATTGCTCGGCGCGCCCGATCACCGCGCGGTCGCGCGGCAAGCCGTTCAAGAATCGCTGGTCCTGTTGAAGAATGATGGCGTGCTCCCGCTCAAGTCCAGCGCGCGCATCCTTGTCGCGGGCGACGGCGCCGACAATGTCGCCAAGCAGTCAGGGGGCTGGACGCTGACCTGGCAGGGCACCGGCACGCGTCCCGAACATTTTCCCGGCGCGACCTCGATCTTCGCCGGGGTGCATGAAGCGATGATCGCCGGTGGCGGCACCGCGGAGCTGGCGGTCGACGGTCGCTACACGGCGAAGCCCGACGCCGCGATCATCGTCTTCGGCGAAGATCCCTATGCCGAATTTCAGGGCGACCGCGCCGACCTCTATTTCGACGACACGCACGATAATCTCGGCATCATGAAACGACTGAAAACGGACGGTATTCCAGTCGTCGCCGTCTTCCTCTCGGGCCGCCCGCTGTGGGTCAATCGCCACATCAATGCAGCCGACGCCTTTGTCGCGGCATGGCTGCCGGGATCGGAAGGCGACGGGGTCGCCGACGTCCTGTTCGGCAAGGCCGATTTCAAGGGAAAACTCCCCTTCTCATGGCCCGCCGACGCCAAGGGTGCGCCGCTCAACGTCGGCGATCCGGATTACAAGCCGCTTTATCCTTTCGGCTTCGGACTGAAACTCGCTGACCGCGCCGCTGCCGCCGCGCTCTCCGTAGACCCCGCTATCATCGTCGAACAATCGCTCACCGGGCCGATATTCGCGCGCGGACGCGGGGTCGGCACACGCCTGCTGCAAATCGACGGCGCCAACGACAGTCCGCAGGCGATCAGCGGCGCGGCGGACAATGGCGCGATCGCGGTGCGCCCGGTCGACCGCGACGCGCAGGAGGATGCGCGCGAGATCGACTGGTCGGGCAAGGCGCGCGGAACATTGATCGTCGCCAACGCGCGCGCCGCCGACCTGTCGGGCGTGGGGCCGATCGCGCTGTCCATCGACCTCAAGGTCGATCAGGCGCCGACCGCCCCCGCGACGCTTGAACTGCGCTGCGGTCCCGGCTGCACCGCGCGGCTCGACATCAGCCCTCGCCTCGCCGTGATCGCTGGCCAGGGCTGGCAGACGCTGACGATCCCGCTTTCCTGCCTGTCCGGCGCGCGGCTCGACCATGTCACAGCGCCCTTCGCGCTGTCATCGAGCGCGCCGATGCGCCTCACCCTCTCGTCGATCGCCCTCACGCCCGTAAAGGAAACGCCATGTCGCTGAGCCTCTTTGCCCTGATGATGACCGCCCCCGCCGCCGCGATGGCGCCCGCCGAGCCTGTGATGCCGCGGCCCGCCGCAATCCTGGCGCAGACGCGCCGCGTCGCCGATTGGCAGCTCGCAAACCGGACCAACTGGGCGACGATGCCCGCCGCGCGCAAAAGCGTGCAGGAAGTACGCGACTGGCAACAGGCTACCTTCTGGATCGCACTCACCGAACTCGCAAGCCGCGACAAGGCTTATGCAAAGCCGCTCCTTGACCTCGGCCGCGCCGAAAAATGGCAGATGGGCGACCTGCCCTTTCACGCCGACGATCAGTTGATCGGGCAGGCGTGGCTGTGGGCGGCGCAGAATGGCGAGGGCAAGAAGGCGATCGCCCCGATGCGCGCCTATTTCGACCATGTCCTCGCCAATCGCCCGACGATCAGCCTCGAATTCATTCCGGTCGCGCCGGGCAAGGGAACGTCGAAATGCACCGACCGCTGGTGCTGGTGCGATGCCCTGTTCATGGCACCGCCGACGATGCTGCGCCTAGCCAAGGCGACGGGCGACAAACGTTACGCCGATTTCGTGCACGAGGAATGGAAGGCCACCACCGACTATCTTTTCGACCCGTCGGAACAGCTCTATTTCCGCGACAGCCGCTTTTTCGACATGCGCGACGCCAAGGGACGCAAGCTGTTCTGGAGTCGCGGCAACGGCTGGGTGATGGGAGGCCTCGTCCGCGTGCTGCAGGTGCTGGACAAGAAGGATCCGCAGCGTCCCTATTACGAAAAATTGTTCAAGGACATGGCGGCGAAACTCGTCACGCTGCAAAAGGCCGACGGCTATTGGCCCGCGTCGCTGCTCGACAACGACCCCGGCACACCGCCCGAATCGAGCGGCACCGCCTTTTTCACCTATGCCTTTGCATGGGGCGTCGACAACGGCCTGCTCGACCGCACGACATACGAGCCTTCGGCCGTGCGCGGATGGGATGCATTGCAGCGCGCCGTGCAACCCGACGGGATGCTCGGCTGGGTCCAGCAGGTCGGCGATCGCCCCGACAGCGTGTCCGCGAAGGAAACGCAATTTTACGGCAGCGGCGCCTATCTGCTCGCCGGCACTGCAATGTACGACCTGTCGAAAAGGCGCGTAAAGCGTTGATATGAAACGGGCCGATCCAACCTGATCGGCCCATTCCCGCTTTGCATCGCGGGCGATTGACTTACCCTCTCAAAGTTGTAATACATTTCGCAAGTTGTATTACATCTAAAATTGACACCGGTATCAACCGGGTCAGGGCCGCCAACAGGGGCGGCGCCAAAAAGGAGAGGGAAATGAAGTCACCATCGGCCTTGCCGACCCGCGCAGCTCTACTGGCCTCAGCCGCGCTGTTCGCCGCCCTGCCGGCGCAGGCGCAGGAAGCGCCCGAAAAAATCGCAAGCGAACAGCCCGCAGCGGTCGATGGCGGCGATGAGATTCTGGTGACGGGCACGCGCGCAACGCAGCGCAGTTCGATCGAATTCAAGCGCGCCGCCGACGTCGTCGTCGACGGCCTCGTCAGCGACGAGATCGGCGCGACGCCGGACAATTCGGTGGGCGATACGCTCGAACGCATCGTGGGCGTCTCAGCCGACCGCTTCAAGGGCAACGCCAACGAACTGTCGGTGCGCGGCCTTGGCCCGACCTTGAGCTTCTCGACCTTCAACGGCCGCGAGGTGTCGACCGCGGGTCCCGACCGTTCGGTTGCCTTTCAGCAATTCCCGTCCGAACTCGTCAACGGCGTGCTCGTCTATAAGACCCAGCGTGCCGACTTCCTCGAAGGCGGCGTCGGCGGAGTCATCGAGCTCAAGTCGATGAAGCCGCTCGATTATGGCAAGCGCCGCATCCAGTTCGAAGTGCGCGGCGATTTCCAGCCGCAGGACAACGACGTCTATCAGCACGACGGGCTCGGCTATCGCGCCAATTTTTCCTACACCGACCAATTCACGACGGGGTTAGGCGATATCGGCATCTCGATCGGTTATCAGCGGCAGGACACGACCGCGCCCGAAGATTATTATAACGCCAACGCGACCTTCCAGCTCTGTAATACCTCGGCGAACAATCCCTTCCAGTTGACTGGCACGACCGCAGTGCAGACGGGCGCCGGCGCGAACCAGAATTGCACCTTCGCCACCGGCCCGCGCAGCGCCGGTACGCCCGCCGTCGTGGTCGGAGAGACGCGAGGCGATGCCTATTTCGCCAATTCGTCGCGCAGTTTCCGCACCCAGACGACCTCCGAAGTGCGCGACGGCCTGATCGGGGCGATCCAGTGGCGCCCGTCGCCCGATTTCGAGATTTCGCTCGACGGCCAATATTCAAAGCGCAACAGCCTGGAGGATCGCAATGTCCTGGGCATCACCGAGGGGCTGCGCGGGATTCAGCCGCTGATCATCGGCAATGGCAGCAACGGCTATTCGCCCGGCGCGCTGATGAGCTATCGCGGCAATTCGAACCTCGAAAACCAGCTCGAAACGCGCCGCCGCGTCGAGGAATATCTGGGCGGCGGTTTGAGCCTGATCTGGTCGCCCGACCGCTGGAACGTCGCGTTCGACGCCTCCTATTCGAACAGCCACCGGACCGAGACGCAGAAGCAGACGCGCATGCGATCGACGCGCCGCGTCGGCTATACGCTGACCTATGAGGGCGACGATGTCGTTCCCGTCGTCGCGTTCGACAATTTCGACATCACCGACCCGAGCCTGTTCCTCGCGACCGCAAACAACGCCGTCTATGCGCGCAACCGCTTCGTCACCGACCGCAAGGACCGAATCTGGGCGGCGCGGCTCGACATCGACCGCGAACTCGACGGCTTCATCACCGGGATCAAATTCGGCGGGCGCGTGTCGGATCACCAGCGCACGAACGACAATGCGCGCAACAACGACCTCAACACGATTCCCGGCACGCCCGCCCAGGTGACCGCGCTGATCACACAGGCGAACCAGCAGTGCCGCGTGCCGTTCACGACGACCAGCTATATGAGGGGCATGGGCACGAACGTCACCAAATGGGCGACGTTCGACAATGACTGCCTGTTCCGTACCTTTGCCGGTTCGGATGACGCGCTGCCCTATCCGGCAGACGGCCGCGACCCGAGCGACATCGACGTTACCGAACGCATCTATGCCGCCTATGCGATGGCGAATTTCGCGTCCGACGCCGGCAGCGTGCCGTTCAGTGGCAACGTCGGCCTGCGCTGGGTCAAGACCGACATCACCTCGATCGGTTTCCGCCAGCCGTATCGCATCGTGATCGACACCGTCGGCGACACCTATTCGATCGGGGTCGACCCGGCGGGCCAGCTCCAGACGAACAAGGCCAAGGGCGGTTACGATTATTTCCTGCCGTCGGCGAACATCGCCTTTGACCTGTCGCAGCAGGTCAAGCTGCGCCTCGCCGCCTATCGCGCGATCGCGCGGTCGGGGATCGAAAGCTTCGGCGCCGGGGTCAACCTCAACCCGACGACCTCGGCCACGGGCGTCGACAACATTATCTTCAACGCGACCACCGGCAACCCGAACCTCAAGCCTCTGCGCGCATGGAACCTCGATGCCAGCCTTGAAATTTACGCGTCGCAGGACACGCTGATCTCGGTCGCGGGCTATTATAAATGGGCAAAGGGCACCGTGATCGGCCGCTCCGAACCGATCCCGTCGGACATCACCGTGACGACGATTCGCGACGGCGGAGCGCCGGTGACCGAAACCTTCACGATCAACCCCGTTGCGCCGTCGAACGACCTCGAGACGCGCCATCTCTATGGTGTCGAGGCGACCGCGAGCCATGCCTTTACGTGGCTGCCCGACCCGCTCGACGGTTTTGGCGTGCAGGGATCGGTGAACCGGGCCTTCGCCAATTTCGAATATCCCGATACCTCGCCCATCGCCGATTATGTCGACCCGGCGAATCTGATCGGGCTGTCGAAATGGACCGCGAGCGGATCGGTGTGGTTCGAAAAATGGGGCCTCTCGCTGCGCGCAAACCTTCGTTACCGCTCCGGCTATTACAAGCCCAACGGCGGCACCAACCGTGAGATCCGCGGCGGCACATATCTGAACCTGTCGGCACAATATGACATCACCAAAAACGTCCAATTGAAGCTGCAGGCGCTCAACGTCACGAACACGCAGGATATCATGTACAAGGGCGGATACGACAGCATCGCCGAGGTGTCGCGCAGCGGCCCGCAATATTTCTTCGGCTTCCGGGTCCGCCTGTGAAGCGAGCGACTTTAGCCCGACTCCCTTGGGCTATACTGGCCGCCGCCGCGTCATTTCCGTCCGCGGCGGCGGCTTTTTCCCCGGATTCGACGTGCGAGGCGAGCGAGGGCTATTCGGCCTCGTTCGACGGGCGCCGCACCTTCACGCTGCGTCCGGGCGACCTTGAGGCCATCAAGGCTGCGCTGCCGTCCGATCCGGCGATCGGCGCCGCTTACCGCGATCTGATCGCGCGCGCCGACAAGGCGATCGCGGCAAAACCCGCCTCGGTGATGGACAAGCGCAGCATCCCCGTATCGGGCGACCGCCACGACTATGTCAGCCTTGCGCGTTACTGGTGGCCGAACCCCGCCAATCCGAAGGGCGCCTATGTGCGCCGCGACGGCGACACCAATCCCGACGTCGAAAGCAACCGCTTCGACCGCAGCGCGCTGAGCCGCATGACGCGCGAGGCCGACACGCTCGCGCTCGCTTATTATTACAGCGGCGAGCGTAAATATGCCGAGGGTGCGGCGCGGGTGATCCGCACATGGTTCCTCGACCCTGCGACGCGCATGAACCCGAACATGAATTTCGCGCAGGCGGTGCCCGGCGTATCGAACGGCCGCGCCGAAGGCGTGCTCGACGGCGCCAGCTTTATCGGCGTGATCGATGCCGCGGGGCTGATCGCGCCATCGGGTGCGCTGACGCCCGACGAGACGACCGCGCTCGAAGACTGGTTCGCGCACTATCTCGACTGGATGCTGAAGAGCGCCAATGGCAAGGCCGAGGGCAAGGCGTCGAACAACCACGGCCTGTGGTACGATGCGCAAGTCGCGCGCTTCGCGCTTTTCGCGCGCAAGCCCGAAATCGCACGCGGGATCGCCCTCGCCTTTCCAAAGGGGCGGATCGCGCAGCAGATCGACACGTCGGGTGCGCTGCCCAGGGAACTGACGCGGACGCGCAGCTTCCATTATTCGCTCTATGCGCTGGACGCGGCCTATACCGTCGCCGACAGCGCGGCGTGCCTCGGCGTCGACCTTTATCGCGCCGAAGAAAAGGGACGTTCGTTGCGCGGGGCGACCGATTATGTCGCCGCATATCGCGGCCGCGGCGCCGAATGGCCGTATAAGGAACAGGGCTGGCCCGCCGAAATGCTCGACGAACTGCTGGTGCACGCTGACGATGCCTGGGGTCCCGGCGCCTATCCGCGCACGATAAGCGGCGACCTGTTGCTGCGCCATCGCACGCGATAAGGACGAGGGATGATCGCGCGCCGCTCGCTGCTTCTTGCCGCCCTGCTCGCTGCCCCGGCAGCTTGGGCACGGCCGCGGTTCCGCGCGCCCGACACCCGCACGATCGAGCGCCGCCGCCTGCTGCCCCAAGCCGCTACCCTGCTCGGCGCCGAACCGCGGACGATCGCCGCGATCCCCGCGCCGCGCAGCCCGGCGGGGCCGCAGGACTATTATTCCGAGGGCGATTACTGGTGGCCCGATCCGGCGAACGCCGGCGGTCCCTATGTCCGCCGCGACGGGCGCTCGAACCCCGACAAGTTCGACGGCCACCGCGACTCGCTGATCGCCTTTGGCCGCACCGTGCCCGCGCTGGCGACGCTATGGGATCTCACCGGCGACGCGCGTTTCGCCGACGCCGCGATGCGCCATCTTCGTGCATGGTTCGTCGATCCCAAGACGCGGATGAACCCGAACCTCAACCACGCGCAGGCAATCATCGGGGTAAATAGCGGCCGCGCGATCGGGGTGATCGACACGCTGCAGATCGTCGAAGTCGCGCGCGCCGCCGCGCTGTTTGCCCGCAAGAATGCACCAGGTTACGCCGCGATCCATGAGGAGGTCGAGCGCTGGTTTGCCGAATATCTGACCTGGCTCACAACATCGCCCTTCGGCACCACCGAACGCGACGAGAAGAATAATCACGGCACCTGCTGGCTGCTCCAGACGGCGTCTTTCGCCGCATTGCTTGGCCGCGCGGACGTCCTTGCCGATGCGCGAATCCGATTGAAGACGATCATCATCCCGACCCAGATCGAACCCGACGGCCGTCAGCCGCTCGAACTCGCGCGCACCAAGCCTTTTGCCTATTCATTGTTCAACCTCGACGTGCTTGCCGCCACGGCATGGCTGCTCGGAGGCCGCGAACTGGTCGACTGGACGACCCCCGACGGCCGCTCGATCAGCGGCGCGATCGCATGGATGGCGCCGTTCATCGCCGACAAGACGAAATGGCCGCTGCCGCCCGACATCGAATATTGGGACGGCTTCCCGGTGCGCCAGCCGAGCCTGCTCTTTGGTGGCCTAGCGCGGAAACGCCGCGACTGGCTGGACCTTTGGCAAGCTCTGAACCCCGATCCCACGATCGCCGAAGTCGTGCGCAACTTCCCGGTGCGCCAGCCGCTGCTCTGGCTCTAGTTGCGGCCCTCGACCAGACCGCGCGCGATCACCTGTGCCTGAATCTCTCCGGCGCCCTCAAAGATATTGAGGATGCGCGCATCGCACAGAATACGGCTGATCTCATATTCGAGCGCATAGCCATTGCCCCCGTGGATCTGCAGGCCCGCATCGGCATTCGTCCAGGCGGCGCGCGCGGCCAGCAGCTTCGCCATCCCAGCCTCGATATCGCAACGCTTGCCCGAATCCTTCGCGCGCGCAGCGGCATAGCTCAGCTCGCGCGCGACGGTGAAATCGACAAGGCTCATCGCCAGCTTGTCGGCTACGCGCGGAAAGTGGACGATCGCCTTGCCGAACTGCTTGCGGCTGAGCGCATAGTCGAGCCCGAGTTCGAGCGCACGCCGCGCCACCCCCACGGCGCGCGCGGCGGTCTGGATGCGCGCGCCCTCGAAGGTGCGCATGAGCTGTTTGAACCCTTGCCCTTCGGCGCCGCCGAGCAGCGCATTGGCGGGCGCCACCATTGCATCGAACTGCAGCGCATATTCGCGCATCCCGCGATAACCGAGCACCTCGATCTCGCTGCCGGTCATGCCGGCGACGGGGAATGGTTCGGCTTCGTTGCCGCGCGGTTTGGGGACCAGCAGCATCGACAGACCGGCATAGCCCTTCGCGTCGGGAACGGTGCGCGCAAGCAGCGTCATCAGGTCCGAACGCGCGGCGTGGGTGATCCAATTCTTCGCGCCGTCGATCACCCAATGATCGCCGTCGCGGCGCGCGCGCGTCTGAAGCGAACCGAGGTCCGATCCGACATCCGGTTCGGTGAACACCGCGGTCGGCAGGACTTCGCCGCTCGCGATCCGCGGCAGCCATTCGGCCTTCTGCGCGTCGGTGCCGCCTGTCGCAATCAGCTCGCCCGCAATCTCCGACCGGGTGCCAAGCGACCCCGCGCCGATCCAGCCGCGCGACAATTCCTCGGTGACGATGCACATCACCAGCTTGCCGAGGCCGAGCCCGCCGAACGCCTCCGGGATACAGACGCCGAAGGTGCCAAGATCGGCCATCGCCTGTACGGTCGCATCGGGGATCAGCGCATTCGCGAGGTGCCAGCCATGCGCGTTGGGCAAAATCTCGGCATCGGTGAAGCGGCGAAACTGGTCGCGGATCGAATCGAGATCGGCGTCGTACAGCGACTCGCTCGGCCAATGTCCGCCAGCAAGCGCCGCAGCGACATCCGCACGCATCGCCGCATGATCGGTGTCGAGCAGCGCGGCGCAAGCATCGGCGAGCCCGCGCGCCTGCATCCCCAGGCCAAGGTCTGCGGGACGGAATATCTCATTCTGCCCCATCGGCAAGCCGCCGACGAGCTGGCCGATCCCTTCTGCGAAGGCGAGCGTCGCGATCTTTGCGTCGAGCGGGTTCGCGCCTTGGCCGGCCTCAAACCAGTCAAGCACCGCCTCCAGCGAAGCGACCGTCGTCGCGACCCACGCGAACCCATGCGCCGCGCGCTGCTCGCTGTCGATGGGCCGCGACGCGAGTCGTTCCGCGAGCGCCATTCGCGCGGCGTCACGATAGGCTTGCGCTGCGTTCAGCGCGTTCTTCAGATCGGCTTGTATTACCAACAATTCGTTTGTCCTGAGCTTGTCGAAGGGCCGTTCTTCGTTTCGGACCTTGCGAAAAAAGACGGCGCTCCGACAAGCTCAGCACAAACGGCTTTTTGTTGAGATGGCGGCTTCATCCTTGTCGATGCACGCCAGGTCGATCTTCGTCCGCTCCACCAACGCTTTCAGATTCTCCGCATGCTGCTCGCCCGCCGTCATCAACGACAAAGCTGCCGCGAAATTGCCGACGGCGGTGCGGATCGGCAATGATGGCGGCGGGGCGAAGGGGCATGACGTCAATTCTCCATGGTCAGGCGATGCCGACGATACCGGCATCGATCAACCGGGCAAGCTCTCCCGATGAAAGCGACAGGCGCTCGCTCAATATTTCCTCGCTATGCTGCCCGTTGCAGGGTGCCGAGCGCGGCGGCTGACGTTCCTGCTGCGGCAATGTCGCGAAAGCGCCTGCGGCGGGATAGGCAAATCCGCTAGGATTGTCGGCTTGCCCGAAGATCGGGTTGTGGGCGACCAGCGTGGGATCCTGCACCGCATCGCGCATCGTTCGGTAAGGCGAATGGACGATTCCCCCGGCGTCGAACACGACAGCAAGGTCGGCATGGTCGCGGCTCGCGATCGCGGTTTCGAACAAGGGATAGAGCGCGTCGCGATGGGTGAAGCGGAGCCCGTCGTCCGTCGCGAAGGAGACGCCGCGCGCGGTCTCGATCGCGGCGACCGCCTCGCCAAGGCCGAGCGCCGCGACCAGATTCGTCCATTGGCGCGGCGTCACCACGACGATCATCGTGCGCCGGCCGTCGCGCGTCACGAAATCGCGCCCGAACAGACCATAGACCGCATTGCCCAGCCGCGGCCGGTTCGCGCCCGCGTAAAGCACCTCGGCAATGCCGCCAAGATTGGCGACGGTGCCGATCGCGACGTCGGACAGTGGCAACCGCACCTCGCCGCCTTCGCCCGTCATGCTCCGCCGCTGCATCGCCGCGAGCAGCGCAAAGGCGGCATAGGCCCCGGTGAGAAGGTCCCATGCGGGCAGCACATGATTGACGGGGTCGGGGCCCGCACCCGTCAGCATCGGATAACCGACGCTGTTGTTCACCGTATAGTCGAGCGCGGGCGAGCCATCGGCCCAGCCCATGACGCGCACGGTGATCAGGTCGGGCCGCCCCTCCGCCAAAAGATCGTGCGACAGGAAGCCGCCGACCGGGAAATTGGTAACGAACTGGCCCGTCGCGCGCACCAACGCCTGCAGCAATTCGCGCCCCTCAGGCCTGCCAAGGTCGAGCGCGACCGATTTCTTGGCGCGGTTGAGATTTTCCCAATAGAGCGAGTCATTGGCGTCGGTCACCGGCCAGCGCCGGAAATCGGGGCCGCCGCCGATCTGGTCGACGCGGATCACCTCGGCGCCCATTTGCGCGCAATAAAGCCCGGCGGTCGGAGAGGCGACGAAAGATGATGCTTCGATCACCGACAAGCCGGCCAGCAGGTCGTACATCGGGCGCCCGTCTCCCTGAAGTCACCGGGCGGAACCGCCGGTTGAAGCTATCTGGCGCACCCGAAGGGATTCGAACCCCTGGCCTCTGCCTTCGGAGGGCAGCGCTCTATCCAGCTGAGCTACGGGTGCTGATAGAGCGCGGCCTCTAGCAAGCCCGCGCGTCGCCAGCAATGGCCTATCGACCAGCGCGCGCCGATGTGCGAAGCGCGGCGGATGGGCATAGGGCATCCGGCGTGAAATCATCCGAACAAGGCTGGCCGATGGCCGCCGATCTTTATGGCGAGATGCAGCTCGAGGCGCACCCGCCCGCCAGGCGGCGGTGGCGCGACTTTCTGCCCGGCATCCTCGTCACCGCCATCGCCGCGCTCGCGGCCGCGTGGCTCGCCGACCATTATGCCGCACCGATCGTCTTGATGGGCCTGCTCATCGGCCTCGCCCTCTCCTTCCTGTCGCAGGACCCCCGCACGCACGCAGGGCTCGACCTGATGTCGCAGACTGCCCTGCGTATCGGGATCGTACTCGTCGGCGCGCGGATTACTGCCGAACAGCTGGTCGAGCTTGGGCCGTTGCCCTTCGCGCTGCTCGTCCTCATCATGCTCGCCGTCATCCTGATTACCGTCGCGAGCGCGCGCCTGTTCGCGCAGGATCGGCACGCCGCGCTGCTCGCAGGCGGGGCGACGGCAATCTGTGGCGCTTCGGCAGCGCTCGCGCTCTATTCGCTGATCGGCGATCGGCGCGTCGACCAAGCACGCTTCACGCTGACACTCGTCGGCATCACTGTGGCAAGCGCGCTTGCGATGACACTCTATCCCGTGCTTGCGGCGGAGCTCGGGCTGACCGACGCACAGGCGGGTTTCCTGATCGGCGCGTCGATTCACGATGTCGCGCAGGCGATCGGCGGCGGCTTTTCCTTCTCGCAGCCGGCGGGCGAGATTGCGACGATCGTCAAGCTGACGCGCGTCGCGCTGCTCGCGCCGATGCTGATGCTCGTCGCGCTCTGGCTTGGAAACAGCGGCGAAAATGGCGGCAAGTCGCGCATCCCGCTGCGTCTCCCCTGGTTCATTCTGGGCTTTCTCGGCGTAGCGGCGGTCAATTCGCTCGTTGCAATCCCGAAGCCCCTACAGGACGGCGCGGCAACGGGCGCGCAGGCGCTGTTACTGCTCGCGATCGTCGCCACCGCGATGAAGGCGCGGCTGCACCTGCTGCTCGATCAGGGATGGCGCAGCTTTGCACCGATCATCGTCGCGACGGTCACGAGCTTTCTGTTGTCGTTGGCGGCCGCGATGAGCCTATGACGTCGCGACGTCATGGCAAGCCCTTCGAATCTCAGCTTTTCGGCAGCGCCCAACTGACGGTCAACTGCGTCGCGCGGCGCGGAATGTCGAGCTTTGCCTCGCTGAAATTGACCTTTTCGTTCGGCGGCAGCATCCGCACCGGCGGCTTGATCGTCCAGCTATAGACGATCGTCCCCTGCGCATCGCGCAGTTCGGCAAGGATCGGCGGCACGCGCTGTTCGCGGTCGGTCGGATTGATGATCACCCCCGACGCGGCAAAATAGATCGTACCGTCGGCCAGTTCGCGATGATCCTGGTTCGGCGGCAGTTCGATCACCAGATCGGGCTCGTCGACCCCGCCCGGCAGGCCAAGGCCCTGCGCCCAGCCCGGCAGACCGAAATACATGAGCCCCGCCGTCGCCGCGAGCATCAGCGCGGCGGCGCTCGCGGCAATGATCGTCCAGCGCTTGGCCGGATTGCGGCGCGGGCGGCGGAACGGCAGCGGTGCATCGTCAATCGGCGGCGCGGCACGGCGCACCGGTTCGGCAGCAAAGCCCGATGGCACCGGCGCACGCGCCGCCTCCGGTTCGGGATAATCGGAATAAGTGGCTGCCGGGACGGGCGAAACCTCCGGAACCGACGTTGGCGCAGGCGCGGCGCCGGGTTCGGGCGCGTTCACGACACGCGGGGCGACGGCCGCCATCGGCGCTGCGGCGGGCTCCTGAAACCAGCTATGGCGGCAATTGGCGCAGCGCACGGTGCGGCCCGTGGGTCCGATCGCCGTATCGGGAACGACATAGCGCGTGTGACAGGACGGACAGGCAAGGATCATGGGCTTCCTCTAAACACGCCGATTCGCACGTTGCAAGCGCCGCGTGGCGTTTGAGGCGGCTACGGCACTTGTCCTCTGTGGATAGCCGTGCGAGATGCTGCCGGATGAGCGGACCAGCGCCCCTGTTCCTTGACCCGGCGTCGGCGCGCAATAGCGCGCTGGTAGCGCCATGACGGACGCGGCTTCAGCGCGGCCAGGCGGCGCGATGGTCGAGTTCGACGGCGTCGGCCTCCGCTATGGCCCCGATGCCGAAATTTTGAGCGATATCAGCTTCAACCTCCAGCCCGGCAGCTTCTATTTCCTCACCGGCGCATCGGGAGCGGGCAAGACGTCGCTGCTCAAGATGCTCTATCTCGCGCAGCGCCCGAGCCGCGGCATCGTTCGCCTGTTCGGCGAGGATCTGGTCGCGATGCCGCGCCACCGCCTGCCCGGCTTTCGCCGTCGCATCGGCGTCGTGTTTCAGGACTTCCGCCTGATCCCCCACCTCAGCGCGCGCGACAACATCGCGCTGCCGCTGCGGATTGCAGGGGTCAGCGAAGAGGATCTGTCGGGCCCGGTCGGCGAAATGCTGAGCTGGATCGGCCTCGGCGACCGGGCCGATGCCCGCCCCGCGACATTATCGGGCGGCGAGCAGCAGCGCGTCGCGATCGCGCGCGCGGTCATCGCGCGGCCGCAATTGCTCGTCGCCGACGAGCCGACGGGTAACGTCGATCCCGAAATGGCAATGCGCCTGCTCGGGCTGTTCGAGGCATTGAACCGCCTTGGCACCACCGTCGTCGTCGCCACCCACGATATCCATCTGATCAGCCGTATCGAAAATGCGCAGATGATGCGGCTCGAACGGGGCCGCCTCTCCGACCCGACGGGCGCCTTGCGCTATCCGCCAGCGAACCGGACCTGATCGATGATCATCCCGCGCGTGCCCGTCCAACATCGCCGCCTGCTCCCCGACCGCCGCCTGTCGGGGCCGACGCCGTGGGTGATCGCGATACTGATGATGCTGACCCTGCTTGCCGCCGCCGCCGGGGTCGGACTCGCGCGGTCGGCGAACGCCATCGGCGCCGCGATTGCGGGACGCGTGACGGTCCAGATCGTTACGGCCAACCCGGTGACGCGCGCCGAACAGGCCGCCGCACTCCGCCGCGCCGCCGCCGCCCAGCCCTTCGTCCTTTCGGCGCGCGCGGTCGAGCAGGAAGAGTTGCAGGCGACGCTGGGCCAATGGTTCGGCAGCGAAGCGGGCGGCGAGGGGGGCGACGATCCGGTACTGAAATCATTGCCCCTGCCCGCGCTCGTCGACATCGACTTCGCCGGCGAGGGCCGCAGCGGCCATATGCGCCAGTTGCAGGCGCTGGTCGCGCGCGAAGCACCCGGCGCGCGGATCATCCCGCACGCCGAATGGCTCGGTCCGGTCGCCCGGCTGATCCGTTCGCTCGCATGGATCGCCGGCGGCATGGTGGTGCTGATGACGCTCGCCAGTGCCGCGGTGGTGATCATGACCGCACGCGCGGCGCTCGCCACCCATTTCCCGACGATCGAAATGCTCCACATGATCGGTGCCACCGACCGCCAGATCACGCGGCTGTTCCAGCGCCGCATCGCGATCGACACCGCCTATGGTATCGCGCTCGGCAGCGCGGTTGCCGCCGCGATCCTGCTGTTGATCGGCTGGCAATGGTCGGGGGTCACGTCGGGCCTTGCCGCGACCGCGTCGTTCGGCCCCGCCGGCTGGGCGCTCTTGCTGGCACTGCCGCTATTGGCTATCGCGCTAGCCGCTCTCACGGCGCGGCAGACCTTGCTCGCCGCGCTTAAGAAGATTCTATGATCAAGCGCCTGATTTCCCTGTTGTTCCTGGCCTGGGTGCTCGGCTTCGCATGGTTCGCGCTGCTGCTGCCCCTGCCCGCCGGCGCACAAAAAACCGATGCTATCGTCGTGCTCACCGGTGGCCCGGGACGCATCGATCGCGCGCTCGAACGGCTCGAAGCGGGCGATGCCAAACGCCTGCTCATCAGCGGCGTCGCTCGCGAGGTAAAGCCCCGCGAGCTTGCGGCCGAATATAAGCGCCCGGTATCGCTGTTCGATTGCTGCATCGCGCTGGGGTTCGAGGCCGAGGATACCCGCTCGAACGCGACCGAGGTCGCGACCTGGGCGCAGCGGCGCAAGTATAAGAGCATCCGGCTGATCACCACCGACTGGCACATGCGCCGCGCCGAATATGAAATCGGCCGCGCGGTCGGCGACACGGTGACGATCCTGCCCGATGCCGTGCGCAGCCAGCCCAATTTCGCCACCCTGTTCCGCGAATATCATAAATATCTCGCGGGGCTGGCGGGCGGCCTCCTCGGGCTCTAAAGCGAGCGCCGATGCGCTACACTGTCGCCCTTTTCCGCTCGATCCTGTTCTGGCTGCTGTTCGTGTTGATGAGCAGCTTCAGCTCGATCGGCGCGGTGATCGCCCTGCCGATCTCGCACCGCGCGACGATCTGGTTCGTCCGTATCTGGGCGCAGTTCCACCGACTGATCTGCCGCTTCGTGCTAGCGCAAAAGATCGTCGTCGAGGGCGAGATGCCCGATATTCCGGTGCTCTATGTCTTCAAGCATGAGGGCGCGTTCGAGACGATCGAACAGCCGGGCCTGTTCAAGCATCCGGCCGTCTTTGCAAAGGAGCAGCTCTTCTCGATTCCCGTCTGGGGACAGGCGGCGCGTTTCTATGGTCTGATCCCCGTCGATCGCGACGGCGGCGGCAAGGCGATGCGCGCGATGCTGAACGCGGCCAAGGCCGCACTCGCCAAGGACCGCCCGCTGGTGCTGTTCGCCGAAGGAACGCGAATTCCCCATGGCGAGGCGCCGCCGCTGCGTTCGGGTTTTGCCGGCATCTACCGCCTGCTCGGCGTGCCCGTGATCCCGGTCGCGGTGAACAGCGGCATCGCTTATCCGCCGCGCCGCTGGGTCAAATGGTCGGGCACGATCACCTATAAGGTCGGCGAGACGATCCCCGCGGGCCTGCCACGCGAGGAAGCCGAAGAACGCGTCTGGCGCGCGATCAATGCGCTGAACCCGCCCGAAGCGCTGCTGGCGAACAAAGCCTCGGCTTAATGCTTGCGCCCGAAATCGGGCGCCGCATCATCCTGCCCCTGTTCGATGATCGAACGACGGATCGCGCGCGTGCGCGTGAACCAGTCCTCCAGCTTGTCGGCATCGCCGCGGCGGATCGCCTGCTGCAGCACGGTCAGATCCTCGTTGAAGCGTTGCAGCGTCGCGAGCACGGCGTCCTTGTTCGCGAGAAACACATCGCGCCACATCACCGGATCGCTCGCCGCGATGCGCGTGAAATCGCGGAAACCGCCGGCCGAATATTTGATCACCTCGCTTTCGGTGACCTCCTCCAGCTCGCTCGCGGTGCCGACGATCGTGTAAGCGATAAGGTGCGGCAAATGGCTCGTGACCGCGAGCACCATGTCGTGGTGCGCTGCATCCATCATCTCGACCTTTGCGCCGAGCGCTTGCCAGAAAGACGTCACCGCCGTCACGGCCGCGTCGGGTGCATTAGCGCCGGGCGTCACGATGCACCAGCGGCCTTCGAATAAAGTCGCAAAACCTGCCGCGGGACCGCTATTCTCGGTCCCCGCGACCGGATGCGCCGGAATGACGGCATGGTTGGGCAGCGTCTTTGCCAGCGCGTCGGCGACCCCCGCTTTCGACGAGCCGACGTCCGAAATGATCGCATCGGATTTGAGCCCAGGCGCAATCGCCACGGCCGCATCGGCCATACGCCCCACCGGCACCGCCAGGATCACAAGGTCGGCATCGGCCACCGCCGCAACGGCGTCGTCGGCGATCTCGTCGCAAATCCCGAGTTCGCGAGCAATCTTGCGCACGTCGCCGCTGGCATCGTGGCCGGTCACCACGACCTGCGGCAACCGCTCGCCGATCGCGCGCGCGATCGACGAGCCGATCAGGCCCAATCCGACAATCGCGACGCGATCAACGCTCGACGCTTTTGGCATCAGCCGTTCAGCGCCGCGCGGATCGCCGCCGCAAGCCCGCGTGTCTCCTCTTCGGTACCGATCGTCATGCGCAGCGCGTTCGGCAGCCCCTGTCCGGGCAGCCAGCGGACGATGTAACCCGCGTCCATCAGCCGATTATAGACGGTCTCGGCGCTGACATCGCCCTCGAACAGCACGAGCAGGAAGTTGCACGCCGACGGAACGACGCGAATGCCATGGTTGCCAAGACTTTCGAGCTCTCCGGCCAGCCAGTCGCGCCATGTCGCATTATGCTCGCGGCTGTGCGCAACAAATTCCTCGTCGCCGAGCGCCGCGACCGCCGCCGCCTGTCCCGCACGCGTGACGTTGAACGGCAGGCGGATGCGGTGCAGCGCCGAAATCACCTCGGCCGCGGCATAGCCCCAGCCGATGCGTTCGGCGGCAAGCCCGTGGATCTTCGAAAAGGTGCGCGTGATAAAGACATTCGGCTGCGTCTTCGCGAGTTCGAGCCCGCCGTCGTCCTCGGCGTCGGACAGATATTCCGAATAGGCCTGGTCGATCACGAACAGGACGTTCTTGGGGAGCCCGGCATAGAGCCGCGCGACCTCGTCGCGCGTCGCGAGCGTGCCGGTCGGATTGTTCGGATTGGCGAGATAGACGACGCGCGTACGCTCGGTCACCGCCGCGAGCAACGCGTCGACGTCGGTCGCATAATCCTTGTCATCGGCCTCGATCGGCACCGCGCCGACGCGGCGCGCCGCGATTTCATAGACCGCGAAACCATAGCGCACATAGAGTATCTCATCGCCCGCGCCCGCATAGGTGCCCGCCGCGAGGTGGAGCAGTTCGTCCGACCCGTTGCCGCAGATGATCCGCGCCGGATCGAGCCCGAACTTTGCCGCGATCGTCTCGCGCAAGATCGCCGAGCCAGGGTCGGGGTAGCGGGAGAGCGCATCGGGCGCCGCCTGCGCCGCAGCAAACGCCGCGCGTGCCTTTTCGCCCGTTCCGAGCGGATTTTCGTTCGCGCTCAATTTGATCAGCGGCCGGCCATCGGCGCCGGCCGACTTGCCGGGAACATAGGGAGCGATGCCGCTGATCCACGGCTTCGGAGCGAGGGTGGCGCTGGTGTCGGTCATGCCGCGCCGTTTAGCGGCTGTACCGCGCGAGTCCAGCACGTTGACACGTCCCGTCCGCCCGCTTAGCCCGGCGCGAACCATGGCGAGCCTGCTCCACCAGATTCAGCACCAAAGCGTGACGATCGCCATGCCGCTGCCGCTCGACAGCGGACAATTGCTGGGCTCGGTGACGATCGCGTATCAAAGCTATGGCGCGCTGAATGCCGACAAGTCGAACGCGGTGCTGATCTGCCACGCGCTGACCGGCGACCAATATGTTGCGAGCGACCATCCGGCGACGGGCAAGCCCGGCTGGTGGGCGCGCATGGTCGGCCCAGGAAAGCCGATCGACACCGACCATTTCCATGTCATCTGCGCCAATGTGCTCGGCAGTTGCATGGGGACGAGCGGCCCCGCTTCGCCCGACGCCGTGACCGGCGCGCCGCTCGGCATGGCCTTTCCCGTCATCACGATCACCGACATGGTACGCGCGCAGGCCATGCTGCTCGATCATCTCGGCATTTCGCGACTTCATGCCGTCGTCGGCGGCTCGATGGGCGGAATGCAGACGCTTGCCTGGGCCGCGACCTATCCCGATCGCCTTGCCTCGGCACTCGTCATTGCAAGCGCTGCGCGGCATTCGGCGCAGAATATCGCCTTTCACGAGGTTGGGCGGCAGGCGATCATGGCCGACCCCGACTGGCAGGACGGCCAATATTACGGCAGCGCGCGTGCGCCCACCAAAGGCCTCGCGGTCGCACGCATGGCGGCCCATATCACCTATCTCTCCGAGGAAGGGCTGACCGAGAAATTCGGCCGCCGCCTGCAGGCGCGCGATATCAAGAGCTTTGGTTTCGACGCAGATTTCCAGGTGGAATCCTATCTCAGGCATCAGGGGCTTGCCTTCACCGACCGCTTTGACGCCAACGCCTATCTCTACATCACGCGCGCGATGGATTATTTCGACCTCGCCGACACGCATGACGGCCGCCTCGCGGGCGCCTTCGCCGCGGCGAAGGACGTGCGCTTCACGCTCGTCAGCTTCGATACCGACTGGCTCTATCCGACCTCCGAATCGCGCCGCATCGTGCAGGCACTGCAAAGCGTCGGCGCTGCGGCAAGCTTCGTCGAACTGTCGGCCCCCTTCGGCCACGACAGTTTCCTCCTCGACGTGCCCGCGCTCGATCGCCTTGTCGCAGGGTCGCTTCGGGCAGGTCCGCCATGAGTGAAACCTATCGCCTGTCCTTCGACCGATCCGACATGCAGCTCGGCGCAATCCACGCCTTTTTGACCAAGAGCTATTGGGCGGAAAATATTGCCCCCGCGACCGTCGAGCGCGCGATAGAGGGATCGTTATGTGTCGGCGTCTTCGCACCGGGCGGCGATCAGGTCGGGTTTGCCCGCGTCGTCACCGATCGTGCGACCTTCGCCTATCTGGCCGACGTCTATGTGCTCGACGCGCATCGCGGGAACGGCCTCGCCGCTCGCATGGTAACCGCGCTGCACGATCATCCCGACCTGCAGGGACTGCGACGATGGATGCTCGCGACCAGCGACGCCCACGGCCTTTATGCCGCGCTCGGCTGGACCGCGATCGAGGATAGGGCACCGTTCATGCAGCGGCATTTCCCCAACATCTACAGGCCGGCCTGACGATGAAGCTGCGCCCCGACCTGGCAATCATCGCCGATGCCGTTCCCCAGGCGTCGCGCGTGCTCGACGTCGGCTGCGGCGATGGCGAGCTGATGGCGGCGCTGCGGGACAAGGGAGTCGATGCGCGGGGGCTGGAGATCGACCCTGACAATGTCACTGCCGCAATCGCGCGCGGCCAGTCGGTCGTGCAGGGCGATGCCAACCGCGACCTCGCCGACTATCCCGATGACGCATTCGACTATGCGATCCTGTCGCAGACGCTGCAAACGACCGAGCGCCCCGACCGCATTGTCGACGAATTGCTGCGCATCGCGCCGCGTGCCTTCGTCAGCTTCCCCAATTTCGCGCACTGGCGCGTGCGGTTGGCCTTGCTGTGGAACGGCCGGATGCCGGTAACCCGCCTCCTGCCTGTCGCCTGGTACGAAACGCCGAATATCCATCATGTCACGGTCAGCGACTTTCGCGATCTCGTCCACGCGAAGGGTATCAAGGTAGAAAGGGTCTGGCACCTTTCAGGCGACAAGCCGGCCAGCGACGCGGCGGCAAGCTGGCGCGCGGAACATGCGATCTTCCTGATTTCGCGCTAATCGCGCTTCTTCAAGCCGTTCGCGAGCAAATCATTCGCGATCCGTGCGATCTCTGAAATGTCGCTCTCCGTATCCCACAAGCCATAGCGCATCCCGAGGAAGACGTTCATCCCGCCGATCGCCCAGGCGTGGATCTCGCTGACGTCGTCCCGGATCTCGCCACGCTCGGCGCCCTTTTCCAGGCGCTGGCGCACGCGCGCGACCGTCGTTTCATAATGGCTGCGATAGCTCGCATAATCGACGAATTCGGCTTCATCGATGATGCGGTAGATCTCCTTATGCTCGCGCACGAAGCCGAGATAGGATTCGAGCCCGATACGCTCGGCGCTGATCTCGTCGGGCGCGGCCTGCACCAGCGGCGTGACATGGTCGCGCAGCTGCTCGCTCATATAGCGGACGAGCGCCTGGAAGATCTCCTCCTTCGAATCGAAATAGGTATAGAAACTGCCGAGCGCGGTCCCGGCGCGGCGCGTGATCGCGCTGATCGACGCCTCGTGAAATCCGCGCTCGCCGAATTCGACCGCCGCGGCGTCGAGCAGCTTGCGCAGCGTACGGCGCCCTCGCTCGGTACGCGGCGTCTTGTCGCGCGCGTCACCCGTGCCCTGTTCCGTTTGATCCATAACGGCCCTCATCTCCCCTCCGTCGCTGCATCGTGGCTTTTCCGCACCACTGGCAAGCAAAAAACGACGGCTGCACATTCCAAGTTGAAACTTGGTTCATGTTTCATTATTGGATGCGACGCGGCTTGGCAAGCACCGGCCCAAGATAAACCAAACAGGGTGGCGAGGGGTCACCCGCCACATGGGAGAGTCATATGCGTCCTTTCGCCCGCCCGCTGCGTCGTGCCATTCTTGCCACCAGCGCGCTTTCGATGATCGCCTTCGCCCCCGCCGCTTTCGCGCAGGAAGCAGGCGCGACCGACGCCAGCGACGGCGATATTGTCGTCACCGCCCGCCGCCGCGAAGAATCGCTGCTCGATGTGCCGATCGCAGTCACCGCTTATTCGGGCGCGGCGCTGGAGCAATCGGGTGCATCCGACATCACCGCCATTTCCGACACGACGCCCAACGTCACGCTGGAAAATTCGCGCGCGACCAATTCGACCCTGACCGCGTTCATCCGCGGCGTCGGTCAGCAGGATCCGGTCGGCGGGTTCGAGGCCGGCGTCGGCATCTATCTTGACGATGTGTATCTGAACCGCCCGCAGGCCGCGGTTCTCGACATTTATGATGTGGAGCGGATCGAGATTCTGCGTGGTCCGCAAGGAACGCTTTACGGCCGCAACACCATCGGCGGCGCGGTGAAATATGTCACCAAGACGCTGCCGCAGGATTTTTCGCTGAAGCTGCGCGCGACCTATGGCACCTATGATCAGGCAGAGGGTGTAATCACGGCCAGCGCGCCCATCGGGGACCTGCTCCGTGTCGGCGGATCGCTTGCACGGCTGTCGCGCGGCGGGTTCGGCAAGAATCTGACGACCGGGCTCGACAATTATAACAAGGATATCTGGGCCGGGCGGGGAACCGTCGAGTTCGGCGGCTATGGCGAACCGGTACTGATCCGGATTTCGGGCGATTACACCAAGGACAAATCGCAACCGCGCGGCGGCCATCGCCTGATCCGCAGCCTGCAGACCGGCACGCCCGTGCTCGACGATGTCTATGATACCCGCGGCGGTCTCGTCACGCCCAAACAGGATATCGAGGCTTACGGCCTCGCCATGAATGTCTCCGCCGAACTGTCGGACACGGTTACGCTGCGCAGCATCAGCGCCTGGCGCAAGGACACCAGCTTTGGCCCGATCGATTTCGACGCGCTTCCCGCTGTCGATGTCGACGTGCCCGGCATCTATAAAAATGAGCAGCTTAGCCAGGAATTCCAGATCCTCTATCAAAGCGACAGGCTGAACGGTCTGGTCGGCTTCTATTATCTCAATGCGTCGGCGATCACCAATTTCGACGTGCTGCTTTACACCACCGGCAACCTGCTCGGTTTCCCGCAATTCTCGTCTTACACCGGGGGTACTGTAAAGACCGACACATGGTCGGCGTTCGGCGATTTCACCTATGACGTCACCGATCAGTTGTCGATCTCGCTCGGCGGACGCTACACGTCGGACGTTCGCGACGCCCGCATCCTGAAGCAGCGCCGGATCCTGGGGCCGGACCCCCAGCTTGGCGGCAACGCGCCGATTGCGCTGGTCACCGATTCCAATTTCACGGGGTCGCGCAAGTTCACCAAATTCACCCCGCGCGCCTCGATCGCGTTCAAGCCGACCGACGATCATCTGATCTATGCATCCTATTCGAGCGGCTTCAAGGGCGGCGGTTTCGACCCGCGCGGCAACTCCACCGGCGCACCGGACAGCAATCGCGACGGCGTGCGCAGCTATGACGAGATATTCAATTTTCTGACCTTCGACCCCGAAACGGTCGACAGCTATGAAATCGGGTATAAGGGATCGCTGGCTGACGGCCGCCTGCGCCTTGCCGTCACCGGCTTCCGCGCCGATTACAAGGATGTGCAGATCCCGGGTTCGGTCGGTGTCGATAATAATGGCGACGGTGTGTTCGAAACCTTTGCCGGTATCACCACCAACGCCTCGAAAGCCCGTTTGCAGGGGGTCGAAGTCGAAAGCTCCGCCACGCTGGCACGCGATTTCGCCGGCGACGGATCGGCGATCAACCTGGCGGGCACGCTTGGCTATATCGATGGAAAATATCTGACGTTCATCAACAATCTGGGCGTCGATGTCGCCGATTTCCGTCGCATCCAGAATACGCCCAAATGGACGGCATCGGGCACGCTTTCGGGGCAGTTGCCGGGCTTCTCGGGCTCGATCAACGCATCAACCACCCTGTCCTATCGCAGCAAGACCACCCAGTTCGAAACCCCCAGCCCCTACCTCGATCAAAAGGGCTATGCGCTGTGGGACGCGAATCTGGTCTGGTCCTCCAGCGACGACAGCTTTTCGATCGGCCTCCACGCCAAGAATATATTGGATAAGCAGTACAAGACATCGGGCTATCAGTTCATCGCGGTCAATCCGACGACGGGCGTCCCCATATTGACGCCCGCCGGCAATGTGTCACCCAGCCTGGGGCAGGAGGGCGTGGTCACCGCCTTTTACGGCAACCCGCGGCAGGTCTTCGTGAGCGGCACGGTCAAATTCTGATTTTCGGATAAGGGGGAGAAAGGGGCGTCCATCGCGGCGCCCCTTTTTCTTGCGCACCGGTCGGCGAAACGTCCGCCATGGGGTGGTGAGCAGGGAGTGCTTCATCCTTCTTCGTCATCCCGGGCTTACCCGGGATCCCGCTTTTTGAAAGCATCGATACACTTCGCAGAATAGCGGGACCCCGGATCAAGTCCGGGGTGACGATTAGAGGGACGGCAACTTCCGGTCGTCAGCCGCCCAGCGGCGGCGCGCCGCTGGGCGAAACCATACGCTCGCCGTCGATGACGATCGGGCTCGCGACGCCGTCGATTGACGCGCCCGCGGGCCGGAAGCGCATCCGGCGCGCAATAACCTGCGGATCGGCGAACACCTGCGCCAGATCATTGATCGGCCCCGCAGGCACACCCTCGGCCTCAAGCGCAAGCGACAGCGGCTGCGCGTCCCACGCCGCAATCTTCGCCGCAAGCAGCGGGACCAGCTCGGCCCGATTCGCAAGCCGCATGGCATTGTTGGCGAAACGCGGATCGTCACCCCATTCGGGCACACCCAATACCGCGCAGAGCTTCCGATATTGCCCGTCGTTCCCGACCGCGATGACGAGCTGGCCGTCGGCGGTCGCAAAGACCTGATAGGGCACGACATTGGCGTGCGCATTGCCCATCCGCTTCGGCGCGACGCCGCTCGCAAGATAATTGGCCGCCTGATTCGCCAGCACCGCGACCTGGCTGTCGAGCAGCGCCATATCGACATGCGCACCCATATTCGTGACGTCACGACGTCGCAACGCCGCAAGGATTGCGACCGCCGAATACATGCCGGTAAAAATGTCGGCGTAAGCGATCCCCGCCTTTTGCGGCGCTCCGTCGGGTTCGCCGGTCAGCGACATAAAGCCGCTCATCGCCTGCACGATATAATCATAGCCGGCACGATGCGCATAAGGCCCGGTCTGGCCGAAGCCGGTGATCGAACAGACGACCAGCCGCGGAAAATCGGCACGCAGCCGCGCGGGATCGAGCCCATATTTGACGAGCCCGCCGACCTTGTAATTTTCGATGACGACGTCGGCGTCGGCGAGCAGCGCGCGCACTTCGGCCTGCCCCTTGGGGCTCGCGATATCGATCGCGACGCTCCGCTTGCCGCGGTTGCAGCTATGATAATAAGCCGCGCCGAGCGCTTCGCCATCCGCGCCGGTGACAAAGGGCGGCCCCCATTCGCGCGTATCATCGCCTGCGCCGGGGCGCTCGACCTTGACCACCTCGGCGCCCAGATCGGCGAGCAATTGCCCGCACCAGGGGCCCGCGAGCACCCGCGCCAGTTCGACGACGCGGATGCCCTCCAGCGGTTTAGGCAAAAGCCGAAATGCCCGTGATCGCGCGGCCAAGGATCAGCGCGTGGACGTCGTGGGTGCCCTCATAGGTGTTCACCGTTTCGAGATTCACCGCATGACGGATCACATGATAATCGGCCGAAATCCCGTTGCCGCCGTGCATGTCGCGCGCGACCCGGGCGATATCGAGCGCCTTGCCGCAATTGTTGCGTTTCAAGAAGCTGATCGCATCGGGGATGAGCCGCCCCTCGTCGATCAACCGCCCGACGCGCAGCGCTGCCTGCGTGCCAAGGGCAATTTCGGTAAGCATATTGGCGAGCTTCAACTGCACGATCTGATTCGCTGCGAGCGGACGTCCGAACTGCTTGCGCTCTCCGGTGTAGTTGCGCGCCGCTTCATAGCAGAATTCGGCGGCGCCCATCGCGCCCCAGCCAATACCGTAACGTGCGCGATTGAGGCAGCCGAACGGTCCTTTCAGCCCCGACACATGCGGCAACAGCGCATCCTCGCCGACCTCGACCGAATCCATCACGATTTCACCGGTAACCGACGCGCGCAGGCTCACCTTGCCTTCGATCTTGGGGGCTGAAAGCCCCTTCATGCCCTTTTCGAGCACAAAGCCGCGAATCGCGCCGTCATGCGCTTCCGACTTCGCCCACACGACGAACACGTCGGCGATCGGCGAGTTGGTGATCCACATTTTCGCGCCTTTGAGGCGGTATCCGCCTTCGATCTTCTCGGCGCGCGTGCGCATCCCGCCAGGGTCGCTACCCGCGTCGGGCTCGGTCAGGCCGAAACAGCCGACGAGCTCGCCCGAGGTCAGCCCGGGCAGATATTTGCGCTTCTGTTCCTCGCTGCCATAGGCGTTGATCGGGTGGATCACGAGCGAGCTTTGAACCGAACAGGCCGACCGGTAACCCGAATCGATCCGCTCGACTTCGCGGGCGATCAGCCCGTAGCTGACATAATTCAGCCCCGCGCCGCCATATTCGGGGTCGATCGTCGCGCCGAGCAGCCCGAGCGCGCCCATTTCGGACATGATCTCACGGTCGAATCGTTCGTCGAGGAACGCCGAAGTCACGCGCGGCAGCAGTGCGTCGGTCGCATAGGAGCGCGCCGTATCGCGGACCATCCGCTCCTCTTCGCTGAGCTCCGCGTCGAGCTGGAGGGGATCGAGCGGGTCGAGCGCTTCGATGCGCTGCGGATCGGCGAGGGCCATGGAACGGGCTTTCTCTCAAAAAGGCGGGCAGCCCTTTGAGAGGCTTGCGCGCTACGGGGTCGGTTCGGCCGTTTTGCGGGCCATTGCGGCAGCAGGGCTGTCGCGCGGCTCCAATATCGCCGCGGTCTCGATCAGGTCAAGCGCGCGCCGCGCTTCATGATAACGCCGCGCCTCGATCAGCCACTCGCTCGCCACTTCCGAACCCGGCATCGCCTCGACCTCGGCGATCGCAAGGTCGGCCTGTCCGGCCGTCAGATAGCGGCGCGCACGATCGAGCCGTTCGGAAGCGCGCGGCGATTGGGTTCCCGCAGCGCGCACGACGAACAGCTCGCCCAGCTCGCGGCGCAGCCCGGTCCACAGGCTGCCGTTTCCGTCGTCGCCGCGCCCGACAAGCTGCGGCGCCATCGCGTCGAGTTCGGCGCGAAGCTGTTCGAGCGTCACCGGCTCGCGCGACGTATCGATGATCGTCTTGACCGCATTCGGTTGGTCGTCGCCGAAGCGCAGCCGTAGCTGCGCGTCGAGATAGCCGAGCGAGAGCCCGCGATCGAGCGCGCGGCGCACCGCAAAAGCCACGAGCAGCCCTTCGGCGCGCGAAGCATTGCCCGATGCAGATTCGGCTTCGAGCGTGATCCGCGACAGCCGCTGTTCGAGTTCGGCGACGCGCGTCGCAAGCGCGTTGGCGCTATCGATCGGCGCCACCATGGACGGCACGGCATTGGCTGTGCCCTTTACGGCAGGTGGGCCGGTGGTTCCTGCGGGCGCCGCAATCATTTTCGCCGGCGGCGGCAGATTATTCCCCGTCAGCCAACGATTCACAGCCCACCCGCCGCCGACGATGCCGATCAGAAGCAGCAGGAAGGCACCGATAGCGATAGCGCGAAACGATAGTCCCTGTGCAGGTACCGCCTCGTCCGCCGACGAGGACGTGTCGATGCTGTCGATTGCCATGTTTCTCTTTCGAACGACCCTATTTTGCACCCTTGTGCCACAAAGCACGCGCCTGTGCCAATATTGCGACATCGTCCGGCTGTGCCGCAATGACGAGCGCGCCCCAGCCCTCACCCGCCGCCGCCGCGGCCGCGGGGCTGATTGCGGCCAGCGACAGATGTCCGCGCGCCGTGCCGACCAGATCGGAAATACGGCGTGCAGCGCGCGGCGAATGCGCGAGCAAGGTGGCCGGGGCGCCGGTCAGTTCGGCCCATCGGGCGGGCGGCGGGACCGGATCCACCGCATAGCAGGGAACCGGCACGATCGCGGCCCCCGGGGCATCGAATTCGGACCGATCGCGGCCGCAAAGCCATAATATATTTCGAATATCTCCTGACGTCATATCGTCAAGAAGCCGCCGGACGTCCGACGATCCGGTCATCGCGACGGCCAGCCCCGCGGCCTCGGCCGCGCGCGCCGTCGCCGCGCCGACGGCATGGACAGGCAGCGACGCGAGCGCGGCCAGCCCCGGACCCGCCAAACGCGCGGCAAAGGCGCTGGTCAGCAACAGCGCATCGAAATCGCCGGCCTGCGGCGGCATCCAGTCGACCGGTCGCGCGGCGAAAAGCGGCATCGCATGCGCGTCGAATCCCATCGCCCTCGCCCGCTCCACCGTCGCCGCATTGCCCGGCTCGGGCCGCGTCACGATCAGCGGCGGGCCATCGGTCATGCCGCGAACAGCCGCCGGACGCTATCGGGCGCTTCATCGAGCAACCGCTGTGCCAACCCCGCCGCGGCCGCATCATCGGCGACGATGACATGCCCCGCCGCATGATCGGCGCCATCGTCGGAGAAAATCTCGGCATCGAGGCGCAGCGCGCCGTCGTCCTGCCACCACGCATGTGCCGCGACCGGTGAGCGGCAATCGCCGCCGAGCGCCGCCAAAAACGCGCGCTCGGCTGCGACAGCAAGATGGGTCGGCGCATGATCGACCGCGGCGAGCAACGCGCGGGTATCCGCATCGTCGGCGCGGCACTCGATCCCGATCGCGCCCTGCGATGCCGCCGGAAGCAGCAGGCTCGCCTCTTGTACCGTCCCGACGTCATGCATTCCGAGGCGGTCGAGCCCCGCCGCCGCGAGCAAGGTCGCATCGGCATCGCCCGCCGCAATCTTTGCAAGCCGCGTCGCGACATTGCCGCGCAGCAGCACCGTCTCAAGGTCGGGGCGGATCCGCTTCACCTGTGCCGCACGGCGCGGGCTGCTCGTCCCCAACCGCGCCCCCGGCGGCAGTTCCGCAATTGTCGCCACGCCGATTCCCTCGCGCACCACCAGCCGGTCGCGCGGATCAGCGCGTTCGAGCATCGCGCCGAGGAAAAATCGCGCGTCGCGGATCGTTTCGACATCCTTCAGCGAGTGGACGGCGATATCGATCGTCCCCGCATCGAGCGCCGCATCGAGTTCGCGCGTCCACAGCGCCTTGCCGCCAACTTCGGCAAGCGCGCGGTCCTGGATCTTGTCCCCCGTCGCGGTCATCGGCACGATTTCGAGCGCCGTCATCTCAATGCCATGGCTGGCAATCAGCGCCGCCATCGCCATATGCGCCTGTGCCATTGCCAACGGCGACGCGCGCGTACCGATGCGCAGCGGGTTTTCGGGGGTCGGAAGTTGGTTCATGGGCTTTGCTGCTAGCGCGGCTTGCCCTGCCGATAAAGGGGCGGGTAAAGGAACGCGCAATAATATGACCCTGATCCTCGGCCTTGAATCGAGCTGCGACGAAACCGCGGCAGCGCTCGTCGACAGCGAGCGGCGCATTTTGGCGCATCGCGTCGCGGGGCAGGAGGCTGAGCACAGCCCCTATGGCGGGGTCGTTCCCGAGATCGCGGCGCGCGCGCATGTCGACCGGCTCGCGCCGATCGTCGAGGGCGTGCTCGCCGACGCGGGGCTGTCGCTCGCCGACGTCGACGCGATCGCCGCGACCGCTGGCCCCGGGCTGATCGGGGGCGTGATGGTCGGGCTCGTCACCGGCAAAGCGCTTGCGCACGCCGCGAACAAGCCGCTGATTGCGGTCAATCATCTCGAAGGCCATGCGCTCAGCCCGCGCCTTGCCGATGCAAGCCTCGAATTTCCGTACCTCTTGCTCCTCGTTTCGGGGGGCCATTGCCAGTTGCTGCTCGTGCGCGGCGTGGGCGACTATCGCCGCCTTGCGACGACGATCGACGATGCCGCAGGCGAGGCTTTCGACAAGACCGCGAAGCTGCTTGGGCTCGGCTATCCCGGCGGCCCCGCAGTCGAGCGCGTCGCAAAGGACGGCGATCCTTTTGCAGTGCCGCTGCCGCGCCCGCTCATCGGCAGCGCCGAACCGCATTTCTCTTTCGCAGGGCTCAAGAGCGCCGTCGCCCGCGCCGCCGCATCAGGCGCGCACAGCATCCCTGATCTCGCCGCTTCCTTTCAGCAGGCGGTCGTCGACTGCCTTGTTGACCGCAGTCGAATCGCGCTCGCGGCTTGCCCGGATGCGACCGCTTTCGTCGTCGCGGGCGGGGTCGCCGCCAATGGCGCGATACGCGGAGCGCTGACCGATCTTGCCGCGCGGTTCGACAAGCCTTTCGTCGCGCCGCCGCTGTGGCTCTGTACCGACAATGGCGCGATGATCGCCTGGGCGGGCGCCGAACGGTTCGCTGCGGGGCTCACCGATCCGCTCGACACCGCCGCGCGTCCACGCTGGCCGCTTGATCCAGAGGCCGAAGCGGTGCGCGGCGCGGGAGTGAAAGCATGACGTCATATCGGAATTTTGGCGTGATCGGCGGCGGCGCGTGGGGTACCGCGCTCGCGCAGCTTCTCGCCGCCGACGGCACTCCCGTGCGCCTGTGGGCACGCGAGGCGGATGTCGTCGCCGCGATCAACGCCGAACATCGCAATCCGGCCTTCCTTCCCGGTGCAGCACTCTCGTCCTCGCTGACCGCAACCGGCAATCTTACCGACATGGCCGATCTTGACGCGTTGCTCGTCGTCGTCCCCGTCCCCTTCCTGCGCGCCGTGCTCGCCGAGCTACCCGCGGGCGGAGCGCCGCTGGTCCTTTGCAGCAAGGGCATGGAGGCCGGAAGCTTCGCCTTCCCGATCGACATGGCGCGCGATCTTGCGCCGAAGCGGCCGCACGCCGTCCTTTCCGGCCCGACCTTCGCGCACGAAGTCGCCGCGGGGCTGCCGACCGCGATCACCCTCGCCGCCGCCGATGCGGGCGTCGCCGCCGACATCGCGCAGACGCTCGCGCGCCCGCATTTCCGTCCCTATGTCTCGACCGACGTCATCGGGGCCGAGATCGGCGGCGCGGTCAAGAATATCCTCGCGATCGCGTGCGGCATCGTCGACGGCGCCGGGCTCGGGCTCAACGCACGCGCGGCGCTGATCAGCCGCGGCTTTGCCGAAATGACGCGTTTCGGCCTGTCACGCGGCGCGCAAGCTGAAACGCTCGCGGGCCTCGCTGGCCTTGGCGACCTTGTCCTCACCTGCACCTCGTCCGCCTCGCGCAACTTCGCGCTCGGCCAGGGGCTCGGGCGCGGCGAAGCCGCCGACGTGCTGATGGCCGACCGCCGCACCGTTGCCGAAGGTGCCTTCAGCGCACCCGTCGTCGCCGCTGCCGCGCGCGCCGATGGCATCGACATGCCGATTACCGACACTGTCGCGCGCCTCGTAGCCGGCGAAACACGCGTCGGCGACGCCATTCAGGCTTTGCTCAGCCGACCGCTGCGACCCGAAGGGCGATGAATTGCTTCGTACAATTGCCTGCCTCCCCCGACCGCGCTAAACTGCGCAACGGGGTAAAGCAGAAGGGGCGCCAGGCTTGAGCCATACCGATAGCGCAGCCGCGCCCCGATCGCCGGACGCCCCGTCGGGAGACGCGGATACTGCCGCGTTGGCCAAGGGCGGGCGCACCAATTTCTTCGGCTTCATCCTCCGCCTCGTCGCACGCCTGCCCTTTCTCTATGTGGCGGGTCGCTGGTACGGGCCCGAAGCGGTCGGCCGCTTTGCCTTCGCCGTGCTCGTCATCGAACTCGTCGCGCAGCTCGCGACGCTGGGGCTGAAGCGCGGCCTTGCGGAACAGCTAAGCGCTCCGGGCGCCGACCAGCGCACCGTCGTTTGGGACGGCATGTTCGTTGCCTTCATCGCCTCGGCCGCCGGATCGCTGCTGCTGGTGCTATTCCCCCAGTTGATGTTCCCCTCGGGCGGCATCGACAGCGCAGATCGCTGGATGGCCTTGCTCGTCTTCGCGATCGCGGGGACGGATATCGCACTCGCCGCCTGCGCTTATAAATTCGACGTCGGCGCCACGGTGCGCGCCCGCGCGGTCGTCGAGCCGTGGGTCATCAGCATAGCCGCTGCCGGATTCTGGTTCATTTCGGCGCGCGACGGGCTGATGCTTTCCTATGGCGCCGCGATGCTCGGCGCCTTCCTGACCGCGCTGATCCCGATGCTACGCCATTATGGGGGCCCTCAGGGGTGGCAGCCGCACCCGGCGCACTTGATCGCAGTTGCGCGGCGCAACGCGCCGCTTGCCGCCGCCGACGCGATCGAATGGGGCACACGCCGCCTCGACCTGTTCATCCTCGGTCAGTTCACCTCGCCGACGATCTACGGCATCTATTATATGGCGCAGCAGGTCGCCTCGCTGCCGCAGAAGCTCAAGACCAGTTTCGAGCCGATCCTGGGCCCCGTCATAACACGCAATCTTGCCGAGAACCGGCTCGCAGCCGTCGCCGCGCAGGTCAGCCAGGTCGGATTCTGGATCATTGCAGCCCAAGCAGGAGTCGCGCTCGCGCTCGGCATCCCCGGCGAAGCGGTTATGGGCCTGGTCGGCCCCGAATTCGTCAGCGGCACGGCCGCGCTCGCCTTCCTGCTCGCTGCCGAGGTCGTCGCCGCGACCGCAGTGGTGAGCGAAGCGGCGCTCGTCTATGTCGCGCGCCATCGCAACCTCTTGATCAGCATCGCAACGCTCGCGCTGCAGGCCGGATTCAGCGTCGCGTTGATCCTGATCGCCAAATCGATGGGCCTGCCGCCGATCTATTATGCCGGAGCCGTCGCGCTCGCACTCATGCTCGCGCTCGGATTTGCGTCGCTGGTGAAGGCACGCCTGCTCGCGCGCATCCTCGGCGCGCCCGTGAACAGCCTGCGTTGGGCGCTCGTCTGGGCCACCGCGGGCGCCACTGTGCTCGGCTATGGCGCGACGCAGCTTCCCGAATGGGCCGAGCTGCTGATCGGCGTTCCCTTCATCCTCGGGGTCTATGGCTGGCTGATCTGGACACGCGGCTTCGGCCCTGCCGACCGCGAACTGTTCAGGAAACACCCCGATCCGGCGGCGTCCTCCGCCGCCTGATCGTCAGTCGACGGCTTTCTGGGCCGCATCGCCGACGTCTTCGGCAGCGTCTCCGACCTTTTGCGCCGCTTCGGCGATCGCCCCGCTCTCGGCCTTTTCGCTAGAAAGAAACTGAAAGGCGAAAAAGGCGGCGATCAGGATCGCAACGAGGAAAATCAGGCCAAGGCCCATTCCCCCGCCGCGCCGCGGTTCGCGATCGATAACCGTGGTGGTGTGCGTCGTCCCGTCGGGATCGCGCGTCGTGTGGATTTCATCGGCCATGGGAAAATCCTCCTGTGCCTGTGATGCGGCATAGGACGCTCCGTGACCGATAAAGTTCCTAGCCGAGGCGTTCGGCGACCTTGGCCTTGAGGTCGGTCTGCGCACGCGGGCCGACCTGCGCGATGATTTCGCGCGCGCATACCGCGCCCATCGTCAGACAATCCTTGATCGAACGGCCTTCGGTAAGACCCGAGAGGAACCCCGCCGCGAACAGGTCGCCAGCGCCCGTCGTGTCGACGACGGTTTCGATCGGTTCGGCGCCGACCTCGGTGCGCGTTCCGCCCTGCAACGCGATCGCGCCATGCGAACCGCGCGTGACGATCAGCAGCGGCACCTGCGGCGCGATCTTCGCAACCGCCGCTTCGAAATCGTCGGTCTCGGCGAGCGCGCAGATTTCGACCTCGTTCGCGAACAGGATGTCGAACAGCCCTTCGGCGATCAGCTTGCGGAAATCGGCGCCGTGGCGGTCGATGATGAAAGCGTCCGACAGCGTGAAGGCGACCTTGCGGCCCCCCGCGCGCGACACGTCGATTGCACGCCGCATCGCCGCGCGCGACAGTTCGGGATCCCACAGATAGCCTTCGAGATACAGAATCTCGCTATCGGCGATCCAAGCCTCGTCGATCATGCGTTGTTCGAGAAGGTGGCTGGCGCCGAGGAAGGTGTTCATCGTGCGCTGCCCGTCGGGGGTGACGAGGATCAGGCAGCGCGCGGTCGGCGCGCCTTCGCTGAGCGGCGGGGTTTCATAAGCGACGCCGAGCGCGCGCAGATCGTGGGTGAAGACATGGCCAAGCTGGTCGTCGGCGACCTGCCCGATGAAGGCGCAGCGTTCGCCGAGCGCCGCCATGCCCGCAAGCGTATTCGCGGCGCTGCCGCCCGAAACCTCGACCGCCGGGCCCATCGCCGCGTACAGCCGCTCAGCCTCTTCACCGTCGATCAGCCGCATCGATCCCTTGGTCAGCCCCTCGGACTCGATCAGCGCGTCGTCGGCGCGGGCAAGAACGTCGACGATCGCATTGCCGATGGCGACAACGTCGAAACGGGCGGTGGAGGCCATGAAAAATCCAGTGCTATATGGGAAAAGCTGCGCGCGCCTTTAGGGGCGACGGCGCGTCAACGCAAGCGCGGGTGCTTGACGCAGCGCGCCGCGCCGCTCATCCACCGGTGATGGCCCGCGCCGTCCACGCTTTCCTGCTCGCGCTCAAAGACCTGCCCCAGCCGCGCGTGCTCCGCGTCCTAGCGCAGAGCCTGGCGCTCACCCTGCTCCTCCTCGCCGTTTCGGGCGCGGCGCTTTTCCTCGGCACGCGCTGGGCGCTCGCCCACTGGAAATGGCTCGACGAGGCACAGCTCGACATGGCGGGGGTCCTGATCGTTCTCCTCATCATCGCGGGAAGCTGGCTGCTGTTTCGCGCGGTCGCTATCGTGGTCGTCGGCCTGTTCGCCGATGCGATCGTCGCCGATGTCGAGGGGCGCCATTATCCCGCCGCCGCCCGTCGCGCCGTCGATGTCGGCTGGCGCCAGAATATCGGCCTCGCGCTCGCATCGCTCGGCCGGCTGATCGGCGGCAACCTGCTCGCGCTGCCAGTCTATATCCTGCTGCTCGTCACGGGCATCGGCACGCCGATCTTTGCCCTGCTCGTCAACGCCCTGCTCCTCGGCCGCGATCTCGAGGCGATGGTGCTCGCGCGCCACCCCGGCCATGCGCGCTTTGACCGGCCGGCGCGCTGGTCGCTCGGCCTGCTGTCCGCCGCAAGCTTCGTGGTACCCGTCGCCAATCTGTTGGCGCCGATTCTCGGCGCCGCTATGGCCGTCCATATGTTGCATCTCGGCAAGGGGGACCAGAATTGACGATCGAAAAACGCCGCCTGGCCGCCATCGCCGGCCCCTCGCTGCTTCTAACTTTGACGCTGGGCGCCTGCGCCGGCTCCGCGATTCCGCGCGCGACACCCCCGCCCCGGACGACTGCGCCGCCGCCAACTACCGTCGTGAAACCGGTGCAGAACAATGCGTTGATCGGAAACAGCGCCGACGCGATCGGCCGCATGTTCGGCAAGCCGCGGCTCGACATCTCCGAGGGCGCCGGCCGCAAGCTGCAGTTCGCCGGATCGAACTGTATCCTCGATATCTATTTTTACGCGCCGCGCGCGGGCGCCAATCCCGTCGCAACGCATGTCGACGCGCGCACTCCGGATGGCCGCAATGCCGAGGTCAACAGCTGCGCGCAGGCCCTGCAGCGCTAAGCGACGTCACGACGTCAGTTCGGCAAGGGCCCATAATGCCGCGTCGGCGACCATAGGCGATTCGTCCATCGCCAGCCGCTCGAGCGCCGGCACGAAGCGCGCATCGCCGCTGTTTCCCGCCGCGATCGCAGCGTTGCGTACCATCCGCCCGCGCCCGATCCGCTTGATCGGCGACCCCGCAAACACCTGCCGGAAATCGGCATCGTCGAGCGCGAGCAGGTCCCCGATCGACGGCGCCACCAGCTCGGCGCGCGGCAGGAAGGCGCGGTGCGTGTGCGCGGTGTCGGCAAACTTGTTCCACGGGCACGCCGCAAGGCAATCGTCGCAGCCATAGATCCGGTTGCCGATCCCGCGCCGCAACGCGACCGGAATCGGACCATTATGTTCGATCGTAAGGTACGAGATACAGCGCCGCGCATCGAGCCGATATGGCGCCGGAAATGCCTGCGTCGGGCAGGCGTCCTGACATGCCGCGCAGCTTCCGCACGTATCGCGCCCGGGCGTTGACGACGTAAGCTCCAACGTCGTGTAGATCGCCCCCAGAAACAGCCAGCTGCCATGGTCGCGGCTGACGAGGTTGGTGTGCTTGCCCTGCCAGCCGAGCCCGGCGGCCGCTGATAGAGGCTTTTCCATCACCGGCGCGGTGTCGACGAACACTTTGACCTCGGCATCCTTGACCTCGGCAACGAGCCAGCGTGCGACAGCCTTCAGCGCCTTTTTGACGATGTCATGATAATCGCCGCCCTGCGCATAGACCGAAATGCGCCCGCGTGTCGGATGCTCGGCGAGCGCCAGCGGGTCGAGCGCGGGGGCATAGCTCATGCCCAAAGCAATCACCGACCGGACCTCGGGCCATAGCCCCTTGGGCGATCCGCGCTGCTCGGCGCGGCTTTCCATCCAGATCATGTCGCCGTGGCGCCCCTCGGCGAGCCACTGGTTCAACCGCGCCGCCGTTTGTGGTGCCGCGTCGGCACGCGCGATTCCGAACGCCGCGAATCCATGCTCGCGCGCGACCGCTTCGAGGCGTTGTTCCAGGGAAGGCAAGGCTTCGGCAACCATTGGCGCTCTATACGCGAGCCGCCTCGCCGTGCCATAGTCCGGTGAGCGAATGATCGGGGACCGAAATTTGAACGATTTCAGCGTCGAGGCGAATGGCCTCACCAAATATTTCGGCAATTACAAGGCGGTCGATCATGTCAGCCTCGCGGTGCCGACGGGCAGCATTTACGGCGTACTCGGCCCCAATGGCGCCGGCAAGACGACGAGCCTGCGCATGACGCTCGGCATTATCGACCCCGACGAGGGCGCAAGCCAGCTCTTCGGCGGACACAAGCCGCAAAGCGTGCGCAATCGTATCGGCTATCTTCCCGAGGAGCGCGGGCTCTATCCCGGGATGAAAGCGCGCGAGGCGATCGCCTTCATGGGCGCGCTGCGCGGGCTCGACTGGGCCGAGGGCCGCCGCCGCGCGGAACGCTTCATGACCGAACTCGGGCTCGAACGCGTCGTCGATACCAAGATCCGCAAGATGTCGAAGGGCATGGCGCAGATGATCCAACTCATCGGCTCGATCGTCCACTCCCCCGACCTCATCGTTCTCGACGAACCTTTTTCGGGGCTCGATCCCGTAAATCAGGAGCGACTCGAAATGCTCGTGCGGCGCGAACGCGACCGCGGCGCGACGATCCTATTTTCGACGCATGTCATGGCGCACGCCGAGCGGCTCTGCGACCGCATCGCAATCATCGCGCGGTCGGCGCGCCGGTTCGAAGGCACGGTCGACGACGCGCGCGCGCTGCTGCCGATGCAGGTGCGCTACACCCCGCGCACGGCGAGCGATCACGCCACGGTCGCTGCGAACCTGCCCACAGGAGCCGAGCTGCGCGGCGATGCCTGGCATTTTGCGATCGGGGACAGCGACGTCGAGCCGTTGCTCGCGCGCATCACCGCGAGCGGCCTTGGCGTCATCGGCCTGTCGATCAGCCGTCCCGCGCTGCACGATGCCTTTGTCCATATCGTCCGGCAGGTCGATGCGGGGTTCGATGCCGATGCGACCGAGGACGCCGTCGAGGAGGCAAGCGCATGACCCCCTTTATCCGCAGCATGTTCGTTGTTGCGCGGCGCGACTTTCTCGCGATCGTTGCGACCCCGACCTTTCTCCTGTTCCTGCTTGCGCCGCTGTTCATGGTCGCGATGGGCCTCGCCGGCGGTGTCGGCGCGTCACAGCTTGCCGACAGCGCGCGCGGTGCTGGCCGAATCGTCGTCGTCGCAGACCCTGCGGACATCGAAGCGTTACGCGCCGCCGACATGCGCCTTCGCGCTGCGATGGCGCGCGAACCCGCGACGCTCGATATCCGGATCGCGGGGCCCGCGAATGCCGATCCCGTCGCGATCGCGCGCGAAAAAGGCAGCGACACCTACGCCGTCATGAGCGGCCCGCTCACCGCCCCCCGCATCGTCGAACGCGAACGGGGCAGCAGCGCGGGCCGCTATCTCGGTCTGCTCGCGGGCGATGTACAGCGCGCGCGCGCCGCCGGCCCGCTCCCATCGATCACCCCCGATTTCGAAGCGCTGTCCAGCGGCGGCGCGAGCATTGCGGTGCAACAGTCGATCGGGTTCGGCGCAGTGTTCGTCATCTTCCTCCTGACCCTGCTCCTGGCGGGCCAGACGGTGAGTTCGCTCGCCGAGGAAAAGGGCAACAAGGTCATCGAGATTCTCGCCGCCGCGGTCCCGCTCGAAAGCGTTTTTCTCGGTAAGCTGCTCGGCATGCTTGGCGTCGCCGTGCTGTTCATCGCCTTCTGGATGGTCGTCGCGATGGGCGGCGGGCTGGTCGCTGCGACACAGGTCGATCCCGCTGCCATCGCCGCCGCGGGCAAGGCCGGCAAGGCGGCGACCGCGCTCGCCGCGATGCCCGCGACCGGCTGGCCCTTTTTCCTCGGTATCGGCTTTGCCTATTTCATCCTGTCCTTCCTCCTCCTCGGCGCGGTCTTCCTCGGTGTCGGCGCACAGGCGGGGTCGGTGCGCGAAATCCAGATGCTCAGCCTGCCGATCACCATCTTTCAGGTCGGCATGTTCAGCCTCTCGGCAGGCGCGGCGAGCGCGCCGGGCAGCGGGCTTGCACATTTCGCGCAGATATTTCCCTTCTCCTCCCCGCTCGCGATGGCGGCCCGCGCCGCAACCGACGATGCGCGAGCCGTCCACCTGCTCGCGCTCGGCTGGCAGGCGATCTGGGTTGCGCTCGTCATATGGCTTTCGGTCCGCCTCTTCCGCGCCGGCGTGCTGAGCAGCGGCAGCGGCTGGAAATTCTGGAAGAAGAGAAAGACCGCCTGAGCCGGCGGGTTCGACGGAGTCGCCAACCCGTCCGTTACCGCCATCCGGACTTGATCCGAGGGCTCGCTCGATACCGAATCCGGAAACTGCGTCAAAAGAAGCGGGATTCCGGATCAAGTCCGGGATGTCGACGCGGCGTAATCTTCCCACCCCAAAGCCCCCCTCCCCATCGTTGACAAAGCTGTAAATAGTGGCATTCTGCAACTCAATTGGCCGCGGACAAGACGGCCGTGAGAGGAGCACCCCATGGCCACCCAGATCCGCGTCGAACCCGAAATCAACCCGCTGGACGTCAGCCGCGCCGAGCTGTGGCGCAAGGATGTCTGGCAGGAACCGATGCGCCAGTTGCGGGCCGAATCGCCGATCTATTATTGCGAGGATTCGAAGTTCGGTCCCTATTGGTCGGTGACGACCTACAAGCCGATCCAGCATATCGAAGCGCTGCCGAAAATCTTCTCTTCCTCATGGGAATATGGCGGCATCACCGTCGCCGGCGACGGGGTCGAATATCTCAAAGAGGGCGAGATCCCGATGCCGATGTTCATCGCGATGGATCCGCCGCAACATACTGCGCAGCGCCGCACTGTCGCGCCCGCTTTTGGTCCGTCGGAGATCGAGCGCATGCGCGCCGACACCGTCGCGCGTACCGCGGCGTTGATCGATACGCTGCCGGTCGGTCAGCCCTTTGACTGGGTCGAGAAACTCTCGATCGAGCTGACGACCGACATGCTCGCGATCCTGTTCGATTTCCCCTGGGCCGATCGCCACAACCTCACCCGTTGGTCCGACGCGCTCGGCGACATCGAATCTTTCGACACGGCCGAACTACGGCATGCGCGCACCGCGACGGCGTTCGAAATGGGTGCGGCGTTCAAGGAATTATGGGATCACAAGGCGAAGAATCCCGGCAAGCACGACCTCATCTCGATCATGCTTCAGTCCGACGCGATGAACCATATGAGCGAGCATGAGTTCATGGGGAATCTGATTCTGCTCATCGTCGGCGGCAACGACACGACGCGCAATTCGATGTCGGCCTATGCCTATGGCCTTCACTGTTTTCCCGAAGAGCGCGCAAAGCTTGAAGCAAATCACGATCCCGACCTCGCAGTCAACGCGATGCACGAGATCATCCGCTGGCAGACGCCGCTGGCGCACATGCGCCGCACCGCGATGGAAGATACCGAACTGTTCGGTCACCAGATCAAGAAGCGCGACAAGCTGGCCCTGTGGTACGCCTCGGCGAACCGGGACGAGGAGATTTTCCCCGACGGCGACCGGATCATCGTCGACCGCGAAAATGCCCGTCGTCACCTGGCCTTCGGTTATGGCATCCATCGCTGCGTCGGCGCGCGCGTCGCCGAGTTGCAGCTCACGACGCTGATCTCCGAAATGCAGAAGCGCCGTCTGCGCGTGAACGTCCTCTCCGAACCCGAGCGCGTCAACGCCAGCTTCGTCCACGGCTATCGCCACATGCAGGTCGAACTCGAAAGATATTGACGCGTGATGTAACCGGTCGCGATCGGCGCGCGTATTTCGGGTAAGGAGTCCCGATATGATCGAACGCCGTACCATCTTGTCCGGTCTCGCGCTCGGCGGCGCGGTGATCGCCGCGCCGATGCTGTTCGCCAGGCCCGGCGCGCGCCCGAAAGGTCAGGCCGGCTGGCAGCTTTCCGACGCCGAATGGAAACAACGCCTGTCCCCGCTTCAGTATCGCGTGCTACGTGAGGCGGCGACCGAGCGCGCCTTTACCAGCCCGCTCGACAAGGAAAAGCGCGCCGGCACCTTCGACTGCGCGGGCTGCGCGCTGCCGCTCTATTCGAGCAAGACCAAGTTCGACAGCGGCACCGGCTGGCCCAGCTTCTGGGCCCCCCTCAAGGGCGCAATCGGCACTGCGACCGATCGCGAACTCGGCTACCCGCGCACCGAAGTGCATTGCCGGCGCTGCGGCGGGCACCTCGGTCATATGTTCGACGATGGGCCGAAGCCCACGGGCAAGCGATATTGCATGAACGGCGCGGCATTGCGCTTCCGCCCCGCCTGAGACCGCCTTACCGGGGCTTCACCCGCCACACCGACAGGCCTGCGCGCGACGCGATCGGCACGGCCTCGAGCCATGCCGGCGGTTTTCCGGCATAAAGCTGCGCCGCGAGCGCATCCTTGCGGGCGCCCCGATATCGGGTGAAATCATTCGCCGTCCGGCAATAGACGATCAGCGTCGCCTGCTGCTTGTGCACGAGCGCTTCCGCCTTCGCCGGATCGTCCGCAAAAATGCGGATTGTGTCGGCCATCGCCTCTTTGTTGCGGTGGTGCGGCGTCGCGACAAGGCTGTGACGCGTCCAGAAAATCACCGGAGCGCCAAGATCGATCGGGGTCAGGATCGTCGTCGTCGGCAGCCCCGCCAAATCGGCGATGGCAGCGGGATCGAGGCAGTTGGCCATATAGGGATTTGCGAGCGCAGCGTCCGCCTCGGCCTTTTTGTCCTCAGCTTTCAGCGACGGGACGAGCGGACCGAGCACCGCTGCGACCGCGATGCTGCCGAGCAGCGGCAACGTCAGCACCGCGGCGACCGACGCCAGAACGCGTGGCACCGTCGATGTGATCGTCCGCGCCCGGACCCATGCACGCACGCCGAGCCAGGCGCAGCCGGGCAAGGCGAAAAGATGCGCGGTCGATGCGCTGCGCAGAACCAACAGCGACAGCGCGGCCGCACCGATCAGCGCGACGATGATCGTCGCCCAGTTTCTGCGGTCGGCCGCGAGGGTGCAGCTCCGCCACGCAAGCAGCGATCCCGCAAGGCCGATCACCGAGGGGACGAGCACATGGATCACATCATGCGCGCGCGACATCCACAAGGGCTGGCCTTCAAGGACATTGCGATACCAATATTTCACGACGATCGGATCGAGCGCGGCGAACGGTCCGTTCGCGCATTGCGGTTCGGTCCACACCAGCGCGACCGCCGCCGAAGCGCCCGCAACGCCGAGCAGCAGGAAGCGGATCGATGCCCGGGCCGGGTTGATCCGGGCCGCGGAAAAGGTCACCGCCGCCGCGGCGGCGAAGGCTGCCATATAGGGCGCCGAAAGCGAATCGCACCATGTGCCCGAAAGGCCGACCGGACCGCGCGTCGCGAACTGTAACAGCAACGCTCCGGCTGCCAGTGATCCCATATAGCCACACAGCCGCGCGCGATCTTCAGCGCCTCCGCCCAGTGCCCAGCGCAGCGCGGCAAGCCCCGCGAACAGTGCGACGATCGGCAATCCTTCGATCGACACCGCTAGCAACGCCGCTGCAAAAATGCCCCCGAGCACGCCCGCCTGCCAGGTCGCGGGGCGCAGCGCCTGCGCCATAATCAGCATCGCGAAGAAAATCTGCCAGCCGTGATGGTCGACCCGAAGCGGACGAAACTGCACCAGTATATAGCCCGACATGATCAGGAAGAGCGGCGCGGCATAGGCGATCCGCCGGTCGGAGAGATTGCGATAACCGAGGACGCAAGCGACGCTGAGCGCCGCGCCGAGCAGCGGGGGCCATAGGGTCATCACGATCCGTTCGGCCATCGCCTGTCCGAACAGCGGCTTCAGCAGCAGGATGCCGGCCGCCAGCGGCGCGTCGACGATACGCGACCAGTGCATCAGCACCCCGCCGCCTGCCGGATTGACGCGATATTGCGACAGGTCCCACCAGCTTTGCCCGGCGAGCAGGTCGCGGACCTGCGCCATGCGCATGGCATCGTCGGTGTCGGACAGATCGAGCGCGCCGATGCCGTGCCATTTCGCGATGATCGCGACGAGGCTCATCAGCCCCCAGATGATCAGCGCGATACGGACCGGCGTGAACCATGGGCCGAGCATGATCCCATCAGACGACGGCGCCCGAGCCGGCGGCGCGCCCGCGGCAAGCGCGCGCGCGTCGCTCATGCTGCGGCGGTCCGGAACACGATATGACGGCGCAGCAAATATGTGGTCTGGAAGCTGACGGCGATCGCGGCGAGCTTCGCGAGCCGAGGATCAAGGCCGAGCGCACTGCCGCCACCGACGATCGCGGTGGTGACCGTAAGCCCGACGAGCGCCGATCCGACAAACAGCAGCTTCTGGCGATGCCGCTCGCCCGTACCGCGCGCCGCGGCGCCGTCGGCAAAGACGAGCCGGCTCGACACCATCCAATGCACCAGGATCCCGGCGCAATAGCCCGTCGCCGACGCCATCACCGACGACATACCGGCGTCGAGCAACAACAGGAACAGCCCCGCGTCGCTGCCGAGCGCAAGCCCGCTGGCGAGCAGATAGTTCAGCCAGCGAATTTCGCCGCGCCGCACCGACGCGACCAATTTTGTCACAGGCAGCATGCCGATCCCCCGGCCCGGCCCTACGCGGCTTTCGCCACGCGCGCCGGCACTTCGCGAACCGAGGCCAGTGCCGCCTGTTCGCCCTCGGTGCCGCTCTCATGATATTCGGCATCCTCGTTAACGCCCCAGATATCATAGAGTTTTTCGCCAGCGACGATGTTGCGCACCGTCAGCATCGCGGTCATCATCGCGTGATCCTGATTATTATAGCGGTGCATTCCGTTGCGCCCGACCATGTGCAGCGTCGGATAGCGCGCCTCGAGTTCGCTGCGCATCGTCTCGACATGCGCGGCATAATCATCGTCGTAAACCGGATAGGCCTTTTCTTGCCGGACGACGGCGCCGCCGACGACATCTTCGGGGTCGCAAAGGCCCAGAACTTCCATTTCCTTGGTTGCCAGCGCGATCAGTTTCTCGTCGCTCGACGCCCAGAGTCCGTCGCCCTCGAAACAGAAATATTCGAGCCCGACGCACGCCAGTTCGGGGTCGGGCACCATTTCGGGCGACCAGCTTCGGAAATTCTGCACCCGTCCGACCCGCACTTTGCTGTCGTGGATATAGATCCAATTGTCGGGGAACAGGTCTTCGGAGCGTATCTTGAGCGCAACGGTCAGGAAGTCGCGATATTTGAGGTTCGGCGCGGCATTCAGCGCGCACGCGGGCAGCGGATGGATGCGTGCCGCCAGTTCGCGCATCGGCGCCGAACTGATGACATGCGCGGCGTCGATCACGATATCGCCGTCGGGACCGGTCGCGGTCATCCGCCAGCGCCCTGTCTTCTGGTCCTGCGTCAGCTGCTTGAAGCTATGGCCCATCAGCACATGGTTGCCACCCGCGACGACCTTGTCGCGCGCGGCTTCCCACATCATGCCGGGGCCGAGCCGCGGGTAGCGAAAGGTTTCGAGCAACGTCTTCGTCGCCATTCCATCGTTCGGCTTCTTGTTGAGCCCGAGGCTGCGCTTCAGGCCGTCGATCACCGCGCCGCCGAGCGACAAGCCCTTGATACGCTGCGCCGCCCAGTCGGCCGACATTTCGTCGCACGGCATGCCCCACACCTTCTCGGTATAGGTTTTGAAAAAGATCGAATAGAGCTTCCGCCCGAACTGGTTGATCGTCCAGTCCTCGAAACTGCGGACCGCCTTGTTCGGGAACAGTTTGGCCTGCGCATAGCTCACCATGCACAGCGTCGAGCGAAAGATGCCGAGGTTCCACAGCGCCTCGAACGCGCGCAGCGGATAGGAATAGAATTTGCCCTCGTAATAGATGCGGCTCATCCGCGGGCGTTCGATGAAATCATGCGGAAGAATCTCGTTCCACAGGTCGACGACTTCGCGGCTCTTCGAAAAAAAGCGGTGTCCCCCGATGTCGAAGCGAAAGCCCTCATGCTCGACCGTGCGGCTGATCCCGCCGACATAGACCGGGTCCTTTTCGATTACCGTCACATGGTAACCCTGCTGTGTCAGCTGATAGGCGGCGGTAAGCCCCGCCGGCCCCGCGCCGATGATAGCAACGTCGACGCCCGTCGGACGGCTTTTCGAACCAAAGGCTTCGGACATTTTCGATTGTTCCCCACAGGCAAATTCTTGCTCGCTACCCCTGTGGCCAATCATGGATAAAAAGTGGTTAACATCGGGCCTCGATTCTCGCGAAAACGCGGCTTCAAACCTTGGGCTTCGGGCGCTGTTGCGGTAAACTGGCGACAGCCAGGAGGCGCGATATGGCAGGCGGTTTGGCAATCGTATTGAGCGGAGGCGGCGCAAAGGGCGCGTTTCAGGTCGGCGTCGTCCACGAACTCGTCGTCAATCGCGGGGTCCGGCTCGACATCGTCGCGGGCGTGTCGACCGGCGCGATTCAGGCGCTCGGCGTAGCGCAGGATGATATCCCCGCCCTGCTCGACACATGGCTTGCCATTCGTGGCAACAGCTCAATCTACAAATCGCGCCCGCTCGGCGTCGTCGGCGGGCTGCTCGGCGAAGATGCGCTTTACGACACCGCGCCGCTCAAACGGCTGCTCAAGGGCTTCGCGAACGACGCAAAACTCCGCGCGAGCGGGCGCAAGCTGCTCCTTGGTGTAGTCAACTTGGGCACCGGCACCTATCGCACGATCGACGAGAGTGTGCCCGGTATCCACAATTGGGTCTATGCAAGCTGCGCGATGCCGCTCTTCTTCGATCCGCTAAAGACGCGGGCAAGCGACGGAACGGAGGAGCAATGGGTCGACGGCGGCGTCCGCGATGTGACGCCCCTCAGCTCGGCGCTGGAAATGAATCCGCGCGGTGTGATCGCGGTCCGCGCCTCTCCCGCGCCGCGCCCCGGACCCGTGCGCACCTTTCCCAACCTCATCAAGATCGGGCTGCGCGCGGTCGACATATTGCAATCGGAGGTGTCGGCGAACGACCTCGCCGGCGCCGCGCTGATCAACGACCTGATCGCGGCGCGCGAGGGCCAGCTCCGCGCGCTCCAGAACGAAGGCATCGGCGGCGCGCAGGCCGCGCGCATCCTCCGCCCGCTCGACGTCCAGATCGCGCGCTACCGTTTCGCGCCGATCCGCATCATCGAACCCGAGGAAGAGGTCGCCGAAACGCTCGAATTCAACCCGGCAAAGATCCGCGCCGCAATCGACGCCGGCCGCCGCGCCGTCGACCGCGAATGGGACGCGCTGGAACCGTTGCTGAGCTGAATGGATCAAACAGCAGCTTTCGACGGGAAGCGGACAGATTCTCTCCTCGTCACCCCGGGCTTGACCCGGGGTCCCGCTTGAAATCGAAGTCAGTGAGTGAGTCAAAAAGCGGGATCCCGGGTCAAGCCCGGGATGACTGAAGTGGGTGGCTGATCGCCCGCTTCTCACCCCAAAACAAACATCGCCTTCAAATAGGTCTTTCCTACATTATCCGGCCGTGCCAGCTTTAATCCGGCTCTTTCATTCGGTGAACAAAAAGCGGTCTCTGCCTGCTTGCGGGTGCGACCATGATCGGACGTGCCGCGCACATCCAGCACTCCGCGACTTGCAAATCAGGGCTCTCACAGGGCTGAACTTTCCTGAACTTTGGAATATTGCGCCGACCCGATCCCGGATCCAGCCGAGCGATGTCCAAAGAGGGCAACGGCAACTCCCCACCCCTAACCCGCCATCCCGAGCCACCCCGCAAGCCCCCCGCCCGCGACGATCGCCGGCGTGACCCACGCGCCCTTGACGCGCCACACCACCGCCAGCGCCGCGGCAAAGAGTAACAGCGCAAACAGGGGATCCGCCACCCGTGCGCCCGTTGCTTGCCCCAGCTGGACGAACGTCGCGGCAATGATGCCGACCACCGCCGCGGCAACGCCGGCGAGAACGCGGTGCAGTGCGGGATTCTCGACAATCGCCTCCAATCGCTCGAACAGGATCAGCGAAAAGGCGAAGGCCGGCAGGAACATGCCTGCGGTGATCGCCAGCGCGCCGCCCGGACCCCCCGCAACATAACCGACGAAGGTCGCGAAAATGACCAGCGGCGCCGGAAGCACGCCCGCCAGCGCGATCCCATCGAGAAAAGTCCCGTCGCCGATCCAGCCGCGCCCTACGGTATCGGCTCGAACATAGGGGATCGCGGTATAGGCGCCGCCAAAGGTCAACAGCCCACCCTTCAGCCCCGCGACAAACAGCGCCGCGAGCGTGACGGGAGCTGCGGTCGCAGCCGAAGCAGCCGACATCGCGGGCTGAGCCATCAGATCGATCGCCACCGCGACGCCCGTCGCGGCGATCAGGGTCGCTATTGCGACCGCGGGACGATGCGCCGCGGCATAGACGAGGCCCCCGGCAACGAGCGGAATCCAGAAGGGCACGCCCGCCAGCGTGGCGAGCAAGCTCGCCGCGGCAATCAGCGCGAGCAGCCAATCCTCGACGATATGCTGCCCGATCCGAACCACCGCGCGCAGGATGATCGCCAGCACCGCGACCTGCACGCCGAGCAATATTCCCGCAAACCCGGTCCTGCCCGCGATCCACTCGACATAAAGCCAGCCGGCGACGAGCATCAGCGCCAGCCCCGGCAGCATGAACCCTAGCCCCGCGAGCAATCCGCCGATCCGGCCGCGCGCGACCATGCCCAGATGCACGCAAAGCTCGTGCGCCTCCGGCCCGGGCAGGACCTGCAGCACCGCGAGCAGCCGGTTGAAACGCCCCGGATCGATCCAGCGCTCCTCGTCGACCAGCGCCTGCCGGATCATCGCTATCTGCGCGACCGGTCCACCAAAGGCCAAGCATCCGAAACGCAGGAATTTCAGGAACAATGCCGCCAGGCTGAGCTCTGACGGGCGGGTTGAGGCAAGATCGGTTGTCATATTAACGCTCCGAGCGCCGCAAAATGCAGCGGATGGAGCGGAACTTGGGCGGAAGACCCCGCCTGAACGGGCGTCCGCACCGGCCCGTTGCCGCCGATATCGTCCGAAGCCTGAACGAAGTCAATTGTGGTGATGGGCGCAGTTCGAGACCTAACGCGGCCGACCACGGCGGGGTAGGCACATCGATACCGGTCGAAGGTCCCCATTCGAGCGGTTGCCGACCTCTCCATCATCGTCACCCCGGACTTGATCCGGGGTCCCGCTTGATTTCGAAGGCCGGTGGATGCGAATAAAAGCGGGATCCCGGGTCAAGCCCGGGATGACGAAGTGGCTGACGCAACGCCCGCTCACTACCCCAAAACAACCTGACAACTACAACCCGCCATCCCCCTCGCCCGGCGGACCGCGGGCCAAGTTGCCGCCCGATTGCGCTTCGGCCCGTATCGCAACGTCGCGGCTCAGCGGCTTCAGCGCCACCGTCCCCAGCCGCACCCGCGGCATCGCCTTGCCGGGTGCCGCGCTCAGCACAAGCGCGCCGTCGAGCCGCAGCGCCGCCGCCGACGCCTTGCCCGGCCGCACCGTGTAACGGCCGTAAGCGACGCCCTCGAACAGGAAATAGCCGTCGAATTCGGTGATCGTCGTCGCGCGCAAACGTCCCTCGGCATCGACCAGTTCGACGCTCAATCCCTCGACCGGATTGCCGCCGTCGCGGCGCAACACACCCTCGATTTCGCCCGCCGCCGCCATGGGCAGCAGCACGCGCGTCGCCACCCCAGGCCGCGGGGTCACCACGACACCCGGCAACGCGGGCTGGACATAGGGGTCGGGCAGGCTGCCCGCATCGATCCCGATCATCACCGGGCGGAAAGGTTCAAGGCCGTCGATCGCGCCAAACCCCGCCCTGTCGGTCGCCGCATCGACGAACGCATTGCCAGCGGTCAGCGGCACGTCGGGCAACGCAGTTTCGCCGGGCTGGCGGACCCCGTCGCCATTCTCGTCCATCCATACCTCGGCGACGACTTGTCCGCGGCTCGCGAGCTTCTCGCTCGAAACGCGCCAGCCGCCGTTCGATTTCGGCCCAAAGCTGAAGGCGAGCGCCAGCGATGCCGCGACCGATCCGTCGCTCGCGACCTCCCCAAAGCCCGTAAGCTGCAGCTTATTGAAACGGCGCGTATATCCCAGACCCGCCCGCGCGCGATCGAGGCCCCGGTCATAGCCGAGTTCGGTGCGCCATTCGGCATCGCCCCTTCCGGCCCATTCGCCGATCAGCGTCATGCGCGAATCCGCATTGGCGCCCGACAGCGCAAAACGCGCCTCACCACGGACGCGAACGCGCCCGATGCGGGCGTTGGCGAGCAGGCTGGCGGACAGATTGTCAGGCGGATCGGGACCAACCGGCACCTTCGTCCGACTCCAATCGAGCTGCCCGGTAAAGGTCAGCGCGCGAAAACTCGCCGACGCGCGGGCGCTCGCTTCCAGACTGTCCACCCCCGACCATCGTTCGACGTGCCGCACGTCGAAATGCAGCGGCAGCACCGTCCGCCCCAGCTTGACCGACTGGTCGATCGACACCGAAGAGATACCGTTGATATTATTGATCAAACGGTCCGAAACAAACCCGCCCCACCCGCGCATCGCATCGGCGCGAATATAGGTCTCGCCGAATGCCGCAAGCCAGCTCGCGCGCGCCGCCAGACCTCCATTGTCGGCATAGCTTCCGCCCACCTCCAACAAGGTCGGCCCGATCGACCGGCGCAGCGCTACCTCGCCATAATTATAGCGGACATTCTCGATCATCAGGCTGTGGAAATAGGCCGCGGCGGAAGTGCGCGTGTCGAGCCCGCGTTCGAGCCCCATCGTCCCGCGCCAGCCGCGCCGAAATGCGCCGCGCCTTTGATTTCCGAACTCGATCAGATCGGCATTTTCCTGCGCGAACCCCGCCCAATACCAGGTCTGCTGTGGCGGGATCGAATCCATTCCCACCTGCACCTGCCGGATTTCGCGCCTGATCTGCCCCTGCGGTCCGTAAAGCACGATCTCAAAACGGTTCGCGCCATATTGCAGCGGCACATCGACAAATTCGTAGCGGCCGTCGCCGTTCGGGCTCGTAAAGGCGAGCAGCTGCCCGTTGCGATAGAGCTCGGCATCCCAGCCCGCGGGCAAGTCGCCGCGAAAGGTCGTCTTGTCGAAGGCGTCGGGCCGCTCGATCGGCCGGTTGGTGAGCACCGCGCCGCGCCCCGGCGCCGACGCCGCGACGATGCCGGTCGAGAGCAGGCTGACATCGCCCAAGCCATAATGCGTCGCCCTCAACGGGCCGAGCAGCCGCCCCTGCGGATCGGTACGATAGAGCCGCATCCGCAAACTGTCGGGCACCCCCTCATTATCCGATGACAGCCGCGCGTCGAAACTCTGACCTGCCACCTCGCCCGCCGCGAAAATCTCGTAACGTCCCTGGACATAGGACCCGCCGCGCTTGTCCGAGACCACACCCGCCGACGCGACGACATCGACCGACGGCATCGCCCATGCCTGATATGGCCGCGCTGCTTGCGGCAGACTTGCAAGGTCGAAAGCGGCCTGCGGGCGGATCGAGGCTGCGCGCGCGCGGCGTTCGGCGGCGAGCTGGAACGGCAGCTTGTCCTTCGAGTCGATCCGCAGCACCGCATTCGACAGATCGGCGGCGAGCGGAACGCCCAGCCACTCGTTCAGACTGGCCAATTCGACGCACCACCCCGCAGGCGTGTCGCGGATCGTCGTGGCGGTCAGGCGAAAGCTCTGGCTTCCCGCGCGTACTTCGCCCGCGTCGCGGTCTATCGCAAGACTCCGCCGCTCGTCGAACACCCAGCCGGTTGCGCGGCGCAACTTTTTGTCGACGCGCACCGCGAGGTCGAGCGCGAGCACGACATCGCCCAGATCGACGCAGATCCCCTGCGGCGTCTGATAGCCGCGCACCCCGTCGCCGACCCGATATTGCCCCGAGCGCATGTCGAACAGCCAGCTGTCATCCTCGTTCGGCGACCAGCCGTCGCCCGCGATCGAAACGGGCTTTTTTTCTACGGCTTCGGCGCCGGCAGGAAGCAGCCCCACCAGCGCGAACCCGGCCATCGCCGCCTTCATCCATCGGGAAAGCGCCGCGCGGATCATCATCCCGCCCCGCTCCGCTCCCGCAACCTACATCGTCATTTCACCACCCGCTCGGCCTCGTCGATCGTGCCGCCGCCGATTTCGCGATCTTCGGTGTAGCGGATCTGCACCGGACCTTTCAGCTTCGCCGCCAACTCGCCAGGAACGCGGAGCGATACCTTGCGCGCGCCGACTTCCGGATAGACCGCAATCCCGCGCGCAACGAGCAGCGGCTCGGCCAGCCCGGGCCGTGTCACCTCGATATCGCCATAAACCGAACGATTGCCCGTGCGCGAAAGGTCGAAATTGAACGCCGGGCCGTCCTGTGTCTCGCTGACCCAGGCTTCGCCGATCGACGCTTCTGCGCCGAGATCGCCGACCCGTACGATCACCGGAATTGTGATCCCGTAAATCGGCGTGAGTGCGATCGACACGCCTTCGCTTACCGGCTTGGGCTCGGCGGTCGCCGGCGCCGCATCGGGCACCGCGCGGAACAGCATATGCGCGCGATATTCCCCCGGGGGCGTTCCTTCGGGAAGACGCACACCGACGCGCACGACCTGCGGCTGGTTCGGTGGCAGCGTGACGCGGCGCGGGCTGAAGACGATCATGTCGAGCGCGGCGCGCTCCGCAGTCGTCACATTCTCCTCGGCAATCTCGTCGAGCCCGCCGTCGGCCGTCATCCGCTTGATCTCAAGGCTGATGCGATAGGTTGCAGGCGTATTGCCGATATTGTTCAACACCACTTCGGTCCCGCGCGATCCGTCGAGTATGACGCGCGTCGGCGCGACGAGCAGGTCGCCCGCCGCCAGCGCGGGCGATACCACGGCGCCAAGCGCAGCCGCGGTGAACAGGCCAAAGGCCTTCAAAAAACGAAGCATTGGATACGATCCCCACAATCGTCCGGGAGCCGGCCCCACACCGTCCCGATGGTCGCATCCTGCCTGCACCGACATGGTTGATATTTCGCTAACCAACTGGCGTCAGGACCCGATATCTTCGCCATTCGGTCGCCTCGATCGCGCAATTGGCGGGTTCTGATCCTGGTGGTCCGGACGAAAAAAGGGGTCGCCGGACGCGCGCCCGTCGACCCCATTTTAATGGCTGGCGGATCTCGGCCCGCCAGGCCCCCCAACGCTTATTGGTAGTTTGCGGTGACGTTGAACGTCCCGGAATAGTCGCCCGATGCCTGGTTGGCGCCCACGCTCAGCGTGCCGCCGACCTGAAAGCTGCCACCGGTCGGGCTCAGCGTGATGTTCGGCGACGAATAGGTCAGCGTCGACGTCATCGTGCCGCCGAGCGAACCGTTGAGCGTGACGGTCGAATCGCCGCCAACGAGCACGACGGCGCCGTTCGTACCCTGAACATTATAGCTGCCCGCCGTCGTCGTGCCCGTGCAGGTCAGGCCCGCGCCGCAGGTCGCGGCACCGGCGGTCGACACTGCGACGGTCGAAGCCGTCGCGCCGCTGATGATCGTCGCATATTGCAGGTCGCTGGTCTTGGTGAGCGTGATCTGGCGAAGGATCTTGGCCGTGGCCGTCCCGGTGGCCGACGCCGCCTGCGCCGCCGAGGCGTTCATGGCGAGGGCAGCAATCGCGGCGCCCAGAAGGGCGCGCTTCATTCCAAAGTTGCGCATATGATTTGGTCCCTTGATACCGAAGAATTTCGGTCGAATTTTCGAATGGATATCCCACCCCATTCGCCGACTCGTTTAGACAGGGACCTGTTCAGGCTTTGCCAGCAAGATTGGTTAACGACGCAGCAAGAACTGGCCGGAGGAGACCGATATATTATCGTGAAATCAATATGCTATCTATGAATAGCGAAGAATGCCGCACCGCCCGATTTTTCGTCGACGGCCCGGACTGATACATTTTGATGCGCGTTATGGCGCGAATCAGATCCCCTCGCCCGAAAGCCGCTGGCAAATCATGTCGAGCTGGTCGAGCGACGCGAATTTCAGCGTCAGCGCCCCCTTGCCCTCGCCCGCATATTGGATGGCAACGCCAATCCCAAGCAGCTCGGACAGATGCCGCTCGACCGCGACGATATCGGGATCGCGCCCGCCATCCATGCTCTTATATTCAAGCGGCGCCTTGCGCGGCGCATCGTCGCCCTTGCTCGCGCGGACCAACGCCTCGACGGCGCGGACCGACAGGCCTTCCTTCGCGACGCGGCGCGCGATCGCTTCGGCGTCGTCCGCGCCGATCAGCGCGCGCGCATGCCCCATCGCCAGCGATCCGTCGCCAACCAGCGCCTGCACGCTTTCGGGCAAGTCGAGAAGGCGCATCAGATTTGCAACATGGCTGCGCGACTTGCCGACCAGCTTCGCCAGCGCTTCCTGATTATGCCCGAAATCGTCGATGAGGCGGCGATAGGCACTCGCCTCTTCGATCGCGTTGAGGTCCTGGCGCTGGATATTCTCGACCAGCGCGATCTCATAGGTCGCGGCGTCGTCGAGTTCGCGCACAAGCGCGGGAATCTGATGCAGCCCGGCACGCTGCGCTGCGCGCCATCGCCGTTCGCCCGCAACAAGCTGATAGCCGTCTCCGTCGGGCGACCGGCGGACGATGATCGGCTGCAGCAATCCGCGCAGCCCGATCGAATCGGCCAGTTCGGCGATCGCATTCTCGTCGAAATGGCGGCGCGGCTGACCGGGGAGCGGACGAATCGATCCGACCCCGACATGCTGCACGGCATCGCCCGATACGGGCGCAGCCGCCTTCGCAGCGCCCCCGGGGGTCGCCAGCACCGGGGCCTCGACGGCAACATCACCGAACAGGGCATTGAGCCCGCGGCCGAGCCCCGAGGGCCGCTTGCGCGCTGGCGTCGATTCCGATCCAGTTTCGTATTTATTATCAGCCATTTATGCAGCCTTGCGGACGTTTGGAAGCCGGTCGATCAGCTCACGCGCCAACGCGATATAGGCGGCCGATCCGGCGCAGCGGTGATCATAGATCAGCGCGGGAAGCCCGTGGCTCGGCGCTTCGGACAGGCGGACGTTGCGAGGGATGACCGTTTCGAACACCACCGGGCCAAGCACCTCGCGAACGTCATCCGACACCTGATCTGTCAGCCGGTTGCGGCGGTCGAACATCGTCAGCGCGACGCCGAGGATCGACAATTTCTGGTTGAAGCGCTCGCGCACACGCTCGACCGTGGTGAGGAGCTGGCTGAGCCCCTCGAGCGCGAAAAATTCGCACTGCAGCGGCACGATCAGCGATTCGGCCGCAATCAGCGCATTGAGCGTCAGCATCCCGAGCGACGGCGGACAGTCGATCAGGCAGATATCCCACTGCCCCGCCTCGGCGCTCGACAGCGCCTGTTGCAGGCGGTGCAGGCGATCTTGAAATTCGATCAGTTCGATCTCGGCGCCCGACAGGTCGACCGTAGCGGTGACGATATCGAGCCGCGGGACGGCGGTCGGAATCGCGCATTCGGCAAGCGTCGCGTCGCCGCGTAGCAATTCATAGCTCGAACATTCGCGTTGCGATTGCTTGATACCGAGCCCGGTCGACGCATTGCCCTGCGGATCGAGATCGATGATCAGCGTGCGCCAGCCGGTGGCCGCGAGCGCGGTCGCCAGATTGATCGCCGTTGTCGTCTTGCCGACCCCACCCTTTTGGTTCGCCACGGCAATGCGGATCATCGCTTTCCTCGCTGTTTTGCCGATATTTTTCCGGAGCCGACCAAAATCTGGCTCTCAGCGTCCGTACGGCTCTGTTCCACGTGGAACATTCTCTGCCATGGCTCGGGCAGCAAAGCCAGTTCCTTAACTGCGTTTCGTCCTTTTGGCAGCAGCCAGCGCGTCGATTCGGTGGAAAAACGGGCGGATAAGTCGAGCAGCTTGTCGAGTGGAGCGAAAGCGCGCGCGCTGATCGTCGCGGCCGGCCGCGTTTCAATACGTTCAAGCGGCGCTTCGGCAACCTCGACATGCGCCAGATCAAGTTCGGCGGCGACCGCGCGGAGAAAGTCGCAGCGCCGCTTGCGCGATTCGACAAGCAGCATGGGTCGCGCGCTCAGGATCGCGACGACCAAACCCGGCAGCCCCGGTCCACTCCCCAGGTCGATCCAGAGCCCCTCGCCCTCACACGTGTCGAAAGAAAGAAGCTGCGCACTGTCGGCTATATGGCGAACCCAGATATTGGGGATCGTCGACGCCGCGATCAAATTTTGCTGCCCATTTTCTTCGACGAGCATCTGCACGAATCGTTCGAGCTTCGCCCACTGGTCCGCCGTCGGCGCAAAGCTATCGCCGATCCATCCGCGTGCGCCCTCTTCGCTTTCTACGATCACGCCGCGCGCCGCCGGCTATGCACCATGATCGCCGTCAGTGCCGCAGGTGTCACTCCGTCGATCCGCGCCGCCTGCCCCAGCGTCTCGGGCTGCGCCCTCGTCAGCCGCTCGACCATCTCGCGCGACAGCCCGCCGATCGCCGCATAGTCGAGCGTGGGATCGAGTGCGATCGCTTCATTCGCCGCGAGCGCGCGAAGTTCGGCATCCTGCCGCGCGATATAGGGCGCATAATGCGCGTCCTCGCCGATCTCCGACAGGATAGCTGGATCGATCGAATCGAGTTCGGGCGCCAGAACGGCGAGCCGTGCGACCGACATGTCGGGGTAGCGCAACAGGTCGATTCGCTTGCGCATGATGCCATCGCCCGGAAGCGCGAGGCCGACGGCGGCATAATCGGCCGTTGCGACGGACGCGTCGAGCAAAGCTTCGGCCTTCGCGCGTTCGGCCTGTCGCGCCGCAAACAACGCCGCAGTCGCCGGGCGGACCAGCCCAAGTTCGATCCCTTTCGGCGTCAGCCGTGTAGCAGCATTGTCGGCACGCAGCCGCAGCCGATATTCGGCGCGCGCGGTGAGCATACGATAGGGCTCGGTCACCCCCTGCAGAACAAGGTCATCGACCATCACGCCAATATAGGATTCGCTGCGATCGAGGATCAGCGGGTCTCGCCCCTGCGCGGCCAGCGCGGCATTTGCGCCAGCGACCAGGCCCTGCGCCGCCGCCTCCTCATATCCGGTCGTCCCATTGATCTGTCCCGCGCAATAGAGTCCCGGCATCGCGCGCACCTGCAACGTCCGGTCGAGCGCACGCGGATCGATATGGTCATATTCGACCGCATATCCCGGCACGACCATGTCGACCGTTTCGAGCCCTATCATCGTTCGGAGCATCGCGAGCTGCACGTCAGCGGGAAGCGAGGTCGAAATCCCGTTTGGATAGACCAGAAAACTGTCGAGCCCTTCGGGTTCCAGAAACACCTGATGCCCGTCGCGATCGGCAAAACGATGGATCTTGTCCTCGATCGACGGGCAATAGCGCGGACCCGCTGCGCCGATCGCCCCGGTAAACAAGGGCGAACGATCGAGATTTGCCGCGATGATCGCATGGCTTTCGGCATTGGTGCGCGTGATCGCACAAAAAACCTGCGACACCGTGCGTTCGCTGTTCCACGTGGAACAGGTCCAGCGCGCACCCTCCGCGCTATCCGACGGTTGCTCGTCGAGCCGCGCCCAGTCGATCGTTCGTCCGTCAACCCGCGGTGGCGTGCCCGTCTTGAGCCGCGCCATCGGGAGATCGGCGGCACGCAATTGTTCGGCGAGCCGGTGTGCGCCGGCTTCACCGATACGCCCGCCCTGCATCCGCTCCTCGCCGCGAAACAGTCGGCCGCCAAGGAATGTCCCGGTTGCGAGCACGACCGCGCTGGCTTTCAGCATCGACCCGTCTGCAAGGTCGAGTCCTTCGACCCGACCCTCGTCCGAAAGCCGAAGCCCCGCCGCCTCACCCGCGACGACGGCGATGCCGTCCTCGGCCGCGAGAAAATTCTGGATCGCCGCGCGATAAAGTTTTCGGTCAGCCTGAATGCGCGGCCCCTGAACTGCCGCGCCCTTCGAAGCGTTGAGCATCCGGTAATGGATTGCGGCGCGGTCGGCAGCGCGCGCCATCCACCCATCGAGCGCGTCGACTTCGCGCATCAGATGCCCCTTGCCCAGCCCACCGATCGCTGGGTTGCAAGACATCGTCCCGATCAGCGAGGGGTCGAAACTGACGAGCGCGACACGCGCACCAAGCCGCGCTGCGGCCGCCGCAGCCTCGGTTCCAGCATGCCCACCGCCAACGACGATGACATCGAAAATCGCTTCATTCTGCATGATTGTGGCGGCCTTTAGCGCAAAGCGCGCATCGAATCCACCGCGCTGCGACCGGCGCGATGTTTCACGTGGAACATCATTTCCCGATGCAGAAACGCCCGAACAACGCGTCGAGCATATCCTCCACTCCGGCGCGCCCGGTGATCCGGTCGAGCGCCGTCGCAGCGAGCCTAAGCCGTTCGGCGAGCAGGATTAAATCGCGCGCTTCGCGTGATCCTACCTCGATCGTGAGCCAATCGCGCGCTTCGGCGAGCGCGACACGCTGACGCTCGCGCAGCGCCGCTTCACCCTCGCGCGGCAGCAAGGTCCGCGCCATGTCGACAATATAGCGATGAAGCCTGTCCATCCCCTCGCCCGTCGTTGCCGACAGGACCAGATCGCAGCGCGCCGCTTCGGCCTCTGCCGCCGCATCACCGGACCAGCGATCGGCCTGCGCTGCGATCAGGATAGCGCGCGGATGTTGGGGCGCTTCTTTCGGCGCCCCAAGCCAAAGCAGGATGTCGGCGCCTTCAACCGCCGCCTTCGCGCGGTCGATCCCGATCGCCTCGATAACATCGGCACCTTCGCTGCGAATTCCCGCGGTATCCGAAAAGCGCATCGCGATGCCGTCGAGCGCGAGCGGGGTTTCGATCACGTCACGCGTCGTCCCGGCCACCGGCGAGACAATCGCCAGCTCGCGCTGCGCCAAGGCATTGATCAAGGTCGATTTTCCGGCGTTCGGCGGACCCGCGATTACAACTGAAAGCCCTTCGGCGATCACCTCCGCCGCCGGCCGCGCCAGCCATTCGTCCATCTCGCCCGAAAGCGTCCCCATCCCCGCAATCAAACGCTGCGCGACACTTTCGCCAACTTCGACATCATCCTCATCGGCAAAATTGAGCTCGGCCTCGGCGCCCGCCATCAATCCGAGCAGCCGATCCTGCCATCCCTCCACCGCGCGCGACACATGCCCGCTTGCCATGCCAAGCGCCTGCACCCGCTGACTCTCGGTCTCCGCGGCGAGAAGATCGGCAAGCCCCTCGGCCTCGGCGAGATCGATCTGCCCATTTTCGAACGCCCGCCGTGTAAATTCGCCAGGTTCGGCGCGCCGCAAGCCCGGCAGTGCGCCCAATGCCGTTTCGACTGCCGCGACCACCGCACGCCCGCCATGCAAGTGCAGTTCGGCGAGGTCTTCGCCCGTCGCCGTCGCTGGACCGGGGAACCACAGGATCAGCGCGCGATCGAGCGGCATACCCTCCGCATCCTTGAGCGCCGCAAGCGAGGCATGGCGCGCTTCGGGCAATCGTCCCGCCAGCGCCCGGAGCGCCGATCCCGCCGCTGGCCCGCTCACGCGTACGACACCGATCGCCGCCGGCGGCATCCCGCTCGACAGCGCAAAAATCGTATCTCTTACATCGGCTTGGATCAGCTCTTGCGCCCCTTGGCGGCCTTGTCGTCGTCGTCCTTGTCGGCCGATTTCGACCCGCCACCCATCAATCCACCGCCGAACTGGCCAAGCAACGACTGCACCAGCTCAAGCCCGCTGCCGCCCATCGGCACCCACGTCTTGACCATAGACTGGACCATATCGGGCGTGATGCCCTTCGCCATCAATTCCTTGACGCGGTCGAGGTAGATATCGTGCAGCGGCTCAAGATCGGGAAGGCCGAACAGCCGCCGGGCCTCTTCGGGGGTGCAATCGATCTCGATATTGAATTTCATCGCCTGTCTCCGCCCCGAAATGCCGGTTAGCCGCTTGAGCCCTGCTCATAGCCCCGCTAGCTTTGCGCTTTCCCAGCAAAGAAGCAAGAGACAGGAGAGCTCCCCACATGGCCGCGACCAACACTATCATCCCGACGCTCGACGGCGCCGGCAACATTCCCGCCTATGTCGCGCGCCCCGACGCCGACAGCACGCGCGCGATCATCGTCATCCCCGAAATTTTCGGGGTCAACGAAGGCATCCGGAAGAAGTGCGACGACTGGGCGGCCGAGGGTTATCTTGCGATTGCACCCGACATTTTCTGGCGGTTTGCCCCCGGCGTCGAGCTTAGCCCCGATGTCGAGGCCGAATTCCAGCAGGCGCTCGGATATTTCGGCCAATATGACGCCGACGACGGCGTCAAGGATATCGAAGCCGCAATCCACTGGCTGCGCGACCAGGGTGCGGACAAGATCGGCTGCGTCGGCTTCTGCCTCGGCGGCCGCCTTGCCTATATGGCGGCGACGCGCACCGATATCGACGCGTCGGTCGGCTATTATGGCGTGATGATCGACCAGATGCTGAATGAAAGCCATGCGATCGCCAATCCGTTGATGCTCCATATCCCAACCGAGGACCATTTCGTCGACCATGCCGCGCAAAAGAAGGTCCACGACGCGCTCGACCCGCATCCGAAGGTCATCCTCCACGATTATCCGGGGCTAGACCATGGCTTTGCCGCGACGATGGGCAATCGTCGCGACGAGGAAGGTGCGCAACTCGCCGACGGCCGCACCCGTGCCTTCTTTGCCGAGAAGCTTGCGTGAGCGCTCATCCTGGTCTCGCCGCCTGGCACGCCTATATGGCGGGCGGCGGCGACCCGCAGGCCTTGCGCGACCTGCTCGCCGAGGATGCGGTCTTTCACTCGCCCGTCGTCCACACACCGCAGGCGGGCCGCGACAAGGTATTCGCCTATCTCCACGCGGCGAGCCATGTCCTTGGCGGCGACGATTTTCGCTATCTTCGCGAGATCGTCGATGGCGATCAGGCGATGCTGGAGTTCCAGAGCAGCCTCGACGGCATCCAGATCAACGGCGTCGACATCATCACATGGAACCATGACGGAAAGATAAGTGATTTCAAAGTGATGGTACGACCGCTCAAGGCGATCAACAAGGTCTGGGAAAAGATGGCGGCGATGCTCCCTGAACAGGCGGGTCAGTAGCGGGCCGAACGGTGCTTCGCTGGATCGCCTTCCCTGTCCTCCTGGCCGCGACGGCGTTCGCGGCCTGGTGGACGCCCGCGCGCTGGACGCTGCTGCTTTGGGTCCCGCTCCTCCTTATTGCCGTCTATGACGCGGTCCAACGCCACCACAGCCTCCGCCGCAACTTCCCCCTGATCGCGCGCATTCGCTGGCTGTTCGAGGAAGCTCGCCCCTTCCTTTACGCCTATGTCGTCGAGGGTCCGTTCGACGGGCGGCCCTTTACGCGTGCCGAGCGCGACATCGTCTATGCGCGCGCGAAGGGCGAACTCGACAGCCATCCCTTCGGCACCGAACTGGACGTCTATTCGGACGAATATGAATGGATGAGCCACAGCATCGCGCCGGCCGCGGGCCCCGACCGCACGCAGCGTGTGCTCGTCGGCGGACCGCAATGTGCGCGGCCCTACGCCGCCGCGCCGCTCAACATCTCGGCGATGAGCTTCGGTTCACTCGGCGCCAATGCGATCGAGGCGCTCAATCGCGGCGCACAAATGGGCAATTTCTACCACGACACCGGTGAGGGCGGCTTCAGCCCCTATCACCGCATCCATGGCGGGGACATCGTGTGGGAGCTTGGCAGCGGCTATTTCGGCTGCCGTGACGACGAAGGCCGCTTCGATCCCGAACGCTTTCGCGACACCGCGCAAAACGACCAGATTCGGATGATCGAGATCAAGCTCAGCCAAGGCGCGAAGCCCGGCCACGGCGGCGTCCTCCCGGGGCCCAAGGTCAGTAGCGAAATCGCCGCGACGCGCGGTGTTCGCGAAGGCCACGACTGCATCTCGCCCGCCTCGCACTCGGCCTTCTCAACGCCGATCGAGATGATCGTGTGGGCGGCCAGACTGCGCGAACTGTCCGGCGGCAAACCCGTCGGGATCAAATTATGCGTCGGGCAGCCGCACGAAATCTATGCCGTCATGAAGGCAATGATCGAAACCGGCATACGGCTCGATTTCATCGTCGTCGACGGCGCTGAAGGTGGCACTGGTGCTGCGCCGGTCGAATTTTCGAACAGCGTTGGCATGCCCTTGAGGGAAGGCCTTATTTTTGTACGCAACGCGCTCGTCGGCTGCGGGCTCAAGGAAGAGATCAAGCTCGCCGCGTCGGGCAAAGTCCATTCGGGCGCGGGGCTCGCGATGAATTGCGCATTGGGCGCCGACTGGTCGAACGCCGCGCGCGCCTTCATGTTCACGCTGGGCTGCGTCCAATCGCTCAAATGCCACACCGACCAATGTCCTACCGGGGTCGCGACGCAGGATCCCGGCCGCCAGCGCGGGCTGGTGGTCGAGGACAAGGCCGAACGCGTACGGCGCTTTCAGGCCGCGACGGTGAACGCGCTGTGGGACATCAGCTCGGCAATGGGGCTCGAATCGCCCTGGCAGATCCAACCGCACCATCTTCACGAGCGCCTGAATTCGGCACGCTCGGACTCGATCGACCGCATCTATAAATTCTACGCGCGCGGGGTGCTGCTCGAAGATCCGGGATCGGTCGCGGGTGCCCGCTATTGGGCCATGGCGCGCGCCGACAGCTTCCGCGCGGCGCTCTAGATCAGGCTTAGTTCCGCCAGTTCGCGATAGAGTTCGGGCGGCAGATCAGCGAGCCCATCGCCCTCGTCCACTCCGCTTGGCGCATCGCTGTCGGCCAGATAACGCCAGCCCTGATGTGCGCGCTTTGGCTGCGGATGAATCCGCTCGAGCGCCGCGACGCAGACGATATCGATCCGCCCGTCGCTGCGATCATCGAAGCGCAGAATTTCAACGCGCGCGACAAGCGTATGCTTGACGATGAAATGCAGCTTGCCGCCGATCAGTTCGTCGGCGCGCTTCGGCTTGAACCGCGTCGTGAAACGGATCTCGCCGTCTTGCGCATAGTTGGTGATCCGCGCCTGCAGCGCCGGATAGTCGGCGCAGCCGACGGCGACGCGGGTCATATGAAGCTGGGACATGCCCGAGAGATGGGAAGCCGGCGAAAAAAAGCCAGCCCCGAAGGACTGGCTTTTCCCTTTTTAGCCGAAGAGCGTCCCGATCCCGACGCCGGGGTCGACCCAGCCTTCGTAGATCATCTTGATCGCGACATAGACGATGACGGCAAGGCCGACATAGGCGATCCAGCGGTAACGCTCGATATATTTGGCGATAATGTTTGCCGCGACGCCCATCAGCGCGACGGCAAAGATCAGGCCGACGATCAGGATTCCCGGATGCTCGCGCGCCGCCCCCGCGACTGCGAGCACATTGTCGAGGCTCATGCTGACGTCCGCGACGGCCACCGCCCAGGCTGCGCCGGCAAAGCTCTTGGCGGGCTTCAGGCCCGAATGCTCATCACCCTCGACTTCCGGCGAACCATGCGACTGGCCGGTGTGGCGCAGCTCGCGCCACATTTTCCACGCGACCCAGATCAGCAGCAGCCCACCGACGAAGATCAGCCCGACGATCTGCATCAACTGTGTCACGACGAGCGCGAAGGCGATGCGCAGGACAAGCGCTGCAAGCACGCCGATCAGGATGACCTTCTTGCGCTGTTCGGCGGGAAGCCCCGCCGCGAGCGCGCCGACGACGATCGCATTGTCGCCCGCAAGGACGAGGTCGATCATCAGCACCTGCAGGAAGGCGGCGAAGGCCGCAGGCTCGGTGATGTTCGAGAAATCCTTGACGATCGCTTCCCACATACCCGCGGGTCCGCCAAATCCGGCGGCATGCGTGCCCGCCTGGGTCAAAAATTCCAAAATCACACCGGCTCTCCGAAATAGCTGACCTCTGGCATAGGGTCATAAAAGTGATGCAGCAATGCCCGCCACTGCTGGTAGCGGTCCGATTGCCGGAAGCCGTCGCGGTGATCCTCGACCGACCTCCACTTCACCAAAAGCAGATAAGCCTGTCCGGTTGCTATCGGGCGACAAATTTTAAGCGAAATAAAGCCCGGCGACGCTTCGATCAGCGGACGAGCTTCGGCCACGGCCGCCTCGAATTCGCTTTCGCGTCCCACGCGGACGTGAAGCAGCGCATGTTCGATGACGGCCATGCCGAAAACCTTATTGGTTCATCGAGTCGAAGAAATCCTCGTTGGTCTTCGAATCCTTGATCTTGTCGAGCAGGAATTCCATCGCGTCGACAGTGCCCATCTGCATGAGGATGCGGCGCAGCACCCACATTTTCGACAGCTTGTCCTTCTCCACGAGCAATTCTTCCTTGCGGGTGCCCGATTTGCCGACGTCGAGCGACGGGAAGATGCGCTTGTCGGCAACCTTGCGGTCGAGCACGATTTCCGAGTTACCCGTGCCCTTGAATTCTTCGAAGATGACTTCATCCATGCGGCTGCCAGTATCGATCAGCGCGGTCGCGATGATCGACAGCGAACCGCCTTCCTCGATATTGCGCGCGGCACCGAAGAAGCGCTTGGGGCGCTGGAGGGCGTTGGCGTCGACGCCGCCGGTCAGCACCTTGCCCGACGAAGGAACGACGGTGTTGTAGGCGCGGCCGAGGCGCGTGATCGAGTCGAGCAGGATGACGACATCCTTCTTGTGCTCGACAAGGCGCTTCGCCTTTTCGATCACCATTTCGGCGACCTGCACGTGGCGCGTCGCGGGTTCGTCGAAGGTCGAGGAAACGACTTCGCCGTTCACGCTACGCTGCATGTCGGTGACTTCCTCGGGACGTTCGTCGACGAGAAGGACGATGAGGTAAACCTCGGGGTGGTTGTCGGTGATCGCCTTGGCGATATTCTGCAGCAGCACCGTCTTACCGGTACGCGGCGGCGCGACGATCAGCGCGCGCTGACCCTTGCCCTGCGGGCTGACGAGGTCGATCACCCGCGCCGACTTGTCCTTGACGGTCGGGTCGACGGTATCGAGCGACAGCTTCTGGTTCGGATAAAGCGGCGTGAGATTGTCGAAATTGACGCGGTGACGCACAGCTTCGGGGTCGTCGAAATTGACCTTGATCAGCTTGGTGAGCGCGAAATAGCGTTCGCCATCGCGCGGGGCGCGAATCTCGCCCTCGACGGTGTCGCCGGTGCGCAGGCCATATTTACGAACCTGGTTTGGCGAGACATAGATGTCGTCGGGACCGGCGAGATAATTCGCATCCGACGAGCGCAGGAAACCGAACGAGTCCGGGAGGACCTCGATCGTGCCCGACCCGATGATTTCCTCGCCCTCTTCGGCGAGTTCTTTCAGGATCGAGAACATCAGGTCCTGCTTGCGCAGCGTCGACGCGCCCTCGACGCCCAGTTCTTCCGCCATTTCGACGAGTTGGGCGGGCGCTTTGGTCTTGAGTTCTTTAAGATGCATTGGATGGATTCCGGGTAGAAAATCAGGGAGAAATGAAACGAATTCGTTGCACCTGCTGGTGCCTATCCGGCCGTGGGACGACCGTTAAAGATAGCGTCGGCGCAAGAAAGCGCCGCCCGCGCTAAGCGGGGTTGATCGGCCCCTATATCCGGGCCGGGTTCAAGTCAATCGCGCTGCGCCGGAAGACGCGGATTCTAAGGGCGGACGACGACGAGGATGACGATGATCGCCGCGGCGATGCCTGGCACCTCGTTGAGCATCCGAAGCTGCTTCTCGCTGAGCGGGCGCTCGCCCTTCTGAAGCTTCTTGAAATATCCGATCATCCAGCCGTGATAGCCCGACAGGGCAACCACGAGCAGGAATTTGGCAATGAACCAACCCTCGCGCCAATAATCGCCGTTGAACGCCAGCATCAGCCCAAAGATCCAGACGATGATCAGCGAGGGGTTCAAAATGATCCGCCGCAACCGATCCTCGCGCTCGATCCATTTTTTATCTTCGTCGGAGCCGACGGGCGCTTGGTGGTGATAGACGAAAAAGCGCGGCATCATGAACAGGCCGGCCATCAGGAAAATCACGAAAATGATATGCGCCGCTTTGACCCAAAGCATCGTCGCCCCCAAAAAGCCTGCCAGTTCCATATTTTATCCGCCGCGAACGCGTCTGATCAGATGTTCGACATGGGCGATCGGCGTGTCGGGCACGATCCCATGGCCGAGATTGAAGATATGGGGACGCGATGGGAAAGCCGCAAGGATACGGTCGATCGCCGTATCGAGCGCGGTGCCGCCCGCGACGAGCGCGAGCGGATCGAGATTACCTTGTACGGGCAGATGCGCCGGCAGGGCCGCGTCGGCCCACACCGGATCGACCGTCTCGTCGAGCCCGATCGCATCGACCCCGGTCTCGTCGGCATAGGCGCGGAGCTTGCCGCCGGCACCCTTTGGAAAACCGATAATCGGCGTATCGGGGTGCAGCGCCTTCAGGCGGCGGACGATCTCGGCGTTGGGCGCGATCACCCATTGCTCATATTGCGCCGGCGACAGGCTTCCCGCCCAACTGTCGAACAATTGGACGGCGTCGACGCCATTCTCGATCTGCCCAGAGAGATAGGTGACGGTCAGGTCGACGATCGCATCGATGATATTCTGGAATGCCGCCGGATCGCCGAACGCGAGCCGCCGCGCGGCCGCCTGATCCTTCGACCCCTGCCCCGCTACCATATAGGTCGCGACCGTCCAGGGGCTTCCTGCAAAGCCGAGAAAGGTCGTTTCGGGCGGCAAGGCTGCGGCAACGCGCGCGACCGTCGCATAAACCGGATCGAGCCGCTGGTGAGCCGTTTCCAGCGACGCTAGCGCGCTATCGACGAGCGGCGGAGCGAGCCGCGGTCCCTCGCCTGCCTCGAACCACAGATGCTGGCCGAGTGCGTGCGGAATCACGAGAATGTCGGAAAAGAGGATCGAGCCGTCGAAACCGAAACGCCGGATCGGCTGCAACGTCACTTCGGCCGCGGCTTCGGGGTCATAGCAAAGCTCAAGAAAGCCGCCCTTGGTTTCGCGAAGGGCGCGATATTCGGGTAGATAGCGTCCGGCCTGACGCATCAGCCAAAGCGCGGGGCGCTCTTGCCGCACCCCGCGCAGCGTTGCGAGCAGACTCTTCGGTGACGCCTTCACGCGGGCCCTCTTTCTCTCTTCATATACATATTTGAATAATATTGTGGTGGTTTGTAGGTCGGCGGACAAGCGCGGCTTTAGGCCGGGGCGTCCTTTTTGCCAACAGCTTGACTCTGCATGCCGCTCGGCCAGCCAGAGAGTCGCAAAGCACATTCCCCCATATTCACAGCCTGTGGATAAGATTCATGCTTTGTGGATAAGCGGTGGAGCGGAATCGACACGGCCGTGGATGAATCCTGCATGCCGATTTCATCCCTGGGCTTATGCCAAAAATTATCCACAGGCCGGCAAAACGCTTCGTGGCTTGCCTTTTTCGGCGCTTTCCCGCCATGGTGCCGCGATGGGCCGGCTCCACTTGCATCTCATATCCGACTCCACGGGCGAGACACTCGAAAATATCGCCAAGGCGGCGATTGCGCAGTTCGACGATGTCGAGGTCGTGCGCCACTTCTGGCCAATGGTGCGATCGGAATCGCATCTCGACCGGATCATGGCCGAAGTGCAGGCAAGTCCGGGGATGATCCTGTTCACGCTGGTGAATGGCGAATTGCGGGTCAGCCTGGAACGCCGCGCGAGTGCGCTCAATCTGCCGACTGTCGCGGCGCTTGACGCCGTCACCGATGCGCTGTCGCGGATGCTCGGACAGGAAGCAAAAGCGCGTCCAGGCCGCCAGCACCAACTCGACGCCGCCTATTTCGCGCGCGTCGAGGCGATCCAGTTCACCGTCGCGCACGACGACGGGATCGGCTGGGAAAATTGGGAACAGGCCGACATCGTCCTTGCCGGCGTGTCGCGGACGTCGAAAACCCCGACGAGCATCTATCTCGCCAATCGCGGTTTCAAGACCGCGAACATCCCGATCGTTCCCGAATCGCCGCCGCCGAACGCGCTGTTCAGCTTGAAGCGCCCGATGATCGTTGGGCTGACGACCGGACTCGACCGGCTGGTGCAGGTGCGCCGCAATCGCCTGCTCTCGCTCAATCAGGCGCCCGAAACCTCCTATGTCGACGACGAGCGGGTAAAGGCCGAACTCGCCTATGCGCGGCGTATGTTCGCCGACAATGGCTGGCCGGTTATCGATGTGACGCGCCGCTCGATCGAGGAAACCGCCGCCGCGGTAATCAAGCTCGTCGAAGATCGCGGCGCGGCATGACCATCCTTCTTGCCTCGCAAAGCAGCGGCCGCGCCGCGATGCTCCGCGCCGCCGGTCTCGAGTTCGAAATCAGCGCCGCGCATGTCGATGAGGAGGCGCTTACTGCTTCGCTGCTCGCCACCGGCCAGACCCCTCGCAACATCGCCGACGCGCTCGCCGAGGCGAAGGCGGTCAAAATCTCGTCGCGGCTTCCGGGTGTCACCGTCATCGGCGCCGATTCCACCCTCGCGCTCGACGATGGGTCGATGCTTTCGAAACCGGAAAGCCCCGAAGAGGCTGAAGATCACCTCCGCCGCATGGCCGGCGCGCGGCACCGACTGTTCAGCGCCGCGGTCGCCGCGCGCGACGGTGCGCCCGTGTGGCGCGCGATTGGCGAGGCGAAGCTGTGGATGCGCCCCTTGTCCGACGCCTTCATCGCCGACTATGTCGCGCGCGAATGGGACAGCATCCGCTGGACCGTCGGTTGTTACGAAATCGAGGGGGCAGGCGTGCAATTGTTCGAACGGGTCGAAGGCGATCCCTGGACCATCATCGGCATGCCGATGCTTCCGCTGCTGGCATGGCTTCGCACCACGGGATTGGCCGTATCATGAGCAATATTCCTTATGCCGAAGTGATCGGCGACCCGATCGCCCAGTCGAAATCGCCGCTGATCCACGGTTTCTGGCTTGAAGCACTGGGGCTCGCCGGCGACTATCGCCGCGCGCATGTAAAATCCGAAGGTCTCGCTGCGTACATCGCGGAGCGCCGTAGCGATCCCGACTGGCGCGGGTGCAATGTCACCATGCCGCACAAGGGTGCGGTGATGGATCTCGTCGATGATCCCGGCGACATTCGCGGTACGATCGGTGCAATGAACACGATCGTTCGGCAGAAGGACGGATCGCTGATCGGTACCAATACCGACGCCGCGGGTTTCTATTCGCCGCTCGCCGAACTCGATCTCGAGGGCGCAGCGGTCGCGGTTATCGGCGCGGGCGGCGCGGCGCGGGCGGTGCTGTTCGCGCTCGCACGGGCGAATGTCGGCGCGGTGACGATCCTCAACCGAAGTCCGCTGAAAGCGATGGGCCTCCTCGCGACATTCGGTCTCAAGGGAGAGGTCGTCGCGCTCGATGCGCAGCTCCCGCCGGTGTCGCTGCTCGTCAATTCGAGCAGCCTTGGCATGAAGGGCCAGCCGCCACTCGACCTCGACCTGTCGCCACTTACCGAAGATGCGATCGTCTACGATCTCGTCTATTCGCCGCTTCAGACCGGCCTGCTCAAGGCGGCCGAGGCGCGCGGGCTCGACACCGTCGACGGGCTCGACATGTTGATCGGCCAGGCCGCGCTCGCCTTCGAGCTGTTCTTCGGGAGCGCCCCGCCCGAGGGCCGCGACGAGGAGCTGCGCGCGCTGCTGACGGCATGACGCATAAGAAACGCCTTGGTTCGCGGCTCCGCCGGCCCTTCATCCTCGGCCTTACCGGATCGATCGGCATGGGCAAGTCGACTGCCGCGGCGATGTTTGTCCGCGAAGGCGTACCCGTCTTCGATGCCGATGCCGAGGTGCACCGGCTGCAAGGTCCCGGCGGTGCGCTTGTCGCTGCGATCGAGGCGCGCTTTCCGGGCACGACGGGTCCGAATGGCGTCGACCGTCAAAAACTCGGCGCGCTGGTGCTCGGCAACGGGCATGAACTCGCAGCGCTCGAGGCGATCGTCCATCCCGCGGTCGGCAAGGCGCAGAAGCGCTTTCTCGCACGCCACCGCGCACGCGACGTCGTTGTGCTGGACATACCTTTGCTCTTCGAAAAGGGCGGCTGGAGAAAAGTCGGCGCGATCGCCGTCGTCTCCGCGCCCGCGTGGATGCAGCGCAAGCGTGTGATGCGTCGTCCCGGCATGACTGCGGCGAAACTGAAGGCGATTCGACGGCTTCAGGTTCCCGATCGCGTTAAGCGGTCGCGCGCCGATTTCATCATCGAAACGGGCCGCCCCAAAAGCGAGACGCACCGTCAGATAAGATTCATCGCCTCTTGTTTCCACGCCCGATAGGGTCCAGATTATGGCTTCGATGCGTGAGATTATTTTCGATACCGAAACTACGGGTTTCGATCCCAAGAGCGGGGACAGGCTGGTCGAAATCGGGTGTGTCGAGCTGGTCGACCGCCGCGAAACCGGCGTCACCTTCCACGCCTATTTCAATCCTGAACGCGACATGCCCGCCGCGGCAGAGGCTGTGCATGGGCTTTCGATCCAGTTCCTCTCGGACAAGCCGCTGTTCGCGACTCGCGTCGACGAGTTGATCGAATTTCTGGGCGATGCGCCGCTCGTCGCGCACAACGCGGCGTTCGACTTCGGTTTCGTCAACGCCGAGCTCGCGCGCGCCGGCCGCCCCGCGCTCGATATGACGCGCATGTGCTGCACGGTGCAGATGGCGCGCAAGTTGCACCCCGGCGCGAAACACAGCCTCGATGCGCTCTGCACACGTTACGGCATCGATCGCAGCCACCGCGTCAAACACGGCGCTTTGCTCGACGCCGAACTGCTCGCGCATCTCTATATCGAAATGACTGGCGGGCGGCAGATCGGCCTCGGCCTCGCCGCTTCGGCTGCAAGCGCGGCCGCCCCGACGGTCGCCGCGCCCGCTGCGTCGCGCGGCCTCGACCGCCCCTTTCGCGAACCCCGTCCCCATATGGCGTCGGCCGCCGAACTCGCGCGCCACGCCGAATTTGTCGCAGGGCTGAATCAGCCGCTGTGGCTCGATACGGTGTGATGACCTTTCCCTAAATCATCGCGCCGGCCAAGAAGGAGAAGAAAAATGGAAATCCGCGTCTCTGGCCACCAGATCGAAACCGGCGAAGCGCTGCAGTCGCACGTATCGGATCGGATGAACGCGATTGCCGACAAATATTTCTCCCGCGCGATCGGCGCGCATGCGACCTTCGGCAAGGGGCCGCATGACAGTTTCCAGTGCGACATCGTCGCGCATGTGATGCAGGGGTTGGTGCTGAAGGGGCATGGCCAGGCACAGGATGCGCATGTCGCGTTCGAAGGCGCCGCCGAGCGTATCGAAAAGCAGCTCAGGCGCTACATGCGGCGATTGAAGGATCACAACAACGGCGTGGCAGCACCTTCGCCGACCGTCGACGAGATCGAGGACAATGCGGGCTACACCGTGTTCGACGCCGGTAGCGAAGAGGATGCGGGCGACGCGCCGGCGATCATCGCCGAAACCCGCGTCGATATTCCGAGCAGCAGCGTGTCCGACGCGGTGATGATGCTCGACCTCCGCAACACCAACGCGCTGCTCTTCGTCAACAGCAAGACCGGCACGCATAATATGGTCTATCGCCGCGACGACGGGACGATCGGCTGGGTCGAACCACGATAAGGCTGGATTTTCTCCGCCATCCGGCTTAAGGGCCGCGCCCAACGATGCCCGAAGCCGGGATGGCGGGGGGCCTGCCACGACAGATCCGCGATCGCCTGCCAGCAATTAAGTGTCTGGCGGCGGCCGGCGTTTAACAAGATTTGACCAGAGCAATGAATCTTTCTTCCCTTCTTTATCCAGCGACCGTGCGCGCGCACGTCCAGCTCGATTCGAAAAAGGCGCTCTTCCCCTTCGTCGGCGACCTCGCGGCGCGTTCGCTCGGTCTCGATGCGGGCGAAGTCAGCGAGGCGCTGCTGGAACGCGAGCGCCTCGGATCGACCGGCTTCGGTCGCGGGATCGCCCTGCCGCACGCCAAGATGGCCGACCTCGGCGGCGTGCGCGGGTTGTTCCTGCAACTCGCGAAACCGATCGAATTCAACGCGGTCGACGGTCTGCCGGTCGACCTGCTGTTCATCCTGCTGTCGCCGCTGGACGCCGGTGCCGACCATTTGAAGGCGCTTGCGGGTGTGTCGCGCATGCTACGCAACGACGCGATCGCCGAACGACTGCGCGGGGCGAAGAATGACGAGGCGCTTTACGCGCTGCTCGCCGACACCGAAACGCGTGACGCGGCGTAACGCCGCACCGCGAGTCATCCCGTGACGCGGCTCAAAAGCCGCTTCCTCGTCGACCTGTTGCTTCGCCGGACCGAAGCGGCGGGCGGTTTCGCGACCGTGCTCGCCAAGGGCGACGAAAATTCGGGCATCATCCTTGTCCAGTGCAGCGATCGCGGCGAACTGGGACCGTTGCTCGAACGGCGTTTTTCGGCGAATGGCCACTATATCTGGGAAGCCGTCGGTCCGGCCGACGCAAAAGATAGTGAATCGCGCGCCGCCTATCAGGAGCGGCGGCGAAAGGCCGATCCCGATCTGTGGCTGATCGAACTGGATATCGCAGATGCGCCACAACTCGTCGCGGAGTGGGCCGCGCTAACTTGACTCTGTTGCGGCGCACAATAACTGGCGCCCATTCGATAACGCGTAGGTCGTTCCGCGGGTTGCACTGCCTTGGCAAAGCACCCGGCAAAACGGTTTGGACACGCAGTCGGACGATGACCGCAGGCGGCGATACAGGACCATAGTCCCCCGCCTGTTTTGAGAGGTTCGGTTCATCGGCCGCACTTTTGACGGACAATATGAGTCGCATTTTGAACGTAGCCGGCATGGCTGCCGTCGGCATGACTGCCGCCTCCATGCTGCTTTTGGCGGAACCGGGCTTCGCAAGCGATCTTGCGGCCGACGCCAATATTCCTGCGATCATCCTGCCGGGCGCCGATGCGCCGGCTGCGGATGAAACGGCGGACCTGCCGACCGATGGCGAACTGCCGGTCGAAGACAGCAAGAAAACCGAAGACGATGTCGCACCCGAGCCGAAGCCGGCCCCGGTGACCGCCGATTCGCTCGCCGAACTCGTCGCCGAAACGCCAAAGCCCGCTGACATCGATCCCGAACTGCGCTGCCTCGCCGGCGCGGTCTATTTCGAATCACGCGGCGAATCGCTTCCTGGCCAACTCGCGGTCGCGCATGTCGTGATCAACCGTGCCCAATCGGGCCGTTTCCCCAAGAGCCTCTGCGGCGTCGTCCATCAGAAAAGCCAGTTCAGCTTCGTGCGCGGCGGCCGGATGCCCGCCATCCGCAACGCCGCGCAGTGGAACAACGCGGTCGCGATCGCGCAGATCGCGCGGGACGGTAGCTGGAAGAACCACGCCCCGGGCGCGCTCTTCTTCCACGCGCGCTATGTCTCGCCGGGCTGGCGCAAGACGCGCATCGCGCAGATCGACAACCACATCTTCTATCGTTGACCCGGGTGGCGCGGCGCAGAGCCGCGCCCTCTTCGTCTCCCGGACTTGATCCGGGACCCAGTCGCGCCATCGTCGGTGGATGCCTGGTCAGGCCCGGCATGACGGAGCAAAGCGCATGCCGTTCATTGCCAAGCCATAATTGCTGGCGCATGATACGGGTATGACGCGTCATCTTTCCGTCGCCCTGCTTGGTTCAGCGGCGCTCGCTCTCGGGGGCTGCGCCACCGCGGTTCCCCCGGTCGAAGTCACCCGCTTTCACACCAACGCGGCGCCGGGTTGGGCACCAGGGACGCGTTACGCCATCGCGACCGCGCCGCTCGATGCTCCGGGGAACGGGGCACCTGGTACGGCCATGCCCTCGCTCGAATGGAACAGCTATCGCGCCGCAGTCGACCAGCAGCTCCAGCGGCAGGGTCTTGTCGCGGCGGGCTCGGGCGAACGCGCGCCGCTCCTCGTCCGTATCGCCTTTGACCGCAGCGAGCAGCTTCCGGAAGGCCGCCGTTCGCCCGTATCGGTCGGCGTTGGCGGTTCGACGGGCAGCTATGGGTCGGGTGTCGGCCTTGGAATCGGGATCAATCTTGGTGGCGGTCCCAAGCGGATGGCCGATCTTCAGCTCTCGGTGCGCATCGACGATGCCGCGACGGGTCAGGCGCTGTGGGAAGGCCGCGCGCTGACCGCCGTTCCGGTAAAGGCGCCCGCCAACCAGCCCAGCCTTGCCGCGGCGAAATTGGCTGAAGCCTTATTCAAGGACTTCCCCGGGGAATCGGGACGCACTATCAGCGTCAAATGACCATCAGCATCAACGCCGCTTTCGACAGCGGCAATATCGTCGTGGAAAATGTCGACGGCACGTCGGCGCGCCTTTCGATTCGCAAGGACCGCGAATCGGACTTTTTCCAATGGTTCCACTTTCGCGTCTCGTGCGCCGTCGGCGATGCGCTCGATCTCGCGATCACGGGCCTCGCCGATTCGGCCTATCCCGACGGCTGGCCTGGCTATGCCGCCTGCGCCAGTACCGATCGCGAAACCTGGTTCCGCCTCGACACCAGCTATGACGCGGGCACGCTGACGATCCAGCACACCGCCGAAAGCCCCATTCTCTATATCGCCTATTTCGCGCCCTATTCGATGGAGCGTCATCAGGATCTCGTCGCCCAGATCGCCGAATGCGAAGGCGTGACTTATCGCTGCCTCGGCACCAGCCTTGAAGGTCAACCGATCGACTGCCTCGAAATGGGCACGGGCGACACACAGGTCTGGCTTTATGCGCGCCAGCATCCGGGCGAGAGCATGGCGGAATGGTGGATGGAAGGCGCGCTGGAAAAGCTCGTCGACCCTGCTGACCCGCATGCGCGTTCGCTGCGCCAGAAATGCCGCTTCCACATCGTCCCGAATATGAATCCGGACGGTTCGTGCCGCGGCCATCTGCGCACCAATTTCGCCGGCGTGAATCTCAACCGCGAATGGGACAATCCGACTGCCGAACGCAGCCCCGAGGTGCTTGCGGTCCGCAATGCGATGGACGCGACGGGTGTCGACTGGGCGATGGACGTCCACGGCGACGAAGCGATCCCCGCGGTCTTCCTCGCGGGCTTCGAAGGCATCCCGTCGCTGAAGACGGAGCAGACAGAGAAATATAAGGCTTTCGAAACCGCGCTCGCCGCGAACACCCCTGATTTCCAGCTCGACCTCGGCTATGCCGAAACCGCGCCGGGGCAGGCGAATCTGTCTATGTCGACGACGCAGCTCGCCGAACGTTTCGGTGCGGTGTCGATGACGCTCGAAATGCCTTTCAAGGATAATCGCGACCTGCCCGACCCTGTCGCCGGTTGGTCACCCGAACGTTCGAAATTGCTCGCGCACGCGTGCCTCGCGACGCTGGACCAGCTTCTCTGATGCGAAAGGCGGACGCCTGGCGGATCGTCGAGGATGATTTGTCGGGCGCCGCCATCCGCGCGCTGCTCGAAGTCCATTTCGCCGGCATGCTTGCGAATTCGCCGGCCGAAAGCTGCCACTTCCTCGACTTCGATGGCCTCCGCGCGGATGGGGTGACTTTCTGGTCCATCCACCGCGGCGACGAGCTTGCAGGCTGCGGCGCACTCAAGATGCTGGGTAGCGCGCATGGCGAGATCAAGTCGATGCGCACCGCCGAACCCTTTCTGCGGCAGGGCGTTGCCGCGCACATGCTCGACCATATCATCGGGGTCGCGAGCGAACGGGGTCTCGAACGCCTCAGTCTCGAAACCGGATCGAGCGGGGCGTTCGAACCCGCGCTCGCGCTTTACCGGCGTTATGGTTTCGTCGAGTGCGAGCCATTCGCCGATTACCGGCCTGACCCGTTCAGCCACTTCATGACGCGTATTCTCTGACGCTTCATTCGCGGGAATGACGAACGGTCCATATGAAAACGGGGCCCGGAAGGGACTCCGGACCCCGTATTTTCGGTTGTTCAGGGGGCGTTGTTACGCGGCCTTCTTGTCCACGATCGTCGGCTGTGCGGCGCCGATCGCAATCTTGTGCGGCTTCATCGCCTCAGGCACTTCTCGTACCAGATCGATAACGAGCAGCCCGTCGGCCAGGTCGGCGCTGTCGACGCGCACGAAATCGGCAAGCTGAAAGCGGCGCTCGAACGCGCGCGTTGCAATCCCGCTATAGAGGAGCTGACGCCCCTCGCCTTCGGCGACCGGCGCCTTGCGGCCGCTGACGGTCAGCATATTCTGCTGCGCGGTAATATCGATCTCGTCCGACTTGAAACCGGCGACCGCGACGGTGATGCGGAAATGATCGTCGGCGACCTTTTCAATGTCGAAGGGCGGATAATTTTCGGCGCCCGAACCGCCCGTTTCGAGGAAATCGAACAGGCGGTCGAAACCGACGGTCGAACGGCGATAGGGGGTCCAGTCGAAACTGTTACGCATGGATCTTTCTTCCTTTTCAAAAGCGAAGTCAGGGACCGCGGCGGTAACCGCGATCGCCACCCGGCCCCGTATCGGCGGCCGGATGAGGACAATCTGGTAGCAGGCGAAACCATTTCAAGAGGGTGGTTGGCGTTCGGCGAAAACCCGCGCTAAAGGGCGGCACATCTCTCCATCCGAAGGATCCGAAATGCCCCAGCTCATCCTCATCCGTCACGGCCAGTCGCAGTGGAATCTCGAAAACCGCTTCACCGGCTGGTGGGATGTCGATGTCACCGAAAAGGGCGTCGCCGAAGCGGTCGCCGCAGGCGAGCTGATGAAGGCGAAGGGCATCGCCCCCGACACCTGCTTCACCTCGGTCCAGTCGCGCGCAATCAAGACTTTGAACCTCGCGCTCGAGGCGATGGGCCGTTTATGGCTCCCCGTCACCAAGGACTGGCGCCTCAACGAGCGTCATTATGGTGGCCTCACCGGGCTCGACAAGGCCGAGACTGCGGCGAAGCATGGCGACGATCAGGTCAAGATCTGGCGCCGCAGCTTCGATATCCCGCCGCCGCCGCTCGAAGCTGGTTCGCCGTGGGACCTGTCGACCGATCCGCGCTATGCCGGCATCGATATTCCTTCGGCCGAAAGCCTGAAGGATACTATCGAGCGCGTGCTGCCTTATTATGAAGCCGCGATCGTGCCGCAGCTTGCCGCGGGCAAGACCGTTCTGATCTCGGCGCACGGCAACAGCCTGCGCGCGCTCGTCAAGCATCTGTCGGGCATTTCGGACGCCGATATCACCGGGCTCGAAATCCCGACCGGCCAGCCGATCGTTTATGAGCTGAACGACGATCTGTCGGCGCGCGAGCGTTATTACCTCAGCGAGAAATAATAGACTTCGTCATTGCGAAGACCCCGGCGAAAGCCGGGGGACGCGGCAATCCAGAGTAGTGTAAACCTCCCTGGATTGCTTCGCTTCGCTCGCAATGACGGGTTGGGCGTGGACTAAAGCGTCCCCGTCACCGTCAGCTGGAAAAAGCGCCCGAACTTGCGCAGCCTTTGTTCGCTGAAGGCCACCGGCCCGTCGCGCCGGTCGACGAACACCGTGCGGTTGAACCCGTCCTTCATCCCCGCAAGGTTGCGGTACGACAGCTTTACCGTGAATCCCGCGACATCCTTATGCTCGATAAAGGCGGTGACGAACGGCCCGTCGGTATATTCCTTTTCGATCGCATTGAGCCGCAAATTCGGGCTGTAGCGTTCGTCGAAATAGCCGCCGCCCCATGCCAGATCGGTGCCGGGAATATCGTGACGCAGACTGAGGTCGACGACATATTCCTGCCCCCCGCTCTGGTCGCGCCACAGCCCGGTGAGCGGGTCGCGCACGCGGTTACGGCGCCAGGTGACGTCGCTGTTGATCCGCGCGCCTTTCCACCCCAGCCGGTCGAGCAGAAGCGTCGCCTTCGAACTGATGCGATAGAGATGCGAAGGCGGCAGATTGCCGCGCCCCTCGGTCGTCGGTGACAATGGCACCTGATCGACCAGATCCTGTGCATAGGCATAAGCGAAGGCGACCGACGCATTGCCCCACCCGCCCATGTCCTGAACGAATTCCAGCTCGGTACGATTGAGCACCGGCGGCACCAACAGGCCGTTGCCGCCATTGCCTTGCCCGTTCGCGACGTCGACAGAGCTCGCGAAATCGAAAAAGTCGAGCTGGTCGACGCGGCGCTGCAGGAACCAGTTGATCGTCGTCTTGCCGCCGACCTTCCACGCCAGCGCGACCTTGCCCTTCGGCCGGATGAAGCGGCGCGTCAGCCCGCCCGGGCCCGACGAGGTCAGTTCGCTATATTCGGCGCCAAGATTGACCTGCGCGGTCAGATTCGACGCGAGCGAGCGCCCCCATGTCAGCGACGCCTCGCCGCGCTTCTCCTCGACCTTGGTCCGCTCGCCGCCGAAGGTGACGGGCAGGAAGCTGCCGTCGGGTTGCAGCACCGCAAATTCGGAATCAACGTCGAGCGTGTTGTACGCGCCCTCCAGCGCGACCTGCCAGTCGGTCCCCCCTCCGGTGCGCCAGCTATATTCGCCGCGCAGGATCGACTCGCCTTCGTCGGCGCTTTGCTTGAAGCGCTCGCCCGTCCGCCCGCCGATCTCACGGTCGACGATGAAGCTGTCGACGAACGGGCTGTGCTCGAAGCGGTACAGGGTGATCAGCTTCAGCCGCCCCTTGCCCAGCCCCAGTTCGTAATCGCCGCCGATATCGAAATTATGCTCGTCTTCGGTGAACCGAAATGCCTCGCGCACCGTGCCGGCGCCGGGCTGAACCGAAATCCCGTCCACCCGTTCGTCAAGGTTGACCAGCTGACCGCCCAGATTGAAATTCCATTTGTTGCCGTTCGCGGTCGTGCGTGCGAGCGCCGCCGACAGGCGCGGCTGGTCGGCGTTGTAGCGGCCGAACTCGTCGCGCACGAACAGCAGGTCGCCATTGCCGTCGAAACGCTGTTCGGGGCCCCAATGCCCCTGACGTCGCGCCTCGTTCTTCAGGCTCAGCGTTACATTCGTGCCGCCAAGCTTGCCCGTCGTCGAAATCTCGCCGTTCAGCCAGTTTTTCTCCAGCCGCGGGCGCCATTCGGGCTGCCAACGGATGGTCGTCTTGAATCCGCCGCTCCCTGCGCCCGCGACGAGCACGACATTCGCGACCTGTCCGGTCAGCCCCGGCACATTCAGTCCGGCGCCGTCGACGATGTCGATATAGGCGACCTCGGCGGCGGTGATTCGTGCGAGTGCGGTGCGCGCGTCGGTCGACTTGTTCGCGATGCGCTCGCCGTTGATCAGGACATTCTCGGTCGCTGCCCCCAGTCCGCGGTTGCCTCCGTTGGTGCCGGTGAGGATAAGGAAACCCGGCACCTTTTCGACCATGTCGAGCGCGGTGCGCGGTGCGAAGCGCGTGAAATCGGCGGGCGTATAACGTTCGGCGCCATTCACCGGGACCGGGATCGCGGGCGGCGCGTCGCCGGTGGGCTCCTGCGCCGCGGCGGGCGCGACCGACAGCAGCGCTGCAACGACAATCGATGACCCGTGAAAAACGGCCGACATAATTCCCCCTCGCAGCCGCTATCGAAACAGCGGGCCTCCCCAATCGCGAATAATTCGCAATGATTATTTTGTTATATTGTGTCTACCAACGGGCAGCAGCCGTCGACGAGCGTCGGTGGCGACGCCCTATTTTGCAGCATCGGTTGGGCAATCAGTCGCGCAGCAGCTCGTTGATACCGGTCTTCGCGCGCGTTTGCGCATCGACACGCTTGACGATCACCGCGCAATAGAGCGACGGCCCCGGCGTTCCGTCGGGCAGCGGCTTGCCCGGCAGCGACCCTGGCACAACGACCGAATATGCCGGCACTTCGCCGATGAAAACCTCACCCGTCGCGCGGTCGATGATCTTGGTCGAGGCGCCGAGATAGACGCCCATCGACAGCACCGCGCCCTCGCGCACGATCACGCCCTCGGCAACCTCGGCGCGCGCGCCGATGAAGGCGCCGTCCTCGATCACCACCGGGCCTGCCTGCAGCGGTTCCAGGACGCCGCCGATCCCGGCGCCGCCCGACAGGTGGACGTTCGCGCCGATCTGCGCGCAACTGCCGACGGTAGCCCAGGCATCGACCATCGACCCCTCGCCAACATAGGCGCCGATGTTGACAAAGCTCGGCATCAGCACTGCACCCTTGCTGATATAGGCGCCGCGACGGACGATCGAACCCGGAACGGCGCGGAAGCCCGCGTCACGGAAACGATTCTCGCCCCAGCCGGCGAATTTCGAGGGCACCTTGTCCCACCAGCGCGCGCCGCCGGGCCCGCCTTCGATCAATTCCATGTCGTTGAGGCGGAACGACAGCAACACCGCCTTCTTCAACCACTGATTGACCTGCCACGTCCCGCTCGCATCGCGTGCCGCGACACGATAGCTGCCGTCGTCGAGCCCTGCGAGCGCGGTCTCGACCGCCTCACGTACCGCGCCCGTCGTCGTCAGCCCCAGCGTATCGCGGGCGTCCCATGCGGCTTCGATTGTGGCTTGCAGGTCGGTGCTCATGAAATTCCCCAAGGTAATGGCAGTGTATCGAGCCAGTCGGCGATGTCGGTCGCGTGGAAATCGACATGCTCGGGCAGGTGGTCGCGATGGCCGCTTTCGCTGCCATTGTCCAGCCAGACGGTCGTCATGCCGAGCGCTTTGGCGGGCGTCAGATTGCGCGCCATATCCTCGACGAACAGGCTTTTTGCGGGATCAATGCCAAGGTGAGCGACCATCATGTCATAGGCGGCGGCTTCGGGCTTCGGGGTATAGCGCGTGACGCGGATGTCGCAGATGCCGTCGAACAGGTCCGCGATCCCGCGTGCATCCAGCACGCGCGCTGCGTAATCGGCATCGGCGTTGGTGAAGATCAGCTTGCGCCCCGGCAGCCGTTCCAGCCCCGCGCGCAGCCGCGCATCGACGGTCAGCCGGTCGAGCGCAATGTCGTGAACGTCGACCAGAAAATCCTCTGGATCGACACCGTGGTGGCGCATCAGCCCCGCCATCGTCGTGCCATGATCGTGGAAATATTGCTTCTGGACTCGCCGCGCCTCGACCGCGTCGACGTTCAGAAGCCGCATGATGAAGGCGCCCATGCGCTCGTCGATCAGGTCGAACAGCTTCGCCGACGGCGCATAGAGCGTGTTGTCGAGATCGAAGATCCAGCTGTCGATATGGTCGAGTGCGGGCATGATGGCCGGGCGCATAGAGGCTGGGGTGCGTAGGGGCAAGCTGGGTCGTTTTACCGGACGGCAATATCTATAGATCTAAATGCGAAGATGTTATCTTGACCGTCATCCCGGCGAAGGCGGGAATCTCAACGGCGCATCAAGACCAGAGGTCGAGATCCCGGCCTTCGCCGGGACGACGAAGCCAGGGGAACGGCGATGGCCGACGCGAACCGACGCAACAGCATCCGGTGGGTGGCCGGGCGGCCTTTGCCCCTTTTTCTCAGCATCGCCGCGCTTTCGCTGGCGGGATGCGGCGGTGGTGGCGGCGCGGCCCGCCCCTCGCCGACCCCCGCCCCGCCCTCTGCTCCCACGCCGACGCCAACCCCTACCCCTACCCCTACCCCTACCCCGACTCCCACCCCGCCGCCGACGGGCAATTTCAACACTGCCGAAACGCGCATGTCCGACGGGGTCAATTTCCATGGCGCGATCACCGCCTATCAGGCCGGGGCAACCGGACAGGGTGTCCTCGCGGGCGTGATCGACGACGGGATCGATCAGGACAGCCCCGAATTCGCCGGACGCATTTCGGCGCAATCGGCCGACGTAGCGGGATCGCGCGGTATCAACGGCGAAGGAACCCACGGGACGAATGTCGCACAGGTGCTGCTCGGCGGAAAGAATGACGCCGGCACCTTTGGCATCGCCTTCAACGCCAGCCTGCTCGTCCTGCGCGCCGACCGGCCGGGTAGCTGCGCGAGCGAGGATCCGTCGAACGACGAGAGCGGCTGCCGTTTTCCCGAAGTGGCGATTGCCGCAGGTCTCGACCGCGCGGTCAGCGCGGGCGCGCGCGTCGTCAACATCTCGCTCGGCGGCGAAGACCCGCCCGGGGCGACGTTGCGCGCGGCGGTCTCTCGCGCGACCGCTGCGGGAATCATCGTCATCGTTTCGGCGGGTAACGAAGGTGACACGACCGCGAACGGCAATGATCCGAACAACCCCGATCGCTTTGCGCAGGGGCTTCGCGATGCCGGCGGCGGGCTCGTCGTCATTGCCGGTGCGGTGAACGATCGTGGGGCGATCTCGGGGTTCAGCAATCGCGCGGGCGGCTATGCGGGCTCCTACCTGACCGCGCTCGGCGAAGGCGTGTGCTGCGCATATGAAAATGGCGCGCTCAAGACCGAAGGCAATTTCGTGTTCGTGCTCAATGGCACCAGTTTCGCGGCGCCGCAGGTCGCGGGCGCCGTCGCGCTGATCGCGCAGGCCTTTCCGAATCTTACCAGCCAGCAGATCGTCGCGCTCCTTTATCAGTCGGCACGCGACGCGGGCGCGGCGGGCGACGACGCCGTCTATGGCCAGGGCATTCTGGATATCGCGCGCGCATTCCAGCCGATGGGCGCTACCGCGCTTGCGGGCACTTCGACCGCCGTGGCTCTCGACGCGCCGCTGGGAATGCTCGGCGGTCCGATGGGCGATGCCGGCGGCATCGGAACGACGGGTCTCGTCACCGATGGCTTCGGCCGCGCCTTCAATGTGGATTTCGGCGGCTCGCTCGCTGCACGTCGGCCCGACTTCAAGCTGTCGGGCGCGATCGGCGGGCTGATACGCCAGCAAAGCGCCGCCAACTCGTCGCTCGCGCTTTCGCTTGTCGTCGCGCCGGGCACGGGCGGCACCGATGCACTCGCCGGCCTCTCTTTCTACGATGCGCAGCGTGCGCGTACCCTCGCGGCCTCGGTGATGACGCGCTTCGACGCGCGCACGCGGATCGGGTTTGCGGCGGGTCGCAGCGCCGGCGGCCTGCTCGCGGGTGAGCGCGGCGACAGCGGCCATGCCATGCTCATCGGTGACGCAGCGAACGAGGGGCTCGGCTTTGCCGCCAGCCCTGGCATCGGCACGATGATTCGCTATAATATCATTAATAATCAATATGTTAATCTCATTCTGGAAAATGGATGGGTCTCGGGCTCGCGTTGGCAGGACGATCCACTGCTCCGCTACCGCTCGGGCCGCGACAGTCGCTACCAGCGCGTCGGCGCCGCATGGGACGCCCGCTTTGGTCCTGTCCGGACGGCGCTCGGCGCCAGTTGGCTCCGCGAATCGGACAGTCTTCTCGGAGCCCGCCTTGGGCCGATGTTCGGCGCTGGCGGCGCGACCAGCCTCGTCGGCGACGCCGGCATCCTCCTCGATATGCAGGATGATTGGCAAATTGCGGCCAATTGGCGCCAGATGTGGACACGGCCGGACAACCAAGGCTTGATCGCGGGCGGCGCACTCTGGTCGACCGCCTTCTCCTTCGACGTTGCCAAGGCCAATCTGGTGCAAGTCGGCGACAGCGCCGCGCTCCGTCTCGCCCAGCCCTTGCGCGTCGCGCGTGGCGGCATCGACCTGATGCTCCCTGTCGCGCACGACTATGCGACCGGTCGCACCGACTTCGGGCGCCGCACATATAATCTCGCCCCGACGGGCCGCGAACTGGTTGTCGAGGCAAGCTATGCCATGGGCCTGTTCGGCGGCGAATTGATCGCGAATAGCTGGTGGCGGCGGGACCCGGGCCATATCGCCGCGATGCCCGACGATCGGGGCGCGGCGCTCCGCTTTACGATGGGCTTCTGATCGGCTTTAACGCTTCCCGATATCAAAACAGGGGATGCCAGAATGAAGCTGATTCATATTCCGCTCGCGCTGATCGGCGCGGCGCTCGCTTCGCCGCTCGCCGCGCAGGCGCCCGCGCGCACGATCATCCACGCGGGCCAATTGCTCGCCGAACCCGGCAAGCCCGTGCGCGGCGCATCGACGATCATTGTCGAGGGTGGCAAGGTCGTGTCGATCGCCGACGGCTATCAGCCCGCCGATCCCGGCGCGACGCTGATCGATCTCAAGGACAAATATGTCCTCCCCGGCTTGATCGACAGCCACGTCCATCTGACGAGCGATGCGGGCGGCATCGCGGGGCAGCTTGAGGAAATCACGCTCAGCCCGGCGGCGCAGGCCTTTAATGCCGAGGTGAACGGGATGAAGACGCTGCGCGCGGGCTTTACCACGGTCCGCAATCTCGGCGACGGCGACGGCGCGACCTTGGCGCTTCGCGACGCGATTCTCGCGGGCAAGGTAAAGGGCCCGCGCATCGTCGATGCCGGCAACAGCATTTCGGGCAGCGCGGGACATATGGACGGCTCGCTCGGCTATCGCGACGAGCTGCGGCCTTTCTTCGCGGGGGCCGGCAACACCTGCAACGGCGCCGACGATTGCCGCCGCGCAGTGCGTCTTCAGATCGGCCGCGGGGCCGATGTGATCAAATTCGCCTCGACGGGAGGGGTCAACAGCCGCATCGGCGCCGGTCTCGGCAAGCAGATGTTCGACGACGAGGCGCAGGCGATCGTCGAAACCGCGCATATGTTCGGCAAGAAGGTCGCGGTTCACGCGCACGGCGCCGACGGCATTCGCCTTGCGCTCGCGGCCGGGGTCGATTCGGTCGAGCATGGCACGATCCTCGACGAAGCGACGATCGCGGCCTGGGCGAAGTCGAAGGCTTATTATGTCCCGACGCTCTCGACCGTGAACGGCTACAAGGAACGCATCGCCGCGAACGCCAACGCTTATGAACCGGATGTGCTGGCGAAGATTCAGTGGCGCATCTCGATCACGGGCAAAAGCCTCGAACGGCTTGTGCCCAAAGGCGTGCGCATCGCCTTCGGCACCGACGCCGGCGTGTCGAAGCACGGCCGGAACGGCGACGAGTTCGAACTGATGGTCGAGCACGGCATGACCCCGATCGAAGCCCTGAAGGCGGCGACGGTGAACGCTGCCGACCTGCTCGGCCTGTCGAACGAGATCGGCACGATCGCGCCGGGCAAGAGCGCCGACATCATCGCGGTGGCGAGTGATCCGGTCGCTGACGTGCGCGTGCTCAAGAAAGTCGATTTCGTGATGGCGCGCGGGACGGTGGTCGACTGATCAGAGGGCGCCGCGAAGCGCCATCCAGCTATCGCGCTTCGCCGCGAAACCGATTGTATGCGCGGCGCTGCTCGACGGCAGATCGACGATGGCGATGCGACCGAGCGGTGGAAGCTGTTTTCGCCCGATCGCCGCCGCCTTGCCGCCGTTGAACGCGATCATGCGCAGTTCCGGCAGCCCGGCGATCAGTGCCGCGAGGTTGTGTGCTTCGGCTTCGCGGATCTGCGAGTCGCTGCTCGTTTGCCGTTCGGCGCTACGGATCACGTCCCACAGCCCGACCTTTGCGTCACGCAAGGCGTTGAGCCGGTCGTCATAGATCATGTCCGCGAGCGGACGGTCGATCACCTCGCCAAGCAGACGCCAGAACTGGTTCGTCGGATGGGCATAATATTGCCGTTCGGCGAGCGAACGGACGCCGGGCAGGCTACCGAGGATCAGCAGACGAGTGTCGGGCGCGATGTGCGGCGCAAAGCTGGTGTGGCGGACAGCGGGCATGCGCGACCGATAGCCCGCCCCGACTGGCGCAACAATATTGCCTGCCCCTTGACCGGGACGGGAATCGGGTCTAGGGGCGCGCTCGACCGAAAAGGACGGTTTGCCGCCTTTTTCAGTTACAACAGCGCTTGAACATTGCTGGCGCGGATGGAGCCTCCGGAAGATCATATCGATCGGCCGGGGTCTTTTGCTGTTATCAGGTCGGCCGTTTTCCGCCTTTTCGGGCGGGTTACGGGCCGGAGCTTCATCCACCGCAGTACAGTAACCGTTCGCTTTGATGGGCGGACATTTAAAGGTGAAGCATTCATGCCCACAATCAACCAGCTGGTCCGCAAGGGCCGGACTCCCCAGAAGGTGAAGTCTAAGGTCCCGGCGATGGACGCAAACCCGCAGAAGCGCGGCGTTTGCACCCGTGTCTATACGACGACCCCGAAAAAGCCGAACTCGGCGCTCCGCAAGGTTGCGAAGGTCCGCCTGACCAACAGCCGCGAAGTCATCACCTACATCCCCGGCGAAGGCCACAACCTCCAGGAACACAGCGTCGTGCTGATCCGCGGCGGTCGTGTCCGCGATCTTCCCGGTGTGCGTTACCACGTCCTGCGCGGCGTGCTCGATACGCAGGGTGTTAAGGACCGCAAGCAGAGCCGTTCGAAATACGGTGCGAAGCGTCCGAAGTAAGGACCGCTTTTTCGGCTATTTGATCATCCCAGGCTGCCTTGGCGCCGGGATGCTGTTGTAAAAGGAATTACCTATGGCTCGTCGTCGTCGTCCTGAACGCCGCGAAATCCTGCCCGATCCCCGTTTCGGTGATACGGTGCTGTCGAAGTTCATGAACAGCGTCATGCTGGACGGGAAGAAGTCCGTCGCCGAAAGCATCGTTTACGGTGCGCTCGAATCGGTCGAAGCCCGCGCCAAGAAGGAACCGCTCGGCGTGTTCCACGAAGCGCTCGCGAACATCCGTCCGAACATCGAAGTCCGCAGCCGCCGCGTCGGCGGTGCGACCTATCAGGTTCCGGTCGAAGTCCGTCCGGACCGTGCGCAGGCGCTCGCGATCCGCTGGCTGATCACCGCTGCACGCAACCGCAGCGAAACCACGATGGCCGCGCGTCTGTCTGGCGAACTGCTCGATGCGTCGAACAACCGTGGCAATGCCGTGAAGAAGCGTGAAGATACGCATCGCATGGCCGAAGCCAACCGCGCCTTCAGCCACTACCGCTGGTAAGCGCTCGCGGGACGGCCCGGGTCTCGAGATCCCGTCGTCTCGCAATCGTAACAATCGTTCCTATATCGGGGGTGGCTCCAAAGGCCTCCCCCCAAATCCAAGGAAAAGACCATGGCACGCAGCCATCCGCTCGAACGCTATCGCAATTTCGGTATCATGGCGCACATCGACGCCGGCAAGACCACGACGACCGAGCGCATTCTCTATTACACCGGCAAGTCCTATAAGATCGGCGAAGTCCATGACGGCGCCGCCACGATGGACTGGATGGAGCAGGAACAGGAACGCGGCATCACGATCACGTCGGCTGCCACCACCTGCCTGTGGAAGGCCGAAGAAGGTCAGGGTCCGGAACACCGCCTGAACATCATCGACACCCCCGGCCACGTCGACTTCACGATTGAAGTCGAGCGTTCGCTGCGCGTGCTCGACGGCGCGATCACCGCGTTCGACGGCGTTGCCGGCGTTGAGCCGCAGTCGGAAACCGTGTGGCGTCAGGCGGACAAGTACAAGGTTCCGCGGATGTGCTTCATCAACAAGCTCGACCGTACCGGTGCCGATTTCTATTATTGCGTCCAGACGATCATCGATCGCCTCGGCGCGACCCCGGCCGTGCTTTATCTGCCGATCGGTTCGGAAGGCGGCTTCAAGGGCCTCGTCGACCTGGTCAACGAGCGTGCGATCATCTGGAAGGACGAAAGCCTCGGCGCCGAATTCTTCTATGAAGAAATCCCGGCCGACCTTGCCGACAAGGCTGCCGAATATCGCGAAAAGCTCGTCGAGCTCGCCGTCGAACAGGACGACGACGCGATGGAAGCCTATCTCGAAGGCACTGTCCCCGACGTCGCCACGCTCAAGAAGCTGATCCGCAAGGGTACGCTGGCACAGGCGTTCGTTCCGGTCCTCTGCGGCTCGGCGTTCAAGAACAAGGGCGTCCAGACGCTGCTCGACGCGGTCGTCGACTATCTGCCTTCGCCGCTCGACATTCCTGACGTTCAGGGCATCAACCCGGACACCGACCAGCCCGACTCGCGTGAGACGTCGGACTCGGCTCCTCTGTCGCTGCTCGCGTTCAAGATCATGAACGACCCGTTCGTCGGTTCGCTCACCTTCGCCCGCATCTACTCGGGTACCCTGAACAAGGGCACGTACCTGAACTCGGTGAAGGACAAGAAGGAAAAGGTCGGTCGTATGCTGCTGATGCATGCGAACAGCCGCGAAGACATCGAAGAAGCCTATGCGGGCGACATCGTCGCGCTTGCCGGCCTCAAGGAAACCACCACCGGGGACACGCTCTGCGCCACCAACGCGCCGATCATCCTCGAGCGCATGGAATTCCCCGAGCCGGTTATCGAACTGTCGGTGGAACCGAAGACCAAGGCCGACCAGGAACGTATGGGCATCGCGCTCAACCGCCTGGCTGCCGAGGATCCCTCGTTCCGCGTGTCGACCGACCATGAATCGGGTCAGACGATCATCAAGGGCATGGGCGAGCTTCACCTCGACATTCTCGTCGATCGTATGAAGCGCGAGTTCAAGGTCGAAGCGAACGTCGGCGCGCCGCAGGTGGCGTACCGCGAATCGCTCGCGAAGGCTGTTGACGTCGACTATACCCACAAGAAGCAGTCGGGCGGCTCGGGCCAGTTCGGCCGCGTCAAGGTCAGCGTCGCTCCCGGCGAACGCGGCGCGGGCATCACCTTCATCGACGAAATCAAGGGCGGTAACATTCCGCGCGAATATATTCCGTCGGTTGAAAAGGGCATGCGCGAGTCGGCCGAAAACGGTCACATGATCGGCTTCCCGATCATCGACTTCGAAATCAAGCTCACGGACGGCGCGTATCACGACGTCGACTCGTCGGCGCTGGCGTTCGAAATCGCGGGCCGTGCGGCAATGCGCGAAGTGGCGGCGAAGGCCGGCATCAAGCTGCTCGAACCGGTGATGAAGGTCGAAGTCGTTACCCCTGAGGAATTCATGGGTGACGTGATCGGCGACCTTAACAGCCGTCGCGGGCAGATTCAGGGCACCGACAGCCGGGGCATCGCCCAGGTCGTCGAGGCGATCGTTCCGCTGGCGAACATGTTCGGCTATGTGAATCAGCTGCGCAGCTTCAGCCAGGGTCGCGCAAGCTACTCGATGCAATTCTCGCATTATGAAGAAGTGCCGACCAACGTCGCCGAAGAAGTGAAGGCCAAGATGGCCTGATGGGTCAAAGCCGCGCGGGCTTGCACCGCGCGGCAAGACCCTCTAAGGGCGGCGCCTGATTCAGCAGGCTCGTCCAGGACTGATCAACGCAAACATCGAACAAGAAGGTTGTTACATCATGGCCAAGGCTAAATTTGAGCGGACGAAGCCGCACTGCAACATCGGCACCATCGGTCACGTCGACCATGGCAAGACCTCGCTGACCGCAGCGATCACCAAGGTGCTGGCGGAAAACGTTGCGGGCAACGCCGCCGTTGACTTCGCGAACATCGACAAGGCTCCCGAAGAGCGCGAGCGCGGCATCACCATTTCGACCGCACACGTCGAATATGAAACCAACGGCCGCCACTACGCGCACGTCGACTGCCCGGGTCACGCTGACTACGTCAAGAACATGATCACCGGTGCTGCCCAGATGGACGGCGCGATCCTCGTCGTGTCGGCCGCTGACGGCCCGATGCCCCAGACGAAGGAGCACATCCTGCTCGCGAAGCAGGTCGGCGTTCCGACCATGGTCGTCTTCCTCAACAAGGTCGACCAGCTTGACGATCCCGAACTGCTCGAACTCGTTGAGCTCGAAATCCGCGAAGAACTGTCGAAGCGCGATTTCGACGGCGACAATATTCCGATCATCCCGGGTTCGGCTCTCGCCGCCCTCGAAGGTCGCGACGACAACATCGGCAAGGACGCGATCCTGAAGCTGATGGAAGCCGTCGACGCGTGGATCCCGCAGCCGGAACGTCCGCTCGACAAGCCCTTCCTGATGCCGATCGAAGACGTGTTCTCGATCTCGGGTCGTGGTACGGTTGTTACCGGCCGCGTCGAAACCGGCATCGTCAAGGTCGGTGAAGAAGTCGAAATCGTCGGCATCAAGGACACCAAGAAGACCGTCGTCACCGGCGTCGAAATGTTCCGCAAGCTGCTCGACCAGGGCCAGGCTGGCGACAACATCGGTGCGCTGATCCGCGGCGTCGGCCGTGAAGAAGTTGAGCGTGGCCAGGTTCTGGCTAAGCCGGGTTCGATCACGCCGCACACCGAGTTCACCTCGGAAGTGTACGTCCTGTCGAAGGACGAAGGCGGCCGTCACACGCCGTTCTTCGCGAACTATCGTCCGCAGTTCTACTTCCGCACCACGGACGTCACCGGTGAGGTTATCCTCCCCGAGGGCACCGAAATGGTCATGCCGGGCGACAACGTCCAGCTGTCGGTCAAGCTGATTGCCCCGATCGCCATGGACCCGGGTCTGCGCTTCGCAATTCGCGAAGGTGGCCGCACGGTCGGCGCAGGGGTTGTCGCGACGATCACAAAGTAATATAGGGCCGCGAGCCGCTCGATTCGGAAGTGATTCGGGCGGCTCGTAGCTTTAAGAATTTTGATGGCCGAGCCGGCTTCCACTAGGGGGCCGGAACAGGCCATTTCGGCTCTTTCGCATCGTTAGACGGGATTCGACTGGAACAGTCATGGAAACGCAGAATATTCGCATTCGCCTGAAGGCCTTTGATCACCGCGTGCTCGATCAGGCCACCACCGACATTGCCGACACGGCACGTCGCACGGGCGCACTCATTCGCGGTCCGATCCCGCTTCCGACGCGTATTGAAAAATTCACCGTGAACCGCGGCCCGCATGTCGACAAGAAGTCGCGCGAGCAGTTCGAGGTGCGTACCCACAAGCGGCTGCTCGACATCGTGCAGCCCACCCCGCAGACGGTCGACGCGCTGATGAAGCTCGACCTCGCCGCGGGCGTGAACGTCGAAATCAAGCTGGCCTAAGCCAGCGCAGCCCCGGTGAAAACCGGGGTCTCTATCGGCAGGCCGCTTCGGCGCCTGCATTGTCCGGAGCGATCCGGACCGACGATAGGGTGGATACCGCCGGTCGCTTTCCTTGGAAGGCATTTACGACCGGGCTGCGTCCCCCGTCTCGCCGCAAATCCTTCGGGATGGCGGCACCTCAGCCCGGACGGGGCGATGCATCGAAATTTTGGGCTGGGAGGGTTCTGTTGAGGCTTGCCTCGATGGGTCCCGCAAGCCGTGCGGAATGGTCCGCCCGGCCTCTGTTTAGGAGTATGGATCATGCGTACTGGCGTGATCGCGAAGAAAATGGGGATGACCCGCCTGTTTCAGGACGACGGCCGCCACGTGCCCGTCACCGTCCTGAGCCTCGAAGGCTGTCAGGTCGTCTCTGTCCGCGATAAAGAACGTGACGGCTATGTGGCCGTTCAGCTCGGTGCTGGCTCGGCAAAGGCGAAGAATGTCGCCAAGCCGCAGCGTGGTGCCTATGGCAAGGCCGAAGTCGAGCCGAAGGCAAAGGTCGTCGAATTCCGCGTCGCTGACGACGCGACGCTCGACGTCGGCGCCGAACTGTCGGCCGATCACTTCGTCGCCGGCCAGATCGTCGACATCCAGGGTGTTACCCAGGGTAAGGGCTTTGCCGGTGCGATGAAGCGCTGGGGTTTCGGCGGTATGCGCGCCTCCCACGGTGTTTCGATCAGCCACCGTGCGCATGGTTCGACCGGTAACCGTCAGGATCCGGGCCGCGTCTTCAAGAACAAGAAGATGGCCGGCCACATGGGCGCGCGCAATCGCACCCAGCAGAATCTCGAAATCGTCCGCACCGACGTCGAGCGCGGCCTTCTCTTCGTCAAGGGCTCGGTCCCTGGCTCGAAGGGCGGCTGGTTGCTCGTCCGCGATGCGGTGAAGCTGCCGCGTCACCCCGAGGCCCCCTATCCGGCGGGCATCAAGAGCGCGGCCAACAGCAACGAAGCCCCGGCTGACGCGCCGGTCGAAACGCCGGTTGAAGAAACCGTCGTCGACACCGCGGCCACCGACGGCGCACAGGAGTCCTGATCATGAAGGTCAAGGTTCAGACCCTCGACGGCAAGGCCGGCACCGACATCGATCTCAATGACGATGTGTTCGGCGTCGACGCCCGCGCCGACATCCTGCATCGCGTCGTTGCATGGCAGCTCGAAAAGCGCCGTGGTCCGGCTCGTGCCGCCCGCGAACGCAGCGATGTGTCGCGCACCGGCAAGAAGTTCGGTCGCCAGAAGGGCGGCGGTACCGCTCGTCACGGCGATCGCAAGGCGCCGATCTTCATCGGTGGTGGTAAGGCGCACGGCCCCCGTGCCCGCACCTTCGGCCACTCGCTGAACAAGAAGATCCGCACCCTCGGCCTGAAGATGGCATTGAGCGACAAGGCGAAGGGCGGCAAGCTCGTCGTTCTCGACACGCTCGAGCTCAAGGACGCGAAGACCAAGGCGCTCGCCGGCAAGCTCGGCAAGCTCGAACTCGGCAATCGCGCACTCTTCATCGACGGTGACGCGGTGCACGAAAGCTTCGCAATGGCTTCGGCCAACCTCATCGGTGTCGACGCGCTGCCCGCCATCGGTGCCAATGTCTATGACATCATCCGTGCCGACACGCTGGTCCTGACCCGCGCGGCGGTCGAAAAGCTGGAGGCCCGCTGCAATGGCTAAGGCAAAAACCATCGACGCGCGTCACTATGACGTGATCCTCGCTCCGGTGATCACCGAAAAGTCGACGCTGCTCAGCGAAAATGACGCGGTGGTGTTCAAGGTCGCGAACGACGCGACCAAGCCCGCCATCAAGGCCGCCGTCGAGGCGCTGTTCGATGTCAAGGTGCTGAGCGTCAACACGCTCGTCACCAAGGGCAAGACCAAGCGCTGGAAGGGCAAGCCCTACACCCGCAGCGACGTGAAGAAGGCGATCGTTCGCCTGGCCGCAGGCCAGTCGATCGACGTCACGACCGGCGTCTGATTGTAGGAAGAGGCAGAGAAAATGGCACTTAAATCCTATAATCCGACCAGCCCCGCGCAGCGCGGCCTGATCCTCGTCGACAAGTCGTCGCTGTGGAAGGGCAAGCCCGTCAAGGCGCTGACCGAAGGCAAGCGCAAGACCGGTGGCCGCAACAACAAGGGTCATGTGACCTCGCGCGGTATCGCTGGCGGCCACAAGCAGAAGTACCGCTTCATCGACTTCAAGCGTCGCAAGTGGGACATGCCGGCTGTCGTCGAGCGTTTGGAATATGACCCCAACCGCACGGCGTTCATCGCGCTCGTCAAATATGAAGACGGCGAGCAGACCTATATCCTGGCGCCGCAGCGTCTGGCCGTTGGCGACACCGTCGTCGCCGGCAAGAAGACCGACGTGAAGCCGGGCAATGCGATGGAATTGTCGCAGATGCCGGTCGGAACGATCGTCCACAATATCGAGATGAAGCCGGGCAAGGGTGGCCAGATCGCCCGTTCGGCTGGCACCTATGCACAGGTCGTCGGTCGTGACCGCGGTCTCGTCATCGTGCGTCTCGGTTCGGGCGAACAGCGTTATATCCGCGGCGAGTGCATGGGCACGGTCGGTGCGGTGTCGAACCCCGACAACCAGAACACCAACCTCGGCAAGGCTGGTCGCAACCGCTGGCTGGGCAAGCGTCCGCTGACCCGCGGTGTCGCGAAGAACCCGGTCGATCACCCGCATGGTGGTGGTGAAGGCCGCACCTCGGGTGGCCGTCATCCGGTTACCCCGTGGGGCAAGCCGACCAAGGGTGCTCGTACCCGTCACAACAAGTCGACCGACAAGATGATCATCCGGTCGCGTCACGCGAAGAAGAAGAGGTAAGCCATGGCTCGCTCGGTCTGGAAGGGTCCCTTTGTGGACCTTCATCTCCTCAAGAAAGCCGAAACGGCCCAGGACGGTGGCAGCTCTGCCCCGATCAAGACCTGGTCGCGCCGGTCCACCATCCTGCCGCAGTTCGTCGGGCTGACCTTCAACGTCTACAACGGCCGCAAGTTCGTGCCGGTGTCGGTGAACGAAGACATGGTCGGCATGAAGCTGGGTGAATTTGCGCCGACGCGCTTCTTCCCCGGCCACGCGGCCGACAAGAAGGGCAAACGCTAATGGGCAAGGAAAAGTCCCCCCGCCGCGTCGCCGATAACGAGGCTCTCTCGGTCGGCACGCAGATTCGCGGTTCGGCGCAGAAGCTCAACCTCGTCGCCGCGCTGATCCGTGGCCGCAAGGTCGAAGACGCGATGAACATCCTCACCTTCTCGAAGAAGGCGATGGCTGTCGACGTGCGCAAGGTTCTCGCCAGCGCCGTCGCCAACGCGGAAAACAACCACAACCTCGACGTTGATGCGCTCGTCATCAAGGAAGCCAGCGTCGGCAAGTCGATCTCGATGAAGCGCTGGCACGCACGTGGCCGCGGCAAGTCGACCCGGATCGTCAAGCCGTTCAGCCGCATCCGGATCGTCGTGCGCGAACAGGAAGAAGAGGCGTAAGATGGGCCAGAAGAGCAATCCGATCGGCCTGCGCCTGCAGGTCAACCGCACCTGGGACAGCCGCTGGTTCGCCGAAGGCCAGGACTATGGCCGCATGCTGGTCGAGGATCTGAAGATCCGTCAGTATGTGTTCAAGAACCTGCCGCAGGCCGCGATCTCGAAGGTCGTGATCGAACGTCCGGCCAAGCTGTGCCGCGTTTCGATCTATGCCGCCCGTCCGGGCGTCATCATCGGCAAGAAGGGCGCGGACATCGAAAAGCTTCGCAAGAAGCTCGGTGAACTGACGGGCAGCGACGTGTCGCTGAACATCGTCGAAATCCGCAAGCCCGAAGTCGACGCCAAGCTCGTCGGCCAGGGCATTGCCGATCAGCTCGAACGCCGCGTCGCGTTCCGTCGCGCCATGAAGCGCGCGGTTCAGTCGGCGATGCGTCTGGGCGCCGAAGGCATCCGTATCAACTGCGCCGGCCGTCTGGGCGGCGCGGAAATCGCACGTACCGAATGGTATCGCGAAGGCCGGGTGCCGCTTCACACGCTGCGCGCCAATGTCGACTATGCCGAATCGACCGCGCACACCGCCTATGGCGTGTGCGGGATCAAGGTGTGGATCTTCAAGGGCGAGATTCTCGGCCACGATCCGATGGCGACCGACCGTCTGATGCTCGACGCACAGACGACCGGCGTCCGTCCGGCTCGTGAAGATCGCCGCTAAGGACTGCTGACATGCTGCAACCGAAAAAAACCAAGTTCCGTAAGGCTTTCAAGGGCCGCATCCATGGCAATGCCAAGGGCGGAACCAGCCTGAACTTCGGCTCCTACGGGCTGAAGGCGATGGAACCCGAGCGCATCACCGCCCGCCAGATCGAAGCGGCTCGCCGTGCGATCAGCCGCGCGATCAAGCGTCAGGGCCGTTTGTGGATCCGCATTTTCCCCGACGTCCCCGTGTCGTCGAAGCCTGCCGAAGTCCGTATGGGTAAGGGCAAGGGTTCGCCGGAATTCTGGGCCGCTCGCGTGAAGCCGGGTCGCATCCTGTTCGAACTCGACGGCGTTCCGGGCCCCGTGGCCGCGCTGGCGTTCGAACGCGCCGCGATGAAGCTGCCGATCAAGACGAAGGTGATCGCCCGTCTCGGCGACACCTCGCATCTGGAGGGTTAAGGACATGGCCAAGACCGAAGATTTCAAGGCCAAGACCGACGACCAGCTCGCCGAACAGCTTGGCGAACTGAAGCGCGAGGCGTTCAACCTCCGCTTCCAGGCGGCCACCGGCCAGCTTGAAAAGGCCTCACGCGTCAAGGAAGTGCGCCGCTCGATCGCGCGCATCAAGACGCAGCAGACCGAGCGTACGCGCTCGGCCGCGAAGTAAGGAGACTATCGATGCCGAAGCGCATTCTGACCGGTACGGTGGTGTCCGACAAGGGCGACAAGACCGTCGTGGTGAAGGTCGAACGGAAGGTGAAGCACCCTCTGTACGGCAAGATCATCCGCCGCTCGAAAAAATATCACGCCCACGATGAGGACAACGCCATCAAGGCTGGCGAAACCGTCCGCATCGAGGAAACGAAGCCGATTTCGAAGCTGAAGACGTGGAAGGTGCTCGACAAGGTCGACACCCACAGCAAGCCCAAAACGGCCGCTGACGCCTAAGCTGATTTTCACGGAACCGCCGGGGCATCCCGGTAGGCCAAAAAAGAAGGAAATGCATCGATGATCCAGATGCAGTCACAATTGGAAGTCGCTGACAACAGCGGTGCCAAGCGCGTCCAGTGCATCAAGGTTCTGGGCGGCTCGAAGCGTCGTACCGCCGGCGTGGGCGACGTGATCGTCGTGTCGATCAAGGAAGCTCAGCCCCGCGGCAAGGTGAAGAAGGGTGACGTGCATCGCGCCGTTATCGTTCGCACCGCCAAGGACGTGCGCCGTGCCGATGGCTCGGTCATCCGTTTCGACAGCAACGCTGCCGTGCTCGTCAACAAGAATGAAGAGCCCATCGGCACCCGTATCTTCGGCCCCGTCGTCCGCGAACTGCGCGGCCGCGGCTATATGAAGATCATCAGCCTGGCGCCGGAGGTCCTCTAACCATGGCGAACAAGATCAAGAAGGGCGACACGGTTGTCATCCTGTCCGGCAAGGACAAGGGCAAGACCGGCGAAGTGACGCAGAGCCTGCCGAAAGACGGCAAGGTCGTTGTCGCGGGCGTCAACATCATCACGCGCCACCGCAAGCCGAGCCAGACCAACCCGCAGGGTGGCCTGGAGCGCAAGGAAGCGCCGCTGTACGCGAGCAAGGTCGCGATTGCCGATCCCAAGACCGGCAAGCCGACGCGCGTTCGTTTTGAAACCAAGGACGGCAAGAAGGTCCGCGTGGCCGTGAAGTCCGGGGAGACGCTCAATGGCTGACAATTACACCCCGCGCATGCGCAAGCGCTATGACGATGTGATCGTCAAGGCGATGACCGAGAAGTTCGGTTACAAGAATGCGATGGAAGTGCCGAAGATCGAAAAGATCACGCTCAACATGGGCGTCGGCGAAGCCACGCAGGACAAGAAGAAGGTCGAATCGGCCGCTGCCGAGATGGAACTCATCGCCGGCCAGAAGCCCGTCGTGACCAAGGCGAAGAAGTCGATCGCACAGTTCAAGCTGCGCGAAGGCATGCCGATTGGCTGCAAGGTGACCCTGCGCCGCGAACGCATGTATGAATTCCTCGACCGCCTGATCACGATCGCAATGCCGCGCATCCGCGACTTCCGCGGCGTGTCGGCGACCAGCTTCGACGGCCGTGGCAACTATGCCATGGGCCTGAAAGAGCAGATCATCTTCCCCGAGATCAACTATGACCGCATCGACCAGGTGCGCGGCATGGACGTGATCGTCACCACCACCGCTCGTACGGACGACGAAGCCCGCGAACTGCTCAAGCTGTTCGGCTTCCCCTTCCCGATCGTTGCGCAGGAAAAGGAAGCCGCCTGATCCCTCGGGATCTGGCAGGCTCTTTCAAGAAGGAAAGAGAACTTAAGTCATGGCGAAACTGAGTTCGGTAAACAAGAACGAGCGTCGCAAGCAGCTGGTGAAGAAATATGCCGGCCGTTATGCGAAGCTGAAGGCGATTGCGGCAGATACGTCGCTCGACGATGGCGAGCGTCTGATCGCGCGCCTCAAGATGGCGGAAATCCCGCGCAATGGTAACCCGACCCGCATCCGTAACCGGTGCGAGCTGACCGGGCGCCCGCGCGCTTATTATCGCAAATTCCGGCTGTGCCGTATCCAACTCCGCGATCTGGCCAACAAGGGCCTGATCCCCGGTGTTGTGAAGTCGAGCTGGTAAGGGACTGACAAGATGGCAATGACCGATCCCCTGGGTGATATGCTCACCCGCATCCGCAACGGCCAGCAGGCGAAGAAGGACAGCGTCCTGACTCCCGCCTCGACCCTGCGCGTCCGCGTTCTCGATGTTCTCCAGCGTGAAGGCTATATCCGCGGCTACAGCGAAGAAGCGCTGGGTGCCAAGGGCCAGCACAAGGGCATCCGCATCGAGCTCAAATATTTCGAAGGCCAGCCGGCGATCCGCCATGTGGCTCGCGTTTCGAAGCCGGGCCGCCGCGTCTATTCGGGTTCGAAAGAACTTCCGATCGTGCGCAACGGCCTTGGTATCACCATCGTGTCGACCCCGCGCGGCGTTCTCTCGGACGCCGAAGCACGCGAACATAATGTCGGCGGCGAAGTGCTGGCGGAGGTGTTCTGATGTCGCGCATTGGTAAAAAGGCAGTACCGATTCCGGGCGGCGTCACCGCCGCGATCGATGGCGGTCAGCTGTCGGTCAAGGGACCGAAGGGCACGCTCGCGATGCCGCTTTCCGACCTCATCAACTATGAAGTCGCCGAAGGCAGCATTTCGGTTCAGCCCGCGAACGGCACCCGCGAAGCACGCGCTTTCTGGGGCATGCAGCGTACGCTGGTCCAGAACCTGATCACGGGTGTGACCGAAGGCTTCACCAAGGTCCTCGAGATCACCGGTGTCGGCTATCGCGCCAACTCGCAGGGCAAGACGCTCAAGCTGCAGCTCGGCTACAGCCATGATGTCGATTTTGCGGTGCCCGAAGGCATCGAGATCAAGACGCCGGACAACACGACGATCGAGATCAGCGGTATCGACAAGCAGAAGGTCGGCCAGGTCGCGGCGGAAATTCGCCGTTGGCGTAAGCCCGAACCCTATAAGGGCAAGGGCATCAAATATCGCGGCGAGTACATCTTCCGCAAAGAAGGCAAGAAGAAGTAAGCCATGGCACATCTTACCACTTTCGAAAAACGGCGCCAGCGCGTCCGTACCGCCCTCCGCCAGCGTGCAGCCGGGCGTCCGCGCCTTTCGGTGCACCGTTCGGGCCGTCACATCTATGCGCAGCTCATCGATGACGCCGCCGGCCAGACGCTGGCTTCGGCCTCGACGCTGGACAAGGATGTCCGCGGCAAGACCGGCGCGACCACGGCTGCTGCCGCCGACGTTGGCAAGCGCCTCGCCGCTGCCGCGAAGAAGGCCGGCGTGACCCAGGTCGTGTTCGACCGCGGCGGTTTCCTGTTCCACGGGCGCATCAAGGCGCTGGCCGACGCGGCTCGCGAAGGCGGATTGGAGTTCTGATTATGGCTGACGAAGTACAGAACGTCGAAGGCGCTGTCGAAGCGACCGAAAACACCGGCGCTCCCCGCCGTGGCCGTGGTGGCCGCGACGGCGGTCGTGGCGGTCGTGACGGTGGCCGAGGCCGCCGCGACGATCGTCGCCCGCGCGACGAAGAAGGTGGCGAAGAGCTCATCGAAAAGCTCGTTCACATCAACCGCGTTTCAAAGACGGTGAAGGGCGGCAAGCGCTTCGGTTTCGCCGCGCTCGTCGTCGTCGGCGACGGCAAGGGTCGTGCCGGTTTCGGTCATGGCAAGGCGCGCGAAGTGCCCGAAGCCATTTCGAAGGCAACCGCTGCTGCGAAGAAGGCGATGATTCGCGTTCCGCTGCGCGACGGCCGCACGCTGCACCATGATGGTCGCGGTGTGTTCGGCGCCGGTAATGTGACGCTGCGTTCGGCTCCTGCCGGTACCGGCATCATCGCCGGCGGCCCGATGCGCGCCGTGTTCGAATCGCTGGGCGTTGCGGACGTGGTGACCAAGTCGGTCGGCACTTCGAACCCCTACAACATGATCCGCGCTACTTTCGAAGCGCTCGGTGAGCAGACCAGCCCGAAGTCGGTCGCGCAGCGTCGCGGCAAGAAGGTTTCGGACCTGATCAAGCGTGGCGGTGCTTCCGACCGCGCAGCCGAGGCCGAAGCCGCGGCGGTGACGGAGTAAGACGATGGCTGACAAGAAGATCAAGATCCGCCAGATCGGTTCGCCGATCCGTCGTCCCAAGAGCCAGCGTGCGATCCTGACCGGCCTCGGCCTGGGCAAGATGCACCGCGAGGTCGAACTGGTCGACACCCCGGAAGTGCGCGGCATGATCCGCAAGCTGCCGCACATGGTCGAAGTCGTCGAGGGCTGAGCCCCTCACGACCCGACCTTATATCTATCAGCGCGATAAAAGCGAAAGCGAGTGCAATGACTATCAAGCTTAACGAACTTCGTGACAACAATGGCGCCCGCAAGGGCCGCATGCGCGTTGGACGCGGCATCGGCTCGGGCAAGGGCAAGACCGCCGGTCGCGGTCAAAAGGGCCAGAAGGCCCGTAGCGGCGTCGCGATCAACGGCTTTGAAGGCGGCCAGATGCCCCTTCACATGCGTATCCCGAAGCGTGGCTTCAACAACATCTTCGGCAAGGATTTCGCGATCGTGAATCTGGGCATGATCCAGAAGCTGGTCGACGAGAAGAAGCTCGACGCGAAGGCTGTGATCGATCACGCCGCGCTCAAGGCTGCCGGCGTTGCCCGTGGCGGCAAGGATGGCGTCCGTCTCCTCGCCAAGGGTGAAATCACCGCGAAGCTGAACTTCGCCGTTGCCGGCGCGTCGAAAGGCGCGATCGAAGCGGTCGAAAAGGCTGGCGGCAAGGTTGAATTGCCCGAACCCAAGCCCGAAGGCGAAGGCAAGAAGGCCCAGCGCCGCGCCAAAGCCAAGGCGGAATAATCAAGGCGAAGGGGCGGCTCGGAACACGGGTCGCCCTTCGTCGTTTGACGATCTGTTATTTCCCGTTCGATGCGAACGGATGATGCAGCCGGTATCGACGAGCTGCGTCGCAAAATAGGCCTTTCCCCTTGCGCTTCGTCACCGCCGAACGCACATAGGCGCCGGGTCGCGGGGGGCGCGGTCCGGAATATCCGAGGAAAACACCCATGGCCTCTCGCGCCGACCAGCTTGCTTCCAACCTGAACTTTTCGAAGTTCGGTCAGGCGACCGAACTCAAGAACCGCATCTGGTTCACGATCGGCGCGCTGATCGTCTTCCGTTTCCTGTCGTTCGTGCCGCTGCCCGGGGTCGACCCCGTTGCGCTGGCGTCGCTCTACAGCCAGGCCGCGTCGGGCGGCGTCCTCGACATTTTCAACACCTTCTCGGGCGGCAGCCTTGAGCGGATGAGCATCATCGCGCTCGGCGTCATGCCCTATATCACGGCGTCGATCGTCGTGCAGCTAGCGGCGGCCCTGTCGCCCAGCCTCGCCGCACTCAAGAAAGAGGGCGAAAGCGGGCGCAAGAAGCTCAACCAATATACGCGCTACGGGACGGTCGGACTCACCGCGATCCAGGGTTATTTCATCGCTGTCGGGCTCGAATCGCTCGGCGCGAGCCAGGGCATCGCCGCGGTCGTCGACCCCGGCATGTTGTTCCGCATCGGCGCGGTGATCAGCATCGTCGGCGGTACGCTCTTCCTGATGTGGTTGGGCGAACAGATCACCAGCCGCGGGATCGGGAACGGCGTCTCGCTGATCATCATGGCGGGCATTCTTGCCCAGTTGCCGCGCAGCTTCGCGCAGATGTTCACGCAGGTTCGTGAAGGCTCGATGGGCGGCGGCACGATCCTCGCCGTCGTCGGCGGCGCGATCGTCGTCATCGCCTTCATCAGCTTCATGGAACGTGCACAGCGCCGCGTCCTCGTTCAATATCCCAAGCGCGCGACGCAGCGCGGCGTGATGCAGGCGGACCGCAGCCACCTGCCGCTCAAGGTCAACACCGCGGGCGTGATCCCGCCGATCTTTGCCTCGTCGCTGCTGCTGATGCCGCTGACCGTCACTCAGATGATGGGCCAGAATGTTCAGGGCGACACCGCGACCGGCGATTTCCTGATCACGCTCAACCAGTATCTCGCGCACGGCCAGCCGCTTTATATGGCGCTCTATGCCGCGGGTATCGTCTTCTTCTGCTTCTTCTATGTTGCCGTGGTCTTCAATCCCGAAGAAACCGCCGACAATCTGAAGCGCCAGAACGGCTTCATTCCCGGCATTCGCCCGGGCAAGAACACCGCCGCCTATCTCGATTTCGTGCTGACGCGCATCACCGTGCTCGGTGCGGCCTATCTGGCGGCGATCTGTCTGATCCCCGAATATTTCATCGCGGGGTCGGGGTTGCCGTTCCAGCTCGGCGGCACCAGCCTGCTGATCATCGTGAACGTCACGATCGATACGATCAGCCAGATCCAGAGCCACATGCTCGCGCACCAATATGGCGACCTCATCAAAAAGGCCAAATTGAAGGGCGGCGTTGCGCGGCGTTGATCGCCAAGCTACGGCACTCGCGACACGGTAGGGCAAACAGGGGTCCCCATGACGCTGAATATCATTTTGCTGGGTCCGCCGGGGGCGGGCAAGGGAACGCAGGCGGTTCGGCTCGAAGAAGAGCATGGCATGGTCCAGCTCTCGACTGGCGACATGCTCCGCGCGGCGGTCAAGGCCGGGACGCCGATCGGCGTGCAGGCGAAAGCCGTCATGGACGCGGGCGAACTCGTCTCGGACGAAATCGTCTCGGGCCTGATCGGCGAACGGCTCGACCAGCTTGGCAGTGACGTCTCGGTGATCTTCGACGGCTATCCTCGCACCGCGGCGCAGGCCGAAGCCCTCGATGGCATCCTGTCGGCACGCGGCCGCAAGCTCGACCATGTGATCGAACTGCAGGTCGAGGAAGACGCGCTTGTCGACCGCATCACCGGCCGCTTCAGCTGCGCCAAATGCGGCGCAGGCTATCACGATCGATACAAGCTTCCCAAAGTGGACAATGTTTGTGACGTTTGCGGGTCGGAGGAATTCAAGCGCCGTCCCGACGACAATGAGGAAACGGTGCGCACGCGCATGGCCGAATATCGCGCCAAGACCGCTCCGATCCTGCCGATCTACGAAGCGCGCGGCATCGTGACGCACGTCGACGGAATGGCGCCGATCGACGAGGTCAACGACGCGATCGAAACGATCCTCGCGGGCTGAGGCTAGCCAGTCCTCCCAGCGCCGGTTATTGAGGCGCCAAGGGGGACAGGCTGATGGCATTTTCCAGTTATTTCGCGGGCGCGGCGACGATCGCGGCACTCGCTTTGGCGCCGGCCGCAAACGCCAAGGTCGTCGACCAGAGCGAGGCGGGCTTCACCGTCGCGCACACCGCACAGGTCGCCGCGACCCCCGCCGACGTGTGGAAAATGCTCCGCATGCCCGAAAGCTGGTGGTCAAAGGATCATAGCTGGTCGGGCGACGCCGCGAACTTCTGGCTCGATTCGCAAGCCGGCGGCTGCTTCTGCGAAAAATTGCCCGATACGGGTGCGGGCGTCGGCAGCGTTCAGCACGCGCGCGTCCTCTTTTCGAAACCGGGCCAGATGCTGCGCCTGTCGGGCGCGTTCGGCCCGCTGCAGGGCGAAGCGCTCAATGGCACGCTGACCATCCAGATCAAGGAAACCCCGACGGGCAGCGCGCTGCGCTTCGACTATGTCGTCGGCGGCTATATGCGCTTCAAGGTCGCGGATATCGCGCCCGCGGTCGACAAGGTGATCGGTGAGCAATTGCTCGGCCTCGCCAATGCGCTCGGCGGCGCGCTGCCGCCGACGCGCGACGAAAAGGCAGCGGAAAAGCCGAAATCGGAAACACCGGCGGCGAAGGAAGAGCCTGGGCTCGACGCCGCGGTCGCCGATCTGGTCGAGGAAGAAGCGAAGCCCGTCCCTGACGAAGGTCGTTAGGCGTCGGGCTTTCCGCGCAGCTTCGCTAAGGCCGCAAACGGCCCCGCGGCATCCTCGCTGAGTACGCCCTTTTCGGCAAGGATGCGGTCGGCGTCGGGATGGCGCGGGAACGGGTCGAGCGCGAGCGACAGCGTCTGCACGGCCGAATCGCCAAGATCGACCCTGTCGCCTTCGAGCGGGAGTAGGTCGAGATCCTCGCTTCCGATCTCGATCTCTTCATCTTCGCCCACCGGCGCATCGACATCGCGCAGAAAGCGGAGGTCGAAAGCTTCGTTGATCGTCGCCGGAACGGGCAGGTCGGTCGCGGCGCAGGCCTGTATGACATCGGCCCGCACTTCGCCTTTCGCGCCGATTCCGCCCGCGATCGCGCGGACTTCAGCGGTCAGTACAAAGCGGTCGATCGCAACCAGGCCGAGCCGCCGGGCGATCGCGTCGCGCGCGCCGGCATCGGCTTCGGCTGAAATGACGCGACCATGTGCTGCGTCGGCGAGCGTCACGACCAGCGGAAATTCAGGTGCGCTCACGCCCGCGCTCCGTCCAGCCGATCGGCGACGATCAGGTCGGACACTGGCGTTGCTGCAAGCTGGCTACGCAGCGATGCGACTTCCGCCATCACATGCGCCAAACCGGCCTCGTCCGGCTCCACCCCGCGCCACAGGTTGCGGACCAGTGCGGCGCGCAACTCGGCCGATCCGTCGGCCGAGCGATATGCGCCCAGCCGGCCGCCCAGCGCGCTCATCATCCGGCCCACCTGTTTGCCCACGACCATGTCGCCAAAGCCGATCTGACGCATCTGTCCGTCCATGTCGCCGACGAACAATTCGGTCAGTTGGACACCCGCGAGACCCTGTGCCGGTTCGTCGTCGATCCGGTGCAGGACGAGCGCAAGCACGAGGCTGATCATGTCAAACCTGCCGTCGAGCGTGTCGGGCACCGTACCTTGCGCATACCAGTGCGGCGCGCGCGCGGTTGCGACGACGGCATTCCACAGCGGGCGACGCGCCTCGCGCGGATCGGGTTCAGACGAGAATAATTTGCGAAGTGAAGAAAACATGCGGACCGCTTAGGCCGAATCACGTCATCGGAAAAGGGGCCTGAGTCAGCTTGGCGCAAGCTTTGCCGCGGCATAAGCCGCTTGTGCGCGCCGACCGCTTGCGGTTAAGAGGCGCGATTGCCAGCGCCCGCTTAAAAAGGGCGCAACGGAGATATGTTGATGCCGATCCATGAGCCCAAACTTTCCGCCCGTCCCGTGCGTCTGATCGTCGCCGGGCTGGCGCTCGCGCTGACCGTCAGCGGCTGTTCGCAGCTCAAGGGCCGGCAGGGCTATGTCGTCGACCCGCTGTTGACCGAAGCGATCACACCTGGCGTCGACAACCGCGAGTCGGTGGAAAAGACGCTGGGCCGTCCGACTTTCGTCGGCCAGTTCAGCAACAATGAATATTATTATGTGTCCCGCGAAACGCGCCAGCTCGCCTTCGCCAAGCCGCGCCCGGTCGATCAGCAAGTGCTGCGCGTCCGCTTCGATCCTGCTGGCAACGTCGCTGCGGTCGACCGTACCGGCCTCGAACTGGTGAGCCGGATCAGCCCCGACGGTGACAAGACGCCGACGCTTGGTCGTCATCGCAGCTTCTTCGAGGATATCTTCGGCAATATCGGCGCGGTGGGTGCGCCGGGTGCGCCCACCGGGCAGTAAAGCCTGCGATCTCTGGATTGGAAAGCGGCGGCGCCCAAGGCACCGCCGCTTTTTCTTATTGTGCGATCCCGCCTGCCGCCAGCACGGCGAGCGTGACAAGGTCCGACGCTGTCGATGCCATCGTCGCGACCTGCACCGGCTTTTCCATGCCGACGAGCATCGGGCCGATGACGGCACCGCCGCCGAGTTCGCGCAGCAGCTTCGCCGACAGGTTCGCCGACTGCAGACCCGGCATGATCAGGACATTCGCGGGGCCCGACAGGCGGCAGAAGGGATAATTCTTCATCACCTTCTCGTTCAGCGCGACGTCGGGCGCCATTTCGCCTTCATATTCGAAACCGGGCTTCCGCTGGTCGAGGATCGACACCGCCTCGCGAATGCTCTCCAGCCAGCTTCCCTCGGGATTGCCGAAGGTCGAATAGGATAGGAAAGCGACGCGCGGTTCGTGACCCATGCGGCGCGCGACCTGCGCGGTGCGTTCGGCGATATCCGCGAGCATTTCGGCCGTGGGCCGCTCGTTCACCGTGGTGTCGGCCATGAAGATCGTGTGATGTTGGTCGACCAGGATATGGATACCGAACGGCGTCTTGCCCTCGGCATGGTCGATCACGCGCCGGACTTCGCGCATCGACTGCGAATAGGTGCGTGTCGTGCCCGTGATCATCGCGTCGCCGAGCCCCATCTTGAGCAGCAGCGAACCGAAGATGTTGCGGTCGCGGTTGACCATGCGCTCGACGTCGCGGCGGAGATATCCCCGGCGTTGCAGCCGCTCATAGAGCATCTCGACCATCTGCGGCACATGCGGCGAATTGACGCTGTTGTGGACTTCGAAGCTTTCGGCATCGGCGACGCCCATCGCGCGCAGCTTGTCGTGCAGCCCTTCGCGCCCGACGAGCACCGGAATGCCGTAGCCGCCATCGCGGAACTGGATCGCGGCGCGCAGCACGACTTCCTCTTCGCCTTCGGCAAAGACGACGCGCTTCGGATTGTTGCGCGCGGCTTCATAGGCGAGCGTCAGGACCGAAGTCGTCGGGTTGAGCCTTGCGCGAAGCTGGGTGCGATATTCTTCGAGATTATCGATAGGGCGCTGCGCAACGCCGGTCTTCATCGCGGCTTCAGCGACCGCCGCGGGGACGATTTCCATCAGGCGCGGGTCGAAAGGCGAGGGGATGATATATTCGGGGCCGAAGCTCGACGCGCGCCCGCCATAAGCCGCGGCGACCTCCTCGGGCACCTGCTGGCGCGCGAGGTCGGCGATTGCGTATGCGGCGGCGATCTTCATCTCTTCGTTGATAGCAGTCGCATGGACGTCGAGCGCGCCGCGGAAGATGAAGGGGAAGCACAGCACGTTGTTGACCTGGTTCGGATAGTCCGAGCGCCCGGTCGCGATGATCGCGTCGGGGCGGGCTGCGCGTGCGTCGGGCGGCGAGATTTCGGGATCGGGGTTCGCCATCGCGAAGATGATCGGCGCGGGCGCCATATCCTTCACCATTTCGGGCTTCAGCGCGCCCGCGGCCGACAGGCCGAGGAACACGTCGGCGCCGACCAGCGCTTCGGTCAGGTTGCGCGCTTCGGTGGGCGCGGCATGCGCCGATTTCCACTGGTCCATGCTTTCGGTGCGGCCCTGATAGATGGTGCCCTTACGGTCGCACATGATGACATTTTCGTGCCGCACGCCCATCGCCTTGATCAGCGCGGTGCATGCAATCGCCGCAGCACCGGCGCCGTTCACGACGACCTTCACCGTCGCAAGGTCGCGGCCTGTCAGGTAACAGGCGTTGATCAGGCCCGCCGCGGTGATGATCGCGGTGCCATGCTGATCGTCATGGAACACCGGAATGTTCATGCGTTCTTTGAGCGCCGCTTCGATGATGAAGCAGTTCGGTGCCGCGATATCCTCGAGGTTGATGCCGCCAAAGCTCGGCGCGAGCAGTTCGACCGCTTCGATGAAACGCTGGGGATCTTCGGTATCGACCTCAAGGTCGATGGAATCGACGTCGGCAAAGCGCTTGAACAGCACCGCCTTGCCTTCCATCACAGGCTTCGAGGCGAGCGCGCCGAGGTTGCCGAGGCCAAGGATCGCGGTCCCGTTCGAAATCACGGCGACCAGATTGCCCTTGATCGTATAGTCGTAGGCCTTTGCAGGGTCCTCGGCGATGGCGTTCACCGGAACCGCGACACCGGGCGAATAGGCAAGGCTGAGGTCGCGTTGCGTCGCCATCGGTTTCGATGCGACGATCTCGATTTTCCCGGGCCGGCCATATTCGTGGTAAAGCAGGGCCTCGCGGTCCGAAAACTGCACCTTGCTGCCACTGTCCATCATTAATCCTCTCAACTGATCCACAAGATGCGCGCCCGAGCCCATTCCCTAGCGTCGCCTTGGCGAAATGGAACCCGCGAATCGCGTGGCATGCTTGCCACGGGCCCATATCCATACCAAAGCATGTCGCATGCCTGTCACCGCCCGCTCTGCCGCCAATTCGAATAATGTCGCCCCCGCCGCAACGCCGATGATGGCGCAATATTGGGCGCTGAAGGAAAAAGCGGGCGATTGTTTGCTCTTCTATCGCATGGGCGACTTCTTCGAACTGTTCTTCGACGATGCGAAGGCGGCCGCGTCGACTCTCGATATCGCGCTGACCTCGCGCGGTGAGCATGACGGCCAACCGGTGGCGATGTGCGGGGTGCCGGTGCATGCGGCCGAATCCTATCTCGCGCGGCTGATCCGCGCCGGTCACCGCGTCGCGATCGCCGAGCAGATCGAAACCCCGGCCGAGGCGAAGGCGCGCGGCGGATCGAAGGCGCTCGTCGCGCGCGACATCGTGCGCTTCGTCACCGCGGGCACACTCACCGAAGAATCGCTTCTCGAAGGGCGCAGCGCGAACCGGCTTGCTGCGCTCGCGCAAATCGGCAGCGACGGCGAGGTGGCGATTGCGGCCGCCGATATTTCGACCGGACGGTTCGAGGTTGTCGCTGTGGCCGCTCTGGCGGTCGATGCCGAACTCGCCCGGCTGGCGCCCTCCGAATTGTTGCTCAGCGAAAGTGCCGAAGACTTGCCGATATCCTCGGCGCGGCAGATTGTGCGCCGCCCGTCCGCGGACTTCTCCAGCACCAGCGCGCAAAAACGCCTCGAAACCTTCTTCGGGGTTCAGACGCTCGACGGTTTCGGGCAGTTCGGCCGCGGCGAAATCGCCGCGATGGGCGCGCTCGTTGCCTATCTCGATCATGTCGGCACGGGCGGCCCGACCTTTCTCCAACCACCCCTGCGTCATCTCGCCTCGGGCCGGATGGCGATCGACGCCGCGACGCGCGAAAGCCTCGAACTCGTCCGCACGATGGCGGGCGGCCGCGAGGGTAGCCTGCTCGGCACGATCGACCGCACCGTCACTGCGGCAGGCGCGCGCCTGCTGGCCGACGATCTCGCGAGCCCGTTGACCGACAGGGACGCGATCATCGACCGGCTCGACCTTGTCGATGGTCTCGCGCGCGATGCCTTGTGGCGCGGTGAACTGCGCGCGGCGCTGCGTGCCTTGCCCGACGCCGGGCGTGCGCTTGGTCGCCTCGTCGCGGGACGCGGCGGACCCCGCGACCTTGCGCAACTGCGCGATGCGCTCGGTGGCGCACGGCTTCTGCGCGAACGGCTCGCGCGCCGCGCCGATCTGCCGCCCTTGCTCGCGCGTCTCCTGCCGGGGCTCGACGGTCATGGCACGCTGGTCGACGAACTCAGCCGCGCATTGATCGAGACCCCGCCGGTCGATGCCGCGCAGGGCGGATATGTCGCCGAAGGATACGACCATGCGCTCGACGCGCTGCGCGAAACCGCGCGTGACGGGCGCAAGGCGATCGCCGCGCTAGAGGCCGACTATCGCGACCGCACGGGCATCGCATCGCTCAAGATCCGCCACAATGGCGTGCTCGGCTATCATGTCGAGGTGCCCGCGAAGCACGCCGATGCGCTGATGGCACCGGAATCGGGGTTCACGCATCGCCAGACGCTTGCGGGGGTCGTGCGCTTCAACTCGTCCGACCTGCATGAAGCTGCGAGCCGGGTGACGCAGGCGGGTGTCCACGCCGTTGCCGCTGAGGCTGCGCACCTCGAATCGCTGACCGACGCGGCCATCGCGCGGCGCGAAGCGATTGCTGCGAGCTGCGATGTCCTCGCGCGCATCGACGTTGCCGCCGCGCTTGCCGATCATGCAATGAGCCACAATTGGTGCCGCCCCGATCTCGCCGACGAGCCGTGCCTCGATATCGCGGGCGGTCGTCACCCCGTCGTCGAGGCCGCGCTTGCGAAATCGGGCGAGCGCTTCGTGCCGAACGACGTCTCACTGTCGCCGCGCGATCGCCTCTGGCTCGTCACCGGTCCGAACATGGGCGGTAAATCGACCTTCCTCCGCCAGAACGCGCTGATCGTCGTGCTTGCGCAGGCGGGCGGGTTCGTGCCGGCGGCGTCAGCAAAGCTCGGGCTCGTCGACCGGCTGTTCAGCCGCGTCGGCGCGAGCGACAATCTCGCGCGCGGGCGCTCGACCTTCATGGTCGAGATGGTCGAGACCGCGGCGATCCTGGCGCAGGCCACCCCGCAAAGCTTTGTCATCCTCGACGAGGTCGGGCGCGGCACCTCGACCTATGACGGGCTCGCGCTCGCCTGGTCGGTGGTCGAGGCGGTGCACGAGGTGAACAAGTGCCGCTGCCTCTTCGCGACGCATTATCACGAACTGACGCGTCTCGCCGAAACGCTGAACGCGCTGTCGCTCCACCACGTCCGCGCGCGCGAATGGCAGGGCGATCTGGTGCTGCTGCACGAGGTGGCCGAAGGCCCGGCGGATCGCAGCTACGGCCTCGCGGTCGCGCGGCTCGCGGGCGTTCCGGCGGGCGTGGTCAAGCGCGCAGAGGCGGTGCTCGCGAAGCTTGAGGCGGGACGCGAGGCGACCGGCGGGCTAGCCGCGGGTCTCGACGACCTCCCGCTCTTTGCGGCCACGCTTGCCGAGGCGCCTGCCGCGGTGAAGGATGCGCTGCGCGACGCGCTGGCGGGGATCGACCCCGACGCGCTGGCTCCGCGCGAGGCGCTCGACGCGCTCTACGCGCTCAAGCGGCTGATGGCGGACGAGGCATGAGCGACCTGTTCGACAACCTCGACCAGCGCCGTGCGATCATCGATCGCCGGGCGCTGGCGGGGCGGCTCGACGAGATTGCGGGCGAGACGAGCGACACCGGCAAACGTCGCCGCGCAATGGTCGACCTTCTCAAGGGCGCACTGGAAGCGGGCCGCGCAGAAATCGAACGCCGGCTGCTCGAACGCCCTTCGGCGGGCCGCGTTGCGGCGAACGCGACGGCATTCCTGATCGACCAGATCGTCCGCCTCAGCCACGATTTCACGACGGGTCATCTCTATCCCGCAAGCAACCGGTCGGCGGGTGAGCGGATCACGCTGATCGCGGTCGGCGGCTATGGCCGCGGCGAGATGGCGCCGCACAGCGATATCGACATCGGCTTCCTCACCCCGTTCAAACAGACGAGTTGGACCGAGCAGGTGATCGAGGCGCAGCTCTATACGCTCTGGGATCTCGGGCTGAAGGTCGGTCATTCCAGCCGCTCGCTCGACGAGATGGTGCGCGCGGCGAAAGAGGATCTGACGATCCGTACCGCGCTGCTCGAAGGACGCTTCATCTGGGGCGACCGCGACCTGTACGACCAGGCGTCGGCGCGCTTCGATGCGGAAGTCGTCGCAGGCAATGCCCGGGCGTTCGTTGCCGAAAAACTGGCTGAACGCGACGAGCGCCATAAGCGCATGGGCGATTCGCGCTATGTCGTCGAACCCAATGTGAAGGAAGGGAAGGGGGGACTGCGCGACCTTCACACGCTCTTCTGGATCGGCAAGTTCATCCACCGCGTCCGCACCGTGCCCGAGCTCGTTGACGCCGGACTCCTGTCGGGCCGTGAGCTACGTCAGTTCGAGCGCGCCGAAAATTTCCTGCTCGCGGTGCGCTGCCATCTCCATACGCTTGCGGGGCGCGCCGAGGATCGGCTGACCTTCGACTTCCAGCCCGAAATCGCGCGCCGGATGCATTTCGCCGATCGGCCGGGAAAGAGCGCGGTCGAGCGCTTCATGCAGCTCTATTTCCTCCACGCCAAAAGCGTCGGCGACGTCACCGGCACCTTCCTTGCGCATCTCGACGACCAGATGGCGGCGCGCGGACGCCGCTTCCTGCCGACGATCCGGCGGCGCCCCGGCAAGCTCCACGGCTTCGTCCTCGACCGTGGCCGGCTCGCGCTGCCGAGCGACGATTTCTTTCAGCAGGACCCCGTCCGGCTGGTCGAGATTTTCGCGCTCGCCGACAAACATGGCCTTGAAATCCACCCGCAAGCGATGCGGCAGGCGCGCCACGATGCGAAGCTGATCGACGCGCGCGGGGTGCGCCGCATCGCGCGTGCGAACGAACTGTTCCTCGACGTGCTGACCAGCCCGCGCGATCCCGAAACGGTGCTGCGCTGGATGAACGAGGCGGGGGTGTTCGGCCGTTTCGTTCCCGATTTCGGCCGTGTCGTCGCGCAGATGCAGTTCGACATGTATCATCATTATACCGTCGACGAGCATACGATCCGTGCGATCGGGCTGCTCGCGGACATCGAACAGAACCGGCTGGCGGACGATCATCCGCTGTCGACCGCGATCATGGACCAGATCCATTCGCGGCGCGTCATCTATGTCGCGGTGCTGCTTCACGACATCGCGAAGGGCCGCGGCGGCGATCATAGCGTGCTCGGCGCCGAACTCGCGCTCCGTGTATGTCCGCGACTTGGCCTCAGCGAGGCGGAGACTGAAACCGTTTCGTGGCTCGTGCGCTATCACCTCCTCATGTCGGCGACCGCATTCAAGCGCGATCTCGCCGATTTCAAGACGATCCTCGATTTCGCGCAGGTCGTGCAGTCGCCCGAACGCTTGCGCCTACTGCTCGTGCTGACCGTCGTCGACATCCGCGCGGTGGGACCCGGCGTATGGAACGGCTGGAAGCGCCAATTGCTCACCGAGCTTTACGATGCCGCCGAGGAGGTGCTGCGCCTTGGCCATAAACAGCGCGGCCGCGAAGCGCGGATCGAAAGCAAGAAGGAAGCGGTTGCGGCTCAATTCGGTTTCGACCGCAAGACCTTCGACAAGGTCGCGAAGCGCCTTCCCGAAAGCTACTGGATCGCCGAACCGGTTGAGGTCATCGCGGCCAATCTCGTCCATATCCGGCAGGCGGGCGATGCGCCGCTGCATATCGCTGCGGTCCCCGACGATGACCGCGGCGCGACGCTGGTGATGGTGCTAGCCGCTGACCATCCGGGTCTCTTTTATCGCATCGCCGGCGGCATTCACCTTGCCGGCGGCAACATCATCGACGCGCGCATCCACACGACGCGCGACGGGCTCGCGCTCGACAATTTCCTTGTCCAGGATCCGCTGGGGCGCCCGTTCGCGGAGGCGGGTCAGATCGGCCGGCTGACGCGCGCGATCGAGGATGCGCTCGCCAACCGCCATAAATTGCTGCCCAAGCTCGAGGCGAGGGCGCTACCGCGCACGCGCGCCGAGGCCTTCCGCGTTGCGCCCAACGTCTTTGTCGACAACAAGGCTTCCAATCGGTTTACGGTGATCGAGGTCAATGCGCAGGACCGCCCCGCGTTGCTCAACCAGCTTGCCTATGCGCTCTTCCAGTCGAAGGTCACGGTGCACAGCGCGCATGTCGCGACCTATGGCGAGCGCGCGGTCGACACATTCTATGTGACCGACCTGATCGGCGACAAGATCGACAGCGCGGCGCGCGTGAAAAGCCTGGAAAAACGCCTGCTCGAAGCAGCGACGAACCACAGCGAGGATGCCGTCGCGGCCTAGAAGTCAAAGCCCTGCTGAATCGGGGCAATGGCGAGGGGCACGCCTTCGAGTTCGAGCATCCGGGCCTTGGAGGTCGAGCCGCCCGGTGCAGAGAAGCCGCCGATCTTGCCGCCCGCCGCCAGGACGCGGTGGCAGGGGATGATCAACGGGACAGGGTTTGTCGCCATCGCCTGTCCGACCGCGCGGGCATGTTCGGGGCCGGCGTCCAGCGCCCGCGCGACGGCGCCATAGGTCGTCGTCTCCCCCCAGCCGAGCGTGCGGACGAAAGCATAGACCTGCGCGAAAAAGGGCGGCTGCTGACCCGGATCGACCGGGACCTCGAAAAACTCGATTCGTTCGCCATCGAAATAGCGGATTGCCGCATCGATCACCGCCGCGATTTGGGCCGGCGGTTCCGCGCGGACGGCAGCGGGCAAGCGGCGCAGGATCGACCATGTGGTTTCGGACGCGGCCGGCGCGGGCAGCCGCAGGGCCGTGACGCCGGCCTCCGTCCAGCCGATCGCCGCGACCCCGGCCACGGTTTCGAAAAGCTGATACTCGCTTTGCCCGGCCATGCCTGTTTCTCCGTCGTTGCCGAAGATATAGGACGGATAACGCCCAAGCCATAGCGGCCCGGAACAACTTGCGAACCGATCGACAGCTTTCGGGTGGGAAGCGGAAGTTCAGTCACCCGTTTCCTTCATCCCGGGCTTGACCCGGGATCCCGCTTTTTTGGCACACTCACTGGATGCGACTTCAAGCGGGCCCCGGATCAGGTCGAACGAGCCACATGTCTCATTCCAGAGCGACGAAGAAGGACAGGGAAACTTACGCGCGAAACCCGTCTTCAACTCGCACGGCGTGCGAGGTAGACGCCCGCGATCATCAACGCGATCCCCGCGACGCGTTTGGTGTCGATCGCCGAACGCATTGCACCGAACAGGCCGAAATGATCGATCGTCGCCGCGCTGACGAGCTGGCCGACGAGCACGAAGAAGATCGCGTTGCCGACCCCGAAGCGCGGCGCGATAAAGGTCACCGCGATGACGTAGAAGGCGACGAAGATGCCGCCGAGGTAGAAGTGAAAGGGCGTTTCGGCCGACAGTCGCACTTGTCCCATCGACCCCGTCCACAGCGCGCCGGCAATGGCGATCAGCAGCGCGACCGCGAACAGCACGACCGACGCCGCCATCGGATGGCCGAGCTTTTGCCCCAGTCCGGAATTGAGCGCGGCGAGGATCGGGATGCCGATGCCGGTGAGCAGCATGATCGTGGCAAAGGCGGGTGCGTTGTTGGCGGCCATCTGTCTTCCTCCCCAATGTTCGCTCTTACAGGCCTAATTCCTCGAGCCCCGGATGATCGTCCGGGCGGCGGTCGCCGGTGCCGTCGCGCGGCCAAAGGAACAATCGGTCGCCCTCGGCAATCGCGACGTCGTTTATACTCGCGATGCGCCGCTGCATCTCTCCATTTTCGGAAAACTCCCAATTTTCATTGCCATAGGAGCGCCACCACTGACCCGCATCGTCGTGCCATTCATAGGCGAAGCGCACGGCGATGCGGTTTTCCGTGAACGCCCACAGCCCCTTCACCAGCCGATAGTCATGCTCGCGCCGCCATTTCGCGGTCAGAAAATCGACGATCGCGGCGCGGCCGGTGACGAAGGTCGATCGATTTCGCCACACGCTGTCCTCGGTGTACGCGAGCGCGACGCGCGCGGGGTCGCGGCTGTTCCAGCCGTCTTCGGCAAGGCGAACCTTTTGAACCGCGCTGTCATGGTCAAAGGGTGGGAGCGGGGGGCGGGACATCGGCTGTTCCTTTCTGGGATGGGCCTTTCAGGCAAAGGGTGTCGCGAATTCGATACGGATGCCGCCGGGCATCGCGCAGATGAAATGATGCGTGGTCGCCCCCTCGCGGATCGGTTCGGGATCGAATTCGATCACCGCGCCGGGATGGCCCTGCACGCGCGCGAAGACGGTGCGCAGCGCATCGAGGTCGGCGACGCGAAGCGCGAGATGGTGGAGGCCGATGTTGCCGCGGCGGTCGAAGGGCGTCGCGCTCGCGGGATCGGCGACCTGCCAGAGCGTGAGCAGCGTCGTGCCGTCGGAGACGAAGATCGCGGGATAGTCGGGGCGTTCGGCCGCGACGGTAAAGCCCAGGGCTTCGACGAAAAAATCGCGCGCCTCAACTACGTCGCGAACGGCGAGGCCGATGTGATGGGCGCCTTCTGTCAGCGATTTCGGGGTGATGTCATTGGTCATTCTATGTCCTTTCGTGGTTTTTCGGCTGACGACGGTTAGTGCCGCTCTGATTTGAGCGCGGCGATTTCGGCGCGTAGCTGGTTGAGTTCGGCTGCCATCGGCTGGATCGCGGCGGAAATTTCGGCCTCGGTGAAGCGCGGCGTGATGTGCTGCGAGCAATTCCATTCCCAGCCGATCACGTCGATGAATAGGGCGCGCTCCGGCGTCGCTCGATACGTCGTTGGCATCAGTGCAGTGACCGCGGCGGGGTCGTCGGCGAGTTCGACGCTGTGCGCGTGGCCGACGAGTTTCAGCCGCTCGCGGTTCGGATAATCCATCAGGAACAGCGAGACGCGGTCGTTGCCCTTGATATTGGCGGTGCTGATATATTGTTTGTTGCCGCGATAGTCGGCGAAACCGATCCGGTTGCCGGAGATGTGGCGGAGGAAACCCGCCGGGCCCCCGCGATGCTGCATATAGGGCCAGCCCTCGACATTGACGCTTGCCATATAGAAGCTGTCGCGTTCCTCGATAAAGGCAATTTCCTTGGCTGTCAGCGTGTCGGGGGTGCCGTCTGCACCGGCATCGAGTTTGGCGTAGGAGGCGCGCGATCCGTGGCGTTCTTGCTCCGCTTTCACCGCGTCGTCGAACAGCGTGTGTCGGTAATTCTGCGCCATCGTGCCAGCCTCTCTGCAAAAGGGAGCGAACGAAGGGCGTGGAGGAGGGGCGCGCCTTCGTTCGCCGGACCGGGAATAGGGCATTGTTCGATCGGTGATAATCGGGGAAGATCGAACAAGTTAATTCCATAAACTGGAATAATCATGGACCGGTTGCTCACCCTTGAAATGTTCGTCGCGGTTGCGAACGAGGGCGGTTTCGCTGCCGCGGCGCGCAAGCTTGGCAGTTCCCCGCCTGCCGTCACGCGTGGGATTGCGGCGCTCGAGGCGCGGCTGGGTACGGTTTTGTTTCACCGTTCGACGCGCGCGGTCGCGTTGACCGATGCCGGCGCGGCATTTCTGGAGCAGGCACGGCGCATCCTCGCCGACCTTGCGGGCGCCGAGCGCGAGCTTCGCGGCGCGGAGGCCGAACCGCGCGGACAGTTGCACCTGACCGCACCGGTGATGTTCGGACGGCTGCACGTCCTGCCCGTGGTGAGCGAACTGATGGCGCAGCACCGCGAGCTGTCGGCGCGAATGATGCTGATCGACCGCAATGTCCGGATCGTGGAGGAGGGGATCGACGTCGCGGTGCGCATCGGGCCGCTGGCGGACTCGGGGTTGAAGGCCGTGCGGATCGGCCGGGTGCGGCAGATGCTGGTTGCGAGCCCCGCCTATCTGGCGCGGCGCGGGGCCCCGGCACGCGTGGCAGAACTTACGGGGCACGACCTGATCGCCGCGATGGGGCCGCGTGCGGCGGGCGAATGGCAGTTCGCGTCGGGCCGCTGGCGCATCGAACCGCGCCCGCGGCTGGTCGTCAACACCATCGACGGGATTTTGGCGGCGGCTGAGGCTGGGCTCGGGATCGCCAATCTGCTGAGCTATCAGGTCATCGAGGCGGTCGATGCGGGGCGGCTGATCTCGCTGCTCGCGGATGAACAGCCATCCGCGTTGCCGGTGCATCTATTGTTCGAACCGTCGCGCGCGGGACTGCCCGCAGTGCGGTTGTTCATCGCGGCGATGAAAGCGCGGATGCGGATGGCGGGACTGGTTTGAAGGGTCGGCAGCGGCTGCCATCGGACTAGCGCAGCCCAAATGTTACAAATCAGTGGCTTTTTGGTGACGGCCAGATTCACGATTCTGTCATTTTAGCATAAGAATCGACTCCTAGAGGCCGCAGCGAACCAAGGCGCGGCGGGGCAACCGGTCGTGTTTGTCTGCAAACCCAAAAGGGGGCCTCAATGACCAGAATCCGTAAATTCCTTATGCTGACCGTCGCCCTGCCGCTCGCCGCTTGCGGCGCCGACGATGTGGCTTCGCCCGGCGAAGGTGTTGTCGTCATTCCCGCACCGACCCCCACCCCGACGCCGACTCCCACCCCGACTCCGACCCCCACGCCGACTCCCCCGGCGGCGAGCTGCCCGACGGGCACGGTCGACAAAGGCGTGATCGCGAACCGCCGCAACTGCGAAATCACCGGTCGCCTCAACGCCAATTTCCAGATCGCAAACCTCCCGGGCACGATCTACTCGCTCAACGGACGCGTCGACGTCGGCACCGATGTCGGCGGCGATGGCGCAGCGGCCGGTGGCCAGGCAGCGACGCTCACGATCGATCCGGGCGTCGTCATCTTCGCCTCGTCGGGCAACGACTTCCTCGTCGTCAACCGCGGTTCGAAGCTCAATGCCGAGGGCACTCCGACCAACCCGATCATCTTCACCGCACGTGCGAACGTCGTCGGCACCGCGACCGATACCAGCCAGGGCCTGTGGGGCGGCGTGATCCTGCTTGGCCGCGCGCCGATCAGCGATTGCCTCAGCGGCGCAGTGGGCGGATCGGCCAACTGTCAGCAGAACATCGAAGGCGCGACCAATGCCCTATACGGCGGCGCTACCGCGGCTGATAGCAGCGGCCGGATCCGCTATGTGCAGATCCGCTATTCGGGCTTCGAAATCGCGCCGGGCAACGAATTGCAGGGCCTCACCACGGGCGGCGTCGGCTCGGGAACGGTCATCGACCATGTTCAGGTCCACAACAGCTCCGACGACGGGATCGAAGTGTTTGGCGGCCGCCAGAACATGAAGAATCTGATCATCACCGGCGCCGACGACGATAGCCTCGACACCGACCTTGGCTACAAGGGCCTGATCCAGTTCGTGATCGGGGTGCAGCGCGCCGGCGGCAATTCGGGCGATGCGATGATCGAGGCCGACTCGAACGGTAACGAAGATGCGCAGCCGCGTCAGAACACGCGCCTTGCGAACTTCACCTTCGTGCATCGCAGCACGCTGGCCGCTTCGACCAACGCGATCCTGCTGCGCGGCGGTACCGACTATACGATGGTCAACGGCGTAGTGACGAGCCCCCGCTTCTGCCTTGACGTCGATGGCGCGACGACGATGCAGGCGGCAAACGCCGGTCTCGACGACGTCGGTCCGCCGGTGCTGAACTCGGTGGCCTTCGCCTGCACCGCAGGTGCCTTCGCGGAAGACGGCAACGTCACGGCGGCTGCCATCCAGGCGATCTTCAACCTGGGCACGAACAACAATGCGAGCTTCACCTCGACGCTGAGCAATGTTTTCGTAAACGGCGCCAACGAAACTGCGGTGACCGCATTCAACGCTTCGACGTTGAACCCGTCGGGCACCTCCTTCCTGGTGGCGACGCCGTACATCGGCGCGGTTCGCGACGCGAGCGACACTTGGTACCGCGGCTGGACCTGCGACTCGGCGACCGCCGACTTCGGCAGCGCCTCGTCGTGCACCTCGCTGCCGAGCGCCTGACCGCCAACACATTGACGAGGGGCGACGGCAAGGGCCGTCGCCCCCTTTTTTCGGATTAACTACAAGGGGGGACTCCTCATGAGGAAGTCGCACACATTCTCCAGCCTCCTGCTCCTGACCTCGGCGCTGATCGCGCCGAGCGCCATCGCGCAGACGAGCGAGCCGACCGAATCCGCGCCGGCCGCGACCACGCCTCCCCCCGCGGACGATGAACAGGTCGAGGTTTCGGTTCCCGGCGCCTCGTTCGATGGCGAAATCGTCGTCACCGGCCGTTACATTCCCAATATCGTACGCTCGACGCCGCAAGTCGTGTCGGTGCTCTCGAACGAGGAAATCGAACGCGCCGGCGACGGAGACATCGCGGGCGCGCTCCAGCGCGTTACCGGCCTGTCCGTCGTGGGCAACGGCTATGTATATGTGCGCGGCCTTGGTGACCGTTACTCGCTCGCTCTGTTGAACGGCTCGCCGCTTCCTTCTCCCGAACCGTTGAAGCGCGTCGTTCCCCTCGACCTCTTTCCGACCAGCATCGTCGGCAGCGCGCTCGTCCAAAAGACCTATTCGGCCAATTATCCGGGCGAATTCGGCGGCGGCGTGATCAACCTCACGACGAAAGCCCTGCCCGACGAACCTTTCCTCAAAATCGGGCTCGGCGTCAGCGGCGATAGCGAGACGACCGGCCAGCTCGGCTATACCTATTATGGCGGCGACCTCGACTTCCTGGGCTATGACGACGGCACGCGCTCGATCCGCGGCCCGCTCAAGGCGGCCTTGAACAGCGGCAAGCTCATCACCGAAGGCGCCGACTTCTCGGCGCGCGACATTCATGACATCGCGGCGAGCCTGTCGAACGCGTCGACCTCGCTTCTTCAGCGCAACAACAATATTCCGGTGAATTTCTCCGCGGATCTCAGCGCGGGTTCGCGCTGGGATATCGGCGGCAATCGTCTCGGCTTCATCGCCGCGGCCGGGTTCAGCAACAACTGGTCGACGCGCGATGCGGTCCAGCAGCTCTCGGGCGGCTTCGCCGAAGGGCGTCTCGACCCGAACGTCAATTTCCGTGCGGTGCGCACCGACAACCGGATCGTCGTCAACGGCCTGCTGGGCCTCGGCTTCGAGTTTGGCGAGCACAAGCTGCGTTGGACCAACCTCTATATCCACGACACGCTCAAGCAGTCGCGCCTGGCGACCGGTTTCGATGCCGAGGGTCTCGGCGACAATGTGCGGGTCATGAAACAGGACACCAATTGGGTCGAACGGCAGCTTATCGACACCCAGTTCGTGGGCGAATTCAAGTTCGACGATCTCAGCGTCGACATTCGCGGAACCTATGCGAACACCAAGCGCGACGCGCCCTATGAACGCAGCTTCAGCTATGTGTTCGACGAATCCATCGGCGACTATGTCAACAATCTGCGCGCCGGCGGCCAGAATGCCCGCATCGTGTTCAGCGATCTCAACGAAGATGTGTACGCCGGGGCAATCGACCTCGGTTACAAGCTTCCGACATCGATGAGCATCACGGTTCACGGCGGCTATGCTTACACCAGCACCAAGCGCGACGCTTCACGGCGCGAGTTCCGCTTCGTGCCGGCTGACGAACTGCCGATCCCGGTGACGCAGCAGCGCCCCGACTATCTCCTGTCGGACTTCAACATCTATACCTATGATATCCAGCTTACAGAGACTTCGGGTCAGGCGGGCGCGGCGGCCTATGAGGCCGGCCTTGATATCCATGCGGGCTATGGACAGGTCGAGGCCGAAGTCGGCCCCGGAATCACCCTGATCGCGGGCGTCCGCTATGAATCGGCAAAGCAGCATGTGACGCCGGTCGACCTTTTCGGTATCGGAACCGGCGGCGTCACCTCGACCCGCCTGAACAACAGCTATTGGCTGCCGGCCGCGACGGTCACCTGGAATTTCGCGGAAGACATGCAGCTCCGGCTCAACGCTTCCAAGACGATCGCGCGTCCGCAGTTCCGCGAGCTTGCGTTCCAAATCTATCAGGACACCGAATCCGACCGCCAGTTCTTCGGCAACCCCTTCCTCGTCGACAGCAAGCTGTTCAACGCCGAGGCGCGTTACGAATGGTTCTTTGGAAAGGGCGAACGCTTCACGCTCGCGGGCTTCTACAAAAAGATCGACAATCCGATCGAAGCCTTCGCTTTCCGTTCGACCGGCCAGCTCCAGACGAGCTTCGCAAATGCTCCCGAAGCGCAGCTCTACGGCGCTGAACTCGAGGTCCTGAAATATGTCCCGCTCAGCGGGGTTTCGGAATCGCCCTTCTTCGCATCGCGCCGTCTCGTGCTTGTGGCGAACTACACCTACAGCAAGTCGAAGATTAACGTCGGCGCCGACGACAACATCATCTTCTCGAACGGCGGTGTGCTTCCCGCGGCGGATTTCTTCCGCGATGGCGCGCCGCTCACGGGCCAGTCCGAACATGTCGGCAATCTCCAGATCGGGATCGAGGACCAGGACAAGCTGTCGCAGCAGACCCTTCTCCTTACCTATGCCAGCGAACGCGTGACGAACCGTGGTCCGTCGGGCACGCCGCAGCAGCCCGATATCAAGGAAAAGCCCGGCATCCGACTCGACTTCGTCGCGCGGCAGGGGATCACGCTGCTCGGGACCGAGGTCGAGCTCAAGTTCGAGGCGCGCAACCTGACCGGCACTCGCTATCAGGAGTTCCAGCAGGCCGGCGATTCGCGGATCGACATCAACAACTACAAGGTCGGACGCAGCTTCTCGATCGGCGCCGAACTGAAATTCTGACGTCTTCTATCATCGCGGGAAGGCGAGGGGTCGGCACGGTCCGGCTCGCCCGCCTTCCCCGCGCATGAAAAAGGGCGCAAGGCTGTTTCATGAAGGAAGCCGCGCCGTGAAGACGCCGCCCGGCGCCTTCAGCCGTTCGCCGGCCCCGCCATGGCTGCCGCCGCCGCGAGCAGCCCGCCGTTGAAACGCTGTGACAGCGCGGCGTCGGGGATCGCGTTGAACGCATGGATCGCCCCCGCATAGCTGTGCAGATCGACGGGCACCCCCGCCGCGACCAGGCGGCGCGCATAGTCGAGATTTTCGTCGAAAAAGAGGTCGAGGCTGCCGGTCGCGATATAGGCGGGGGGCAGGTTCGACAAATCCTCGGCCAGGCTTGGCGAAAACCAGCCGCGCCGGTCGTCGTCGGCCTTGTAGTCGCCCTGCAGCGCGCGCCAGCCGAAGCGGTTGCTCGGCCGCGTCCAGATGAATTCGCCGGTCGCCGGGTTGCCATAGGGACAGGCGTCGCTGCCGGTACGATGATCGAGCATCGGATAAGTCAGGAGCTGCCCCGCGATCGCCGGGCCGCCCAGGTCGCGCGCCATGATCGCGAGAGCGGCGGCCAGCCCGCCGCCCGCGCTTTCGCCCGCGACGACGATCCGGTTCGGGTCGAAGCCAAGCGCGTCCGACTGTTCGGCAAGCCATGCCAGCGCCGAGTGGCAATCCTCGTGCGGCGCGGGAAAGGGGTGTTCGGGCGCGAGGCGATATTCGACCGAAGCGACGGGCACCCCGGCGGACGCGGCCAACAATGCAGGGCCCGCCTGCATCTGCTCCACCGATCCCATCACCATCCCGCCGCCATGGATATGCAGGATCGCGCCGCCGCCCGGCCGCGTCTCCGCGGGGCGATAGAGAAATACCGGGATATCCGGTCCGCCATGGATCGACGGCACGACCAGCCTTTCGGGGGCGATCACCGGCGGCGGCAGGATCGAGTAGGTCTCCGCCGCCTTGGCACGAATTTGGGCGATCGGCGCGGAATCAAGATCGACCCGGGGAAACAGGTCGATCAGCGGCGCGATCTCGCGATCGACGAGGTGGCGGGTGTCCATTTCAAACTCTCCCTTTCATCGCTCGCCGACGCGAAGATCAGCCGCGCAATATCGCTCCGACCTTTGCCGCTGCCGCGACCACCTTGTCGGTAATCGCCTTCAACTCGGCATCGTTGAAGCTCTTTTCTGCCGGCTGCAATTCGACCTCGACCGCCAGGCTCACCTGACCCTCGGGCACGCCTTGGCCGGTGAAGCGGTCGAACAATCGCGCTCCGGTGATGCTCGTCTTGTCGGCGCCGCGAATCGCGCGCACCAGATCGGCGGCGGTCAGGCTGGTCGGCGCCAGAAAGGCGAAGTCGCGGCGTACCGACTGCAGCGCGGGCGGCGTGAACGCCGCGCGCGCGGGACCGCTTGCGCGCTTCGCCGGGATCGCGTCGAGGAAGATCTGTACCGCCATCACCGGGCCATCGACGTCGAAGGCGCGCGTCAGCAGCGGGTGGAGCGCGCCGAATTCGGCGAGCACCGCCTTGGGGCCGAGCCGCAGCGTCGCCGACTGGCCGGGATGCCAGATGGCCCCCTCGGTCACGGCTTCCATCACCTGCAAGCGGTCGGCGGGCGCCCCCGCGGCGTCGAGTAACGCCAGCGCGGCGGCCTTGGCGTCAAAGGCGTCGAACGCCGCCGCCTTGCCCGTCTGCCAGCCGCGCGGCGTCCGGTCGCCCGCCATGACGATGGCAAGTGTCGGATGCTCGGCGTCGGCCAGATAGCGGCGACCGATCTCGAACAGGCGAATGCTGCCCGCGCCGCGATTCTGGTTGCGCTGCGCCGCGGCGAGCAGGCCGGGCAGCAGCGACGGGCGCATGACTTTCAGTTCTTCGCTGATCGGATTGGCGAGCGACCAGGTGCCGCCGCCAAAGGGCGCGGCGTCGCTTTCGCTGATGAACGACCAGGTGACGGCTTCGTCGAAACCGGCGGCTGCCGCGGCGCGGCGCAGGCGGCGCTCGGTAAGCTGCTCGGCGGTCGCGGTCGGCTTGGCGACGCCGTCGGTCCGCGGCAGGGCGACCGACGCGATCGCGTCGAAACCGGTGATGCGCGTGACTTCCTCGACGATGTCGGGCGCGCCGTCGATATCGCGGCGCCAGCTCGGCACTGCGACCTGCCAGCGGCCGCCCTGTTCGGCCACCGAAAAGCCCAGCGCGGCGAGTATCTCTTGCTGCCGCTCGGGCGCGATTGCGATGCCGCCAAGCGTCGCCGACAGCGCCGGGTCATAATCGACCGTCTTGACCCCGGCGGGGGGCGTGCCCGCGCGCGTGACGGTCGAGGGCGTGCCGCCGCAGATCGCAAGGATATGCGCGGTGACGATCGCGGTCGCATCGTCCAGGAACGCGGGATCGACGCCGCGCTCGAAGCGGCTGCGCGCGTCGCTGGTCAGGGCAAGCGCCTGCCCGGTCAGCGCGATGCGTTCGGGCGTGAAATAGGCGATCTCGATCAGGACGTCGGTCGTCGTCTCGCTGCACCCTGAATGCTCGCCGCCCATGATGCCCGCGATGTCATGTACTTCGGCCGCGTCGGCGATCACCGTCATCGTGTCGGTGAGCACATAGTCCTTGCCGTTCAGCGCGGTGACGGTCTCGCCATCCTTCGCGCGCCGCGCGGCGAGTGCGCCGCTCAGCTTCGCACGGTCATAAATATGGCTCGGGCGGCCAAGGTCGAACATCACATAATTGCTGATGTCGACGAGTGCGGAGATCGAGCGCTGACCCACCGCTTCCAGTCGGCGGCGCATCCATTCGGGCGCGGTGCCGTTAGTGACGCCGCTGATCGTGCGGCCGAAGAAGGCGGGACAGGCTTCGGGATCGTCGGTCCGGATTTCGGTTGCGGGCGCACCTTCCCCGACGATCGTCGGGACGTCGAGCGGCTTCAGCGTGCCGAGCCCGGCGGCGGCAAGGTCGCGCGCGATGCCGCGCACGCCCATGCAATCCTGCCGGTTCGGCGTGATCGAAATGTCGATCACCGGATCGCCCGCGCCGCTATAGTCGGCAAAGGGCGTCCCGATCGGCGCGTCGGCGGGCAGTTCGATAATCCCGTCATGATCGTCGCCAAGCTCAAGCTCGCGCGTCGAGCACATCATGCCGTTCGATTCGACGCCGCGCACCGCCGCGACCTTCAACTCCATCCCGTTCGCGGGCACGACCGCGCCGGGCAGGCCGAGTACGCCGACCAGGCCTGCGCGCGCATTGGGCGCCCCGCACACGACGGTGAGCGGTGCCCCGCCGTCGCCGGTGTCGACCGTCAGCACCTGCAGCTTGTCGGCCTGCGGATGCTTTTCGGCGGTCAGCACCTTGGCGACGCGGAAACCGGCGAGTTTCTCGGCCGGATTTTCGACGCCTTCGACCTCATGGCCGATGCGGTTCAATGTCGCGACGACGTCGGCGACGCCATAATCGCCGTCCAGATGTTCGCGGAGCCAGTCGAGGGTGATCTTCATGCCGAAATCCCCCCGCTCAGCGTCGGGACACTCAGCGCGCCGAACCCGTAATGCGACAACCAGCGAAGGTCGCCGTCGAAGAAGGCGCGAAGGTCATCCATGCCATATTTCAGCATAGCCAGCCGGTCGACGCCGACCCCGAAGGCAAAGCCCTGCCATTCGTCGGGATCGAGCCCGCAATTTGCGATCACGCGGCGGTTGACCATGCCGCTGCCGAGCAGTTCCATCCACGCATGGCCTTCGTCGTCGCCGTTTCCGCCGACGATCCGGCGGCCCTTTTCCTGTTTATAGCCGACATCGACCTCGGCCGAGGGTTCGGTGAAGGGGAAATAGCTGGGGCGCAGGCGCAGCACGATGTCGTCGCGTTCGAAATAGGCCTTCAGGAAGGTTTCGAGCGTCCATTTGAGATGGCCCATGTGGATGTCGCGGTCGATGACCAGACCTTCGACCTGATGGAACATCGGCGTGTGCGTCGCATCGCTGTCGCTGCGATAGACGCGGCCGGGCGCGATGATGCGGATCGGCGGTTCCTGCGACATCATCGTGCGGATCTGTACCGGCGAGGTGTGCGTGCGCAGCAGCATCGCACGCCCTTCGGCATCCTTGTCGGGGAAATAAAAGGTGTCGTGCATCGCGCGCGCCGGGTGCGTTTCGGGAATGTTGAGCGCGGTGAAATTGCGCCAATCGTCCTCGATCTCGGGGCCCGTTGCGACCGCGAAGCCCATGTCGGCGAAGATTTCGGCAAGCTCGTCCATCACCTGGCTGACCGGATGGACGCTGCCGCGCGGCGCCGGCTCGGCGGGCAGCGACATGTCGACCGCTTCGGCGGCAAGTTTGACGTTGAGCGCCGCGGCGTCGAGCGCCGCCTTGCGCGCGGCAAGCGCGGCGGTGACCGTTTCGCGCAGGCCGTGGATTTCGGGACCCTTCGCCTGCCGCTCTTCGGGAGTCATGCCGCCCAGTGTCTTGAGCAGCGCGGTGATGGTCCCCGCCTTGCCGAGCGCGGACACGCGCAATGCCTCGATTGCGTCGAGGTCGGCGGCTGCCGCTATATCGTCCGCCAGTCGGGTCTGAATGGCCTGAATGTCGCTCATTGTCGTTCGTCCTGTTCCGGCGGCGCTGGCGCTGCCGGCGTGCATTTCTTTGTGTCTTGTGGATGGGGCGGCTGCCGCGCGTCCGTCGCCTGCCGCTTGCACCGAACGCGCCGCGCGGGTCAAGTCACTTGGCGGAAAACGGGGCGGTCCGGCGTCCCTATCCCGCAGGTTTGTGCAGGCCCTGAACCGCGGCGCCGGCGGCCGCGGCGCGTGCAAAAGCTGCGGCGCCCAGGATCGGCTTGGGACGCGCGGCATAGTCGCGCGGGCTCATCCCCATGAAACGCTGGAAATCGCGCGTGAATTGCGCCTGGTCGTAATAATGATGATCCATCGTATCGATCCACGCCATCGATGGATCGAGCATGAAGCGCGCAAGGCTTCGCAGGAAGCGTTGGCGCAGCAACAGCAGCTTGGGCGAAAAGCCGAAAGCGCGGTGGCTCAGCCGCTCGATCGAACGTTCGGAGAGTCCGAGTTTCGCCGAAAGATCGGCAACGCTCGTCACCTCATCGTCGACGAGCGCGCGGTGCGCGGCGAGGATCGCGGGATCGTCGGGCGGCGCATCGGCAAGGAGCGCGCAGACATGCGCGTCGATCAGCGCCGCTGCCGCGTCGACGTCGTTCACGCGCCGCAGGGTTTCAAGCAGGGGGGCGAAGGCCGCGAACGCCGGGTGGATGCTGCCGTCGGTCAGGCGGTCGGCCAGTTCTTCGGCGGGCAGCGGAATGAACTTCGCCCAGCCCATCGGCAGGATGCCGATGCCCCAGGTACGCATGTTGCCCGCCGCGAAATAGGTCGCGACGCTTGTGGGACCGGTCGCGATGAAGCGCGGCATTTCGGCTATCGGGCTGCCCCCGATCGCCGCGAGTGGGGCTTCGCCGTCGACAAATCGCAGGTTCGCCCATTCGGGATGCAGATAATCCTCGACCCGGCCGCCGTCGGCGATGCTGACCTCGCTCAGATAGATGGTGCTGACATAAGGACGCAGCGCGGGCGACAGCGGGAAGAAGCGCGTCGCGACGCGCGCGCCGGTCGAAGGATAACGAGATGCGTCGCTTTGCGGCATGTGTCTCATTTTAACGCGCAAAACGCATGAAAAACAATGTTCGACCGTCTCTGGCTGTCGGGTTCTTACAATTTTATGCGCGCGGGCTGCGTCATAGTTGCGTCGTCCGCTTTCGAATGGGGGCGTGCGAGGAGAATTGTGACGTAGCGCCAAAGGTGGGGATTTGGCGAGGACCTGAAACAAGCGACTGATTTTCCGAGCTTCGTCCCGGCCGGCAGCTTTCTGCGACCCACGGCTTCTCGGAACGGGCGGGGGGGCGATGGTTTACACTGGAACCATTGTCGAGGCGGTGCGGAGCGGGAGCTGCGCGCCGCCTCTTCGCTTGGGCCGCGTATATCTCTGTCGGCAACTCTCGGTCGATTCGTCACCCCGGGCCTGAGCCTGTCGAAGGGTTCGGGGGTGACGAAGATAGAGGGGCGGCAATCGGTCGCCACCCGGCGCGGCGACAGCCTAGTCCCGCGCCCCGAACAGCGCGGTCCCGACGCGCACATGTGTCGCGCCCAGCATGACCGCGGTCTCGTAATCGCCGCTCATCCCCATCGAGCGTAGCGGCAGGCCGTGGCGTGCGGCGAGTTCGTCGAGCAGCGCGAAAAAGGGCGCAGGTTCGATATCGGCAGGGGGAATCGCCATCAGTCCGTCGATCTTCAGCCCCGCGTCCTTCGCCTCGGCCAGCAAGGCGGGTAGGTCGGCGACAGTGCAGCCGCCCTTCTGTTCCTCGTCGCCGATATTGACCTGCACGAACAATTGCGGCTGCTTGCCTGCCTTTTGACTCGCCTTCGCCAGCGCCTGCACCAGCGAACTACGGTCGACCGAATGGATCGCGTCGAACAGCGCGACCGCTTCCTCGGCCTTGTTCGACTGCAACTGGCCGATCAGGTGGAGCAGGATATCGGGGGTTTCGGCGCGCAGCTCGGGCCATTTCGCCGCCGCTTCCTGCACGCGATTCTCGCCGAAGTGGCGCTGGCCAGCGGCGATCAGCGGGCGGATATCGGGGGCATCGTGAGTCTTCGATACGGCGATCAGGCAGATTTCGTCGTCTTTGCGCTGCGCGCGCTGCGCCGCGTCCGCGATATGGGCCTGTACATCGGCCAGCCGGTCTGCTGCTTCGCTCATCGTCTCGTTTCCATCCCGCGCGTTGCGCGCGCTCGCGACGCGCCTATAGAAAGCGCAATGCGCCCGCGCCACCCCTTGCCGAAAACATGGCTGTTCAGCGACGAGCGGACAAAGGCCGGTGCGGGCGAACTCGCCGCGCTGCTTCCGCCGGGCAGCGGCATCGTTCTGCGCCACGACAGCCTGCCTGCCGGCGCGCGCTGGCGCCTGTTGCGGCGTTTGATGCGTATCGCGCGTGTGCGCCGGCTGACCGTGCTGCTCGCGGGGTCACCCGCCACGGCGCGGCGCTGGGGCGCCGACGGCGTTCATCTTCGCCAGCGTGACGCGCTCTATGCGAAGCAGGCGCGGCTTCGGCTGTTGCTGACGATGCCCGTCCATGACGCTGCCGAAGCCCGCCGCGCGCGGCGGTCGGGGGCCGACGGCGTTTTTATCTCCCCGCTCCATCCGACCCGTTCACACCCCGGTGCTCCGACCCTAGGACGTGCGTCATGGCTACGGCTGGCGCGGCTATCGGGCGCGAAGCCGATCGCGCTCGGCGGGATGACCCTGGCACGCTTGCGCGCATTGAACCGCGCGAGCCGGATCGATCCGGGCTGGGCGGCAATCGATGCGTGGGAGGAAAAAGCGACGAAACGCCGCAAGCGTCAGAAGCGGAACGCAGTTCCGACATAGACCGCCTGGCTGTCACGGCGCGTATCGGTCAGCGGCTCGACGCGGTCGTCGCTCTTGTAGCGGACGCCGGCGGTGACATCGATATTCTTCGTCAGTCGATAGCTGCTGACGACATCGACGGCCGACGCTTCGCCGGGAGCCGTGACGCGATCGGTTGCCCCGCTCGGGTCGCTTGGGCGGTTGACCATACGCGTGGCGAAGCGCGACTTCTTCTCGTCCTGTTCCGGGGCCTTCGCGACCGGCAGGTTGCGAAGGTCGGTACCGCGCGGCAGCGCCGGCGTGACGAATTTCTCGAAGCCCACCGATGCGCCCAGATTATAGGCGACGGGGGTGATGGCGATCGGCGCGGTTCGGCCGACAGCAAGAGCCGAAGTGCGCGCGGCGCTCGACGCATCATCGCGCGCGCGGGTCACGACGGTGATCGCGCGATTCTTGCGGCCGTCGTCCGGCAGCGCCGGCGTGAAGCTGAAGCCGCTCCGCTGTTCGGCGGACATCTTGTTATAGCGTGCGATCAGCCGCTCATCACCCGATGCAGGGGTGAACTGGCCGAGCAGCGTTTCCGAAAGCGTAGTGTCGCGGATGCGGTCGCTGCTCGACATCGCGGCCAGGGCCGGCGGGAGCGCAAGCGAAACCACCGCAAAAGCGGTGAGGCTTCCCTTCCAAAAATGTCGCGACGTCCGCGCCATTGCTTTGCGACTCCAACCCCAATCGACTCGTCAGATAGGACTCCTGGCACGATATTGCCAGTGAATCCCGCCCTATTATCTCAGCAAAACCGCTTTTCGCCGAAATTGTTGCGCGATCGTCACAGTGCGTTTCGAATCTGACCAGAATCTGAACAGCCGCGCGGCCGGAATTGCCGCGCTTGCCCGATGGCGGCAACGGCGATAGAGACGCTGACAATTCCGTAATGCGCGGCCGGCTTCCCGGGATTTGGCGGCGCTCAATAGATAAGGTGTTATCGGCATGTTCCAGCTTTCCGTCCTTGCCAAGCTCGGTCGTCGCCCAGCCACGGCCGCGCTGCTCGGACTTGCGGCACTTGGCCTTTCGGCCTGTGCGAACAAGGACCGGCCGCGCGCCGACCTCGCCGCGAGCAAGGTGACGACGATCGGCGTGAACAGCTATTTGTGGCGCGCTTCGCTCGACGCACTGTCGTTCATGCCGTTGCTCCAGGCCGATTCGGCGGGCGGCGTCGTGATCACCGACTGGTATGCGAACCCGTCGAACCCGGGCGAGCGGATGAAGGTCACCGTGTCGATCCTCGACCAGGATCTGCGTGCCGACGCGCTGCGTATCGCTGCATCGCGCCAGGTCGCACAGGGCAGCACCTGGGTCGATGCGCCGGTGCAGGCGGCAACGGTTCAGAAGCTCGAGGAAATCATCCTCACCCGCGCCCGCGACCTGCGTCGCAGCGCCATCAGGGACTAATCCGGCGGCGCGCCTCTCGCGCCCGCCCAGACAGACTAACGGGGTAACCGACGAATGACCCGCGAACCGCGCTTTGGCGCCCTCGCCGCCGACGCCCGCTGGCAAAAGGCGTGGGAGGCGGCGAACAGCTTTGCCACGACCGACAGCAGCGACAAGCCGAAGGCCTATATCCTCGAGATGTTCCCCTATCCGTCGGGGCGCATCCATATGGGCCACGTCCGCAATTACGCGATGGGCGACGTGCTCGCGCGCTTCAAGAAGATGACCGGCCACGACGTCCTCCACCCGATGGGCTGGGACGCGTTCGGCATGCCGGCGGAAAATGCCGCGATGGAAAAGGGCGTCCACCCCGGAGGCTGGACACGCGACAATATTGCGGCGATGCGCGCGCAGCTGAAACGGCTTGGCCTTGCCATCGATTGGAGCCGCGAGCTTGCGACGTGCGAGCCCGATTATTACGGGCAGGAACAGGCGCTGTTCCTCGACCTGTTCGCCGCGGGGCTCGTCACGCGCAAGCATAGCTACGTCAACTGGGACCCCGTCGACATGACCGTGCTCGCGAACGAGCAGGTGATCGACGGCCGCGGCTGGCGTTCGGGCGCGCTGGTCGAGAAGAAGAAGCTGTCGCAATGGTTCCTGAAGATCACCGACTTCGCCGAGGAACTGCTGGAAGGGCTGGGGGCCCTCGATAGCTGGCCCGACAAGGTGCGGCTGATGCAGGAAAACTGGATCGGCAAGTCGCAGGGGCTTGAGTTCAGCTTCAAACTGGCGGGCGGCGCAGTCGGCTTCGATGTCTTCACGACGCGCCCCGACACGCTTTATGGCGCGAGTTTTGCGGCGATCTCGCCCGATCATCCGCTGGCTGAAAAACTCGCGAAGGATTCGCCCGAACTCGCAGCGTTCATCGAGGAATGTCGCCGTCAGGGCACCGCCGCCGAGCAGATCGACACCGCCGAAAAAATGGGCTTCGACACCGGGATTTCAGTCGAGCATCCGCTCGATCCGAACTGGCATCTTCCCGTGTGGGTCGTGAATTATGTGCTGATGGATTATGGCACCGGTGCGATCTTCGGTTGCCCGGCGCACGACCAGCGCGACCTCGATTTCGCACATAAGTACGAATTGCCCGTGTATCGCGTGATCGCCGACGGCGACGAAACGGCACAGCATTTCACCGGAGCCGAGGCTTACACGGGTCCGGGCAAGCTGGTGAACAGCCACTTCCTCGACGGCATGACGATCGACGAAGCCAAAGCGGCCGTGATCGCGCGCGCCGAGCATGAAGGCTGGGGCAAGGGCACCACCGTTTGGCGCCTGCGCGACTGGGGCGTCTCGCGCCAGCGCTATTGGGGCACGCCGATCCCCTTCATCCATTGTTCGGCATGCGGCATGGTTCCGGTCCCGAAGGCCCAGCTTCCCGTCGTGCTGCCCGAGGACGCCGATTTCTCGGTCCCCGGCAATCCTCTCGACCGCCACCCGACCTGGAAGCATGTCGCGTGCCCGTCCTGCGGCGGCGAAGCGGTGCGCGAGACGGACACGCTCGACACCTTCGTCGATTCGTCCTGGTATTTCCTGCGCTTCGCGTCGGCGCCGTCGGACAAGCCGTTCGACCCCGAAGTCATCCGCCGCTGGTTGCCGGTCGACCAATATATCGGCGGCATCGAGCATGCGATTCTCCACCTGCTCTACGCCCGCTTCTGGACGCGCGCGCTGAACAAGCTTGGCATGATCGACATCAAGGAGCCGTTCGCCAGCCTGTTCACGCAAGGCATGGTGACACACGAAACCTACAGCCGTGCGCAGGGTGAAGGCCTGCCGCCGCTCTTCTTCACGCCCGACGAGATCGAGCGCGGCGCGGACAGCGCGACGCTGACCAACGACGGCGCGCCGGTCGAGATCGGCCGCGTGACCAAGATGTCGAAGTCGAAGAAGAATGTCGTCGACCCCGACGCCATCCTCGACCAGTACGGCGCGGACGCTGCACGCTGGTTCATGCTCTCCGACAGCCCGCCCGAGCGTGACCTGCCGTGGAGCGAGGCGGGCATCGAGGGCGCCTGGCGTTTCGTCCAGCGCCTGTGGCGCCTGTTCGGCGACACCGAAAATGCCGGCGACGGCAGCGAAGACAAGGCACTCGCACGCAAGCTGCATCAGGCGATCGCAGGCGTCGCCGCCGATATCGAAGCACTTGGCTTCAACAAGGCGGTGGCCAAGATCCACGCGCTGGCGAACGAAATCGAAAAGGCCAAGCCGTCGGCGACGCGCGCCGAAGCGTGCCGCACGCTGATCCTGCTCGTCGCACCGATGATGCCCCACCTCGCCGAAGAGGCATGGGCCGCGCTGCCGGACAGCCAGCGCGCCACGGCGATGATCGCCGATGCGGCGTGGCCGGCCGCCGATCCGGCACTGCTCGTCGATGACGAGGTGACAATCGCGATCCAGATGGCGGGTAAGCTGCGCGATACGATGACGATCGCCAAAGGCCTCGACAAGGATGCCGTGGAGGCTGCGGCGCTCGCCCGACCGCGCATCGTCGAGCTGCTCGCCGGCGCTGCGCCGAAGAAGGTGATTGTGGTGCCCGACCGTTTGGTGAATATCGTTCCCTGATGCGCTTGCTTCTCGTCTCCTGCCTCGCGGCCGCTTCGCTGACCATCGGCGGTTGCGGTCTGCGCCCGTTATACGCGAACGGCAGCAAGGGGGCGGTGGCGCAAGTGCTCGCCGGCGTCGATGTCGCGGCGATCGAGGGGCATAGCGGCTGGCTCGTGCGCAATGCGCTCCGTGATCGGTTGCAGGCGACGCAGGGCGGCGAAGGCGCGGGCAAGCGCCTGCGGCTCGACGTCCGGCTGGAAGATTCGATCACCGGCTTCGGCGTCCGCGCCGACGATGCGGTGACGCGCGAACGCCGCACCTTGCGCGCGCGCTATCAACTCGTCGACGCCGCGACGGGCGAAGTGCTGCTCGACGCAACAGCTTTCTCCGACGCCGGGATCGACGTCGTCGGCAGCGAATATGCGACGATAGCCGCCGAATCTTCGGCGCTCGAGCGCCTGTCCTCGGCGGTCGCCGACCAGATCGTCGCGCGCCTCGCCGTCTTTGCGAACCGCGGCGGCGGACAACCGGCTGCCGTGCCCACCGGGCAATGAAGACGGTCAAACCGAACGAACTCGAACGCCTGTCGCGCCTCGACCCCGCGGTTCGCTTCACTCTCCTCACCGGTCCCGACGAAGCGACGATGGAAGCCGTCGCGAGTCATTTGCTCGGGCTCGCGGGCAAGGATGCCGAACGGCTCGACCTGACTGGATCGCAGCTCTCGCAGGACCCGTCGCTGCTCGCCGCCGAAGCCGCTTCGATGTCGCTCTTTTCGTCGGCGCGCGTGATCAAAGTCGACCTTAGCGGCAGCGGCGACGACGCCCTCGCCGCGGTTGAGGCGCTGCTGGCGGCCGAAACCGCGATCAACCCGGTGATCGCGACCGGCGCGTCGGTCACCGCCAAATCGAAACTCGTCAAGCTGGTCGAAGGATCGGACCATGCGGTCGCCGCGATCTGTTATCAGCCCGATCGACGCCAACTCGTCGGCATCGCGATGGCGGCGGCGCAGGAACAGGGATTGAGGGTGGCCAACGCCGACGCGCAATTGCTCGTCGACCTCGTCTCGGGCGATCAGGCGCTGATGCGGCGCGAGATCGAGAAGATCGCGCTTTATCTCGACGCGGGTCCCGACCGACAGCGGCAGGTCACCGCCGCCGACATAGCCGCGCTCGGTGCCGCGACGCACGAGGAGGATGTCAGCGAGTGCATCAATGTCGCGCTCGGCGGCAAGGTGCGCGAGCTTCCAGAGATGCTGGCAACGGCGGCAGCGGTCGGCGTTGCCGAGATCCGGATCATCCGCGCGCTCGCGATCCGCGCCATGGCGCTCGCCCGTCTGCGCGCCGAGGTCGACGGCGGCGCGCATCCCGCGACCGTCGTCTCGGCCAGGACCAGCGGGATTTTCTGGAAAGAGCGCGATGCCGTGACCGCGCAGCTCCACATCTGGGATTCGGTCCGCATCGCGCGGCTGATGAGCCGCTTGCTCGATTGCGAACGCGCGCTGAAGGCGTCGGGTACGGCGGGCGCCGTGCTGTTCCGCAAGCTGATGACCGACATCGCACACCAGGCCGCGCGGGCGCGGTAGCGTCGCCAGTTTGGGCGGGAGCGGACCTCCCCATCATCGTCACCCCGGACTTGATCCCGCTTGAAGTCGAAGTCAGTGAGCGCGTCAAAAAAGCAGGATCCCGGGTCAAGCCCGGGATGACGGAAGTGGGTGACGCAACGTCGCTCCCCACTCCAAACCCCCGACTCGCCTTACTGATACTCTACCGTCACCGGAATGCGCCCGCGATAGTCGCCGTCGTCGAGGCCGGCGACCTGAAGCCGGCCGCCGAAGCGGAATATCAGCCGGCCGTCGGCGCCGAGGCGCGGTGCGGCCGACAGGTCGGTGACCAGGCCGGTCACGCGCGCGGTGCGGCCGTGGCCGCTTTCAAGATCGACGCTGGCGGGAAGGATGACGCGAACCTCGGCGCCGGGTTCGCCGCGCACGGTTACGGTGCCGGTCAACGCAAAGCCGCCGAGGTCGACGACATCGCCGCGCACGCGGCGGGCGCCCGAGGCGGGATCGAGTTCGACCTCACCGCCCATCGCCCCCACTGCGACGCGGCCCATGTCGAGCCGGGTTTCGACATCGACGCGCAGCGGTATCTCGGCCTTTCGCGCGGTGATGCCCGCCCCCTTGTCCTGCGCGCAGAGCATGCATTGCGCGCCCACCGAAGGTGCGGCGCCGAAAGCCAGCATAAGCCCAAGGAAAAGACGCCATTTCACGCCCGCCTATCTAGCGCATTCATGGTTAAGCTGCCGTAAAGCCGCGGAGGCGCTAATCGCTGGTCTGTTTCCCGCTTTTCGGCCACATGTGCGCGATGACCATGCCTCCGCCGTCTCCCCGGCTAAACGCCCTCGCCACCGCGGTGCCGGGGCATGATATCCATCGATCCTTCATCGACTGGGCGACGCCGCGGCTGACCGACGAGCGTGTGCGTGCGATCTTTACGCGGATGACCGCGCGGTCGGGGATCGACCATCGCTGGTCGGTGCTGCCACCGACGAAAACTGGCGGATCGCCGGTTGAACCGGGCGGCTTCTACGATGTTCCGGGCCTGCCGCCGACGTCGTTGCGGATGGCGGCTTATGCGCAGCACGCTCCAGAGCTCGCGATGCAGGCGATCGGCGGGCTGGGCGATGCGCTCGATCCGGCGCGCATCACGCATATTGTCGTCGCAAGCTGCACGGGATTCGTCGCGCCCGGGATCGATCAGATTCTCGCAAAGCGGCTCGGCCTTGCGCCGACCGTCGAACGCGTGCTGATCGGGTTCATGGGCTGTTACGCCGGGGTCACCGCGCTGCGTACCGCGCGCCATATCGTGCGCTCGGAGCCCGATGCGGTGGTGCTGGTGGTCAGCGTCGAATTGTCGACGCTCCACCTCAGCCTTGCCGACGAGCCCGAACCTCTGCTTGCGATGCTGCAGTTCAGCGACGGCGCTGCGGCAGGGATCGTGTCGACAGCGCCGCAAGGGCTCGAACTCGGCGAAGGCCGCAGCCTGGCGCTGGACGACAGCGAGGATCTGATCCGTTGGGATATCGGCGACAGGGGTTTCGAGATGACCTTGTCGGGCGAGGTGCCGGGACGGCTGCGCGAAACGCTTGCCAACCCGGGCGTCCAACGCGAGTTGTTTGGCGATAATGGTCCGCCGCCGTTGCTCGCTGTCCACGCCGGTGGCCGGTCGGTGCTCGATGCGGTCGAGCATGCGCTGGCGGTCGCGCCCGAGGCGCTCGCCGACAGCCGCGCGGTACTCGCGCGTTTCGGTAATATGTCGTCGGCGACGATATTGTTCGTACTGGCCGACATGATGGCGCGCGGCGCGGTGGGTGAGGGGGTTGCGATCGCATTCGGGCCTGGGCTGGCGGCCGAAGCGATCCGGTTCAGCGCATGAACCCCTTTGCCAGTCTGCGTGTCCCAATCGAGCGCGACGAGGAAATGGACGCCGCAGAGTTGGCGCCCGAACGCTATGCCAAGGTGCTGGCCGACCTGTCGCGGATCAACGGCCTGACGATGGCGCCGCGCCCGACGCTGGGCTTTCTAGAACGGGTCCGCGCGCGCGGCCTTGGCGACCGGCCTTGGCGCATCCTCGACGTCGGGTTCGGCGCGGGCGACATGCTCGCCCGGATCGCGCGCTGGGGCGACAGGCGCGGGGTTGCGCTCGATCTGGTCGGCGTCGACCTCAACCGCAAGAGCGAAGCCGTGGCGGCGATGCGGCTCGGCGCGCGCGCGCGGTTGATCACCGGCGATTACCGGGCGCTTTCGGGACAGGGATGGGACATCATCCTTTCCAGCCTTGTCACCCATCATATGACGCCCGTGCAGCGCACCGAATTTATCCGCTTCATGGAGGCCGAGGCGGCGCGCGGCTGGCTGGTCAACGACCTCCACCGCCAGCGCCTGCCGTTCGCCGGCTACCCCCTGCTCGCGACGCTGGCCTTTGTCGACCCGATCGTCCGCCGCGACGGGCAGCTTTCGGTCGGGCGCAGCTTTCGCCGCGCCGAATGGCGGGCGATGCTGGCCGAGGCGCTGCCCGATATGGCGAACGAATGCCGCATCTTTCGCAGCTTTCCGTATCGGCTCTGTGTCGAGCATATCCGGTGAGCGACGCGATCGTCGTCGGCGCCGGACCTGCCGGGTCGGCCGCGGCGATCGGGCTGGCGCACGCGGGCGCAAGGACGTTGCTGATCGAGCGCGCACGCGAAACGGGCGACGCGCTGTGCGGCGGCTTTCTGAGCTGGCAAACGCTGATGCGGCTCGAAGCGCTCGGGATCGACCGCGCGATGCTCGGCGGGCAAGCGGTCCGGCGCGTGCGCCAGTTCGCGGGCCGACGACAGAGCGAGGCCCTGTTGCCCGGCGAGGCGATGGGCATATCGCGCCGCACGCTCGACATGGCCTTGCAGGCAGCCGCGCTGACGGCGGGGGCCGGGCTCGAACGCGGCGTTCGCGCAAGTGGACTTGAGCACGGCGCGGTGCTGACGCGCGATGGCGGGGCGCTGACGGCGCCCGCGATCTTCCTCGCTGCGGGCAAGCACGGGTTTCGGGGTTTCGCGCGCGATCCCGCCGACTGGCAGCGCGGCGATCCGGTAATGGGGCTTCGCCTGCGCTTGCCCGCGCATCCGACGCTCGACCGGCTGGTCGGCGATGCCGTCGAACTCCACCTCTTCGATCGCGGTTATGCGGGGCTGGTGCGGCAAGAGGGAGGGACCGGCAATCTTTGCCTCGCGGTCCATAAATCGCGGCTCGACGAGGCGGGGGGCGATCCTTCGGCGCTGCTGCACACGCTTGGCCATAGGATGCCGCACCTCGGCGAACGGCTGGCGCATGCCGACTGGTCGTACAGCGTCGATGCGATCGGGCATGTCCCATACGGATGGCGTGCGCATGATACCGCACCGGGGTTGTTTCGGCTCGGCGATCAGGCCGGGGTGATCCCCAGCCTTGCGGGCGAGGGCATGGGCCTCGCGCTTGCCAGCGCCGATGCCGCGGTGGCGGCGTGGCGTCACGGCGGTGCCGCCGCCGCGCCCGCCTTTCAGAAACGTCTGGCAATGCGGATGACGCGTCCGTTCGCGCTCGCCAACCTCGTCTGGCGAATGGGCGAAAATCCGCGCAGCGCCGGATATATGACCGGCGCGGCGTCACTTTTTCCGTCGTTGGTGCGAATGATATCGCAGGCGACGCGCATCGACCCGCGTTGACTGCCCCCCTTCCGCCCCCTTGCGGTGGGGCGCCGCCGCGCCGATATTATGACCAACAGCGACGGGCCCAGAATCGGCCCGTCTGAAGGAGATTCTCCATGACCGATCCGAAAACCGACAAGACGCTCGACCCGATGGCGCATTATGTGCTGCGCGAGGGCGGCACTGAACGCGCCTTCACCGGCAAATATACCGACCACAAGGGTGATGGCGTCTATCGCTGCGCCGATTGCGGCGAGCCCTTGTTCGACAGCCGGACCAAGTTCGACAGCGGCTCGGGCTGGCCGAGCTATACCGCGCCCGCCGCAGGCAGCGCAGTCAAGGAGCTGACCGACACCAGCCACGGCATGGTCCGTACCGAAGTGCGCTGCGCCAAATGCGAAGGCCATCTCGGCCATGTCTTCCCCGACGGCCCTGGACCGACCGGCCTGCGTTATTGCATCAACAGCGCGGCGCTTGACTTCGCGGACCGCGGGCAGGATGAGGCGTCAACCGGCAAGGATTGAACCTCCTTCCCGGACTGACGCATCAGGGGCGCAGTGAGGGAAGGAACACCGGCTTTGCGCCGCGAAAGACAGCAGGCTTCGTCGAATAAATCGTCATCGTCCAGCAAGCGTAGCGGCACGCCCGGCGGCGAGCCGCCGCGTTGGCGCGTGTGGCTGCGCCGCGCCTTTCGCTGGGGCCTTGGCCTTGCCGTCGTCGGGCTTGTCGCGCTGGCGGTTGCGGTCGGCATCGCGGTGCAACGCATGCCGAGCTTTGAGGAGCTCAAGAAATCGCCGGCGGGGCAGACGATCCGCGTCCGCGCCGCCGACGGCACCGTCTTCCTTTCGCTCGGGCCCAATTACGGTCGCTGGCTGACCCTGCGCGAAACGCCGCAGGTGATGCAGGACGCGATGGTCGCGGTCGAGGATCGACGCTTTCGCTACCATCCGGGGCTCGACCCCGTCGGCATGGCGCGCGCGGCGGCGGTTGCGCTGCAGAACCGCGGCAGCGGCCGGCGCCTGCAGGGCGCATCGACGATCACACAGCAGCTCGCGCGCAATATCTTCCTGTCGAACAGCTATGATTTCAAGCGCAAGGCGCGCGAGATGATCCTCGCGCTCGCGCTCGAATGGAAATTCTCGAAGGACCAGATTCTCGAGCTTTACCTGAACAAGGTGTATTTCGGCGGCGGCAGTTATGGCATCGACGCGGCGTCGAACAGTTTCTTCGGTCATAGCGCGACCGAAATGTCGCTGTCGGAGGCCGCGGTCGTCGCCGGTCTCGTCAAGGCACCGTCGCGTTATTCGCCGACCGCCGACGCGCAGGCCGCGCTGGGCCGCGCCGGGGTCGTGCTGGACGTGATGGTCGATGCGGGCGTCATCACGCGCGCGCAGGCGGACAGCGCCGAACCCGCGAATGTCCAGCTCGCCAAGGAAACCGGGCAGAATAGCGCGCGCTATTTCAGCGACTGGGCCCTGCCACAGCTCGACATGCTGATCGACGAGGGCAGCGAGGCGCTCGACGTCTATACGACGATCGACCTTGGCATGCAGCGCGCGGCGACCGCGGCGATCCAGGCCGATACGCCAAAGGGCGTGCAGGGCGCGCTGGTTTCGCTCGACCGCGACGGCGCGGTGCGCGCGATGGTCGGCGGCCGCGACTATGTCGCATCGAACTATAACCGCGCGACGCAGGCGCTCCGCCAACCGGGGTCGGCGTGGAAATTGTTCGTCTATATGGCCGCGCTCGAAGCGGGCTATAAGGTCAATGACAAGGTCGTCGACGAGCCGGTGACGATCAACGGCTGGAGCCCGCGCAACTCGTCGGGCCGCTTCTCGGGCACGATGGATCTGCGCAGCGCCTTTGCCTATTCGGTGAACACCGTCGCGGCAAAGCTCGGCGACGAGGTCGGTTTCTCGGCGGTCGCCAACATGGCGCGCCGCTTCGGCATCACGACGCCGGTCAACACGCACCCGTCGATGGTGCTCGGCAGCGCCGAGGTGCGGGTGATCGACATGACCGCCGCCTTTGCCGCGGTGTCGCGCGGCGGCGTGTCGGTGCAGCCCTATGGTATCACCAAAGTGACGACCGCGAGCGGCGAGCTGCTCTATCAGCGCCCGGCCGAGCGCGGGAACACGCTGGTCGATCATTGGGTCGCCGCGGGCATCACCGACCTGCTCCAGACCGCGGTCAACACCGGGACCGGCAAGGCGGCGCAGATCGGCCGCCCCGTCGCGGGCAAGACCGGCACGACGTCGAGCAACAAGGACGGCTGGTTCCTCGGTTTTTCGAGCGGGATCACGACCGGCGTATGGATGGGCCGCGACGATGCGAAGCCCGTCGGCGGGTTGCAGGGTGGCCGCGCGCCGGCCAAGGCCTTTGCCGATTATATGCGCGTCGCGGTCGCGCGGCGGCCGGTGGAGCAGTTCGACACCGAGGTCGTGTTGCCCGAATGGCAGCTCGAGGATGAGGGCGAGGCCTATATGGGCGAACCCGGCGAAGAAGGATTTGTCGACGAGAATGGCATGCCGATCGAGCTGCCCTATGACAGCCGCCCGCCCGAAGGCGCTGCGCCGCCGCCGCCGCCCGAAGACGGTCCGGTACTCGACCAGCAGTGGATCGAGGAGCAGACCGGACGGCGGAACCCCGGCGACAATGGCGCGGCACCCAAAAACGGCGGCCAGCCCAAGATCGTCACCGTGCCAAAGGTGACACCGCCGCCGCCGGCCAAGGGCGCGCAACAGCGGCCACCCGCCGACCCGTCCAACTAGATCCCGGCCCTAGGATCAGGCCGTAAAGCGATAGCGGTGCAGCGAGCGCCCTTCGCGCCGCAGCCAGCCGCGCGCCGCTCCGACATCGCCGTCGTGCAATTCGTCGACCAGCGCGTGAAACGCCGCGCTATGGTCCATGTGGCGAAGGTGCGCGACCTCGTGCGCGACGGTCGCGCGGCGGACATGATCGGGTGCCATCACAAGCCGCCAGCTATAGCGCAGATCGCCATCATGCGTGCAACTGCCCCAACGGCTGCGCGGATCGCCGACGCCAATGCGGCCCACTGAAAGGCCCGCCGCGCCCGCGATCTCGCGGCTTTCGCGCTCCATCAGGTCGAGTGCCTGCGTCTTCAACCAACGCTCGATGCGGCGGCCGACGGTCTCGCGCGGGCCGCCGACGCGTAAATTTTCGCCGTCCAGACGGATCGCGCGCGGCGCGGCGGCATCCCAATCGATATGCCGTTCGACGCCAAGAAAGGGCACCGCGCTGCCGGGGCCGACGATGACGGGAAGCGCCGCCTTGCCGACCTGCTCGATCAGCCACGCCTGCTGCTCGCCGGCCCATTTCAATGCTGCGCGCTCGTTCGTCCGTCGTGGAACCGTCAGGCGCAATTCACCGCGCGCGCCGTCGAACACAAGCCGATAGCGGCGCGACTGTGCATGGCGCACGACGCGCACGGGCCAAGCTTCATCGCCGACCCAGATATGCGGCCCTTCGGGGGCGAAGTCAGACGATGCGTTCGACAAGATGATTCTCGAGCGGCCCGGCGACGTCTTCGCCGACCGTCCAGCCGACGATCGATTCGCCCGCGCGGTGCACCGCATCGCGGTCGCCGCAGACGAGATAATGCCAGTCGGGCAGTGGCTCGCCCTCGGCGCGCAGGCGATAGGCGCAGGTCTGCGGCAGCCATTCGAGGTCGTCGACCTTCGCTTTGGTCAGCGTCAGGCAATCGGGAACGTGGCGGCGGCGATGCTTGTAATCGCTGCAGCGCGCGGTCTTGAGGTCGATCAGGCGGCACGCGACATTGGTCGGATAGATGCGGCCCGTGTCCTCGTCCTCAAGCTTGTGCAGGCAGCATTTGCCGCAGCCGTCGCACAGCGCCTCCCATTGCCCGGCGTCAAGCGTGGCGAGCGGCGCTTCCCAGAAGGGGCGGTTCGATGTCGCCCCCGCTGCCATCATTTCACCCACTTCGCCAACTCGGCCGCGACCTTGTCGGGCGCACCCTCGTCGATATCGGACGACGGATCGTCGAGCGGCAGCAGCGCGAGCGGCTTGCCGTCGGGGTCCATCAGAAAGGCAAGCTGGCTGTGCGCCATCAGATAGCGGTCGGGCGCCGAACCCTCGACCTTGTTGTACGTCACGACATAGGCTTTCGCGACCGCCGCAATCTGTTCGGGCGTGCCGGTAAGGCCTAGCAGGCGCGGATGATAACGCGCGACGAAAGGCTTCAGGGCTTCGGGCGTGTCGCGGGCCGGATCGACGGTAATGAATAGCGGGACGACCTTGGCGCCGCGCGCGGCGTCGGTCTTTTCGAACTGCGACAGGCCGCGCATCAGTTTTTGCAGGTCGACCGGGCAGATGTCGGGACAGAAGCTGTAGCCGAAATAGACGAGGCGATATTTGCCCGCGAAATCACTGTCGCGAACCGTCTTGCCGTTCTGGTCGGTGAGCGTGAAGGCGCCGCCGATGCGCGCTCCTTCCAGCGGGGGCTTCGCCGCTGGTGCGTCGCCGCCGCCGCTGCACCCGGCAAGCGCTGCGCCAAAAGCGATCATCAGGCTTGCACGGACCAGCCTTTGTCCCATATTTGCGATATTCATCATGCAGCCAGCCTTGGTCGGCTAGCCGCGGAAAATCAACCTTTGTCGTCGCGCGAGCGGCGGACAAATTGCCCCAGGGGTCGCCGATCATGTTTCGCCGCGCGGAATTCCGCTTCGCCGCTTTCGTCGCTGTGCTGGTCGCCGCGACGGCTCTGTTGCTCAACCCCGCGCAGGCGCAGTACCGCGGCGGCTACGCCTTTCTGCAAGCGGTCGAAAGCCGCGACGGGACGAAAGCGACCGATGCGCTGAAGGACGATCCCTCGTTCATCAACACGCGCAACCCCGACACCGGCGAAACCGCGCTGATCATCGTTGCCAAGCGGCGCGACACCAACTGGCTGCGCTGGTTGCTCGCCAAGGATGCCGATCCGTCGGTCAGCGACCGCCAGGGCGTGACGCCGCTGATGCACGCCGCGCTGATCAACTTCACCGACGGCGCCGAGGAACTGATCAAGGACAAGGCGCCCGTCGACCAGGCCAACCGGCGCGGCGAAACCGCGCTGATCCTCGCGGTTCAGAGCAAGAATGTCGCTATGGTACGTCTGCTGGTCCGGAACGGCGCAAATCCTGACAAGGCTGACCATGTTGCCGGCATGTCGGCGCGCGAGTATGCGAAGCGCGACGACCGTACGGGGCAGATCACGGCGCTCCTCGATGCCAAGCCCGACGGCCCAGTGCGCGATTTCGGGCCCAAGATCGGCCCGAACTGACCAACGCAATGTGATATGAAGATTGACAATCACATTTCAGTGTGAGAAACAATCTTCATGTCTACACAGCTCATCGATCGCATTCGCGCCATCGTCGACGACGGGGCGATGTCCCGCTCGGGTCTCGCCCGCGCCGCGGGCCTCCACGCCAACAGCCTTCGCGATCTCGATTCGCCCGGCTGGAACCCGACGGCGGAGACGCTGCGCAAGCTGGAGAATTGGCTCGCGAACGGCAGCGACCTGTCGCCGATGGCGACGCCGGAGGAAATCATTGCCGAGGCGCGCAACGGGCGCATGTTCATCCTCGTCGACGACGAAGACCGCGAGAATGAGGGCGACCTTGTCATCCCTGCGCAGATGGCGACCCCCGACGCGATCAATTTCATGGCGACGCATGGCCGCGGCCTCATCTGCCTGACGCTCACCAAATCGCGCGTCGACACGCTCGGCCTCGAACTGATGAGCCGCCAGAACGGCACGCGGCACGAAACCGCCTTCACCACGTCGATCGAGGCGCGCGAAGGCGTCACCACGGGTATTTCGGCGGGCGACCGCGCGCGTACCGTGGCCGTGGCGATCGACGCGGGCAAGACCCGCGACGATATCGTCACCCCCGGCCACATCTTCCCGCTGATCGCCCGCGACGGCGGCGTGCTCGTCCGCGCCGGCCATACTGAGGCGTCGGTGGACATCGCGCGGCTCGCCGGACTCAATCCGTCGGGGGTGATCTGCGAGATCATGAACGATGACGGCACGATGGCGCGCCTCGACGACCTCGTTCCCTTTGCGCGGCGCCACGGGCTCAAGATCGGCACGATCGCCGACCTGATCGCTTATCGCAACCGCAGCGACCGGTTGGTCGAATGCGTGTCCGACGACCCGTTCGAATCGGATTATGGCGGCGACTGGCGCCTCAAATCCTATCGCAACAAGATCGACGGCACCGTCAATCTGGTGCTGCAAAAGGGCCCGGTCGACCCGGAGGGCGTGACGCTCGTCCGCATGCATCCGGTGTCGATCTTTGACGACATCATGGGTCGCCCGGGGCCGAAGAAGCGCCGCCTGCAGCGCTCGATGGACGCGATCGGCGAAGCTGGCGCGGGCGTGATCGTGATGCTGATGCGTCCGCTCCCCGGATCGGCCGACGCCGACGCGACCCCCGCGCCGAGCGGCGGCATGGACCTTCGCACTTATGGCATCGGCGCGCAGATTCTCGCCGACCTCGGCGTCCATGCGATGGAACTGCTCACCCCCACCCACAGCAATATCGTCGGCCTCGAAGGCTATGGCCTGTCGGTCGTCGGCGAACGCCCCATTCCCGGAGAAGCCTGATGGCGCATGTCCTGATCGTCGAAGCCCGTTTCTACAGCCACCTCAACGACATGCTGCTCGACGGCGTGCGCAGCGCGCTCGAGGCCGATGGCCATAGCCACGAAACGGTGACCGTGCCTGGTGCGCTCGAGGTGCCTGCGGCGATTTCGCTCGCCGCCGACACCGGGCGTTTTGACGCCTATGTCGCGCTCGGCGTCGTGATCCGCGGCGAGACCTATCATTTCGAGGTCGTGTCGAACGAAAGCGCGCGCGGCATCATGGCGCTGACGCTCGACGGCCTTGCGATCGGCAACGGCATCCTGACCGTCGAAAACGAGGAACAGGCGCTTGCGCGCGCCGACAAGACGCGCAAGGATAAGGGCGGCGAAGCGGCAAAGGCCGCGCTCGCCATGCTCGCGCTGAAGGAGCAATTCGGCATTGGTTGATCGCCCGCCTCCCAGCCGTTTTTCCGTCGTCGAGCGCGGCGGCCGGCTGGTGGTGATCGACAGGGAAACCGGCCAGACCCCGCCGACCGCGGCCGAACGGATGGACCTTCACGACCGCAAGATGGGGGTCGAGCCCATTCGGCCTGCCAAGCCAAGCGCAGCGCCCGATCTGTCCGCCGCGGCGCGCGCCGAATCGGGACTGAGCGCGCGTCCTGCGCCCGCGCGGCAACAGGCGGTATCGGCCGCCCCTGCGAACAGCGGCAGGGAACGTATTGCCGCCGCTGTCGTGGAGCGTAACAAGCGGCCTTGGACTGCTTCGCAGCCGAACGATCGGCCTGCACCGGCCGCGAGCCCTGCTCCCGCGCGGATCGAGGGCCGCGCCGCGCCGCAGGTCGGCGGCCGCAAGACGATCGTCACCGCCAGATGGTGGGATTCAAAGGGACCGCGCACGATCGATCTCGGCCCCAAGGGTCAGGCCGAGCTTACCGGCGGCTTCATGATGCTGTTCTTCGGCCTGGTGATCGCGGCGATCGTCGCGGCCTTCGTCGAGCCGCTGATCCTCTTCGTCGGCGCCTTTGCGCTGTTCCGTTTCGGCAGCAATATCCTGGGGCCGATCGGGGCCGGCATCGTCGACAAGGCGCTCGCCGAAAAGGGATGATCCGGACAGCACCAAGCCGCCCGGATCATGGGACATCTTACGCCGTTTGCAGCGCCGGATAGTCGGTGTAACCAACCGGCCCCGGCGAGTACCAGGTCTGCGGATTGTCGGCCGTCCATTCGGCGCCGGTCTGGATCCGTTCGACCAGGTCGGGGTTGCCGATGAACGGGCGTCCGAATGCGATCGCGTCGGCGCTGCCGTTCGCAAGCGCCTCCTCGGCCAGCGCGACATCATAGTCGCTGTTCAGGATCAGCGGACCTTTGAAGGCGGCGCGGATCGCGGGCGACTGTTTGGGCACGTCGGTGCGGCCGAAGGTGCCCTCGGGCCCCGGTTCGCGCAGCTCCAGGAAAGCGATGCCGAGCGCGTCGAGCGCCGCGGCCGCGGCCGGGAACAGTTTCTCCGGCGCGCTGTCGTCGACGCCCTGCGTCTCGCCATTGGGCGAAAGGCGTACCGCGACGCGCTCCTTGCCCCAGACGCCGATCAGCGCCTCGGTGACTTCGCGCAGCAGGCGGATGCGGTTCTCGACCGAACCGCCATAATCATCGTCGCGCAGGTTCGACCCGTCGCGCAGGAACTGGTCGATCAGATAGCCGTTCGCGCCGTGCAACTGCACGCCGTCGAACCCGGCCTTCTTGGCATTTTCCGCCGCCTTCACATAATCGGCGATGACGCGCGGGATTTCGTCGAGGCGCAGCGGGCGCGCTTCCTCCAGGTCCTTGCGGCCGACCGGCGTATGCGCGCGGCCGGTGCCGGTGGTCGCCGACGCCGAAACCGGCTGCTTGCCATCGTTGAATACCGAATGGACCAGGCGGCCCATGTGCCAGAGCTGCGCAACGATGCGCCCGCCGGCTTCATGCACGGCATCGGTCACCGGCTTCCAGCCTTCGACCTGCGCGTCGGTCCACAACCCCGGCGCGCTCGGCCAGCCAAGGCCTTCCTGCGAGATGCCGGTGGCTTCGGAAATGATCAGCCCGGCCGATGCGCGCTGGCGATAATATTCGAGCGCCAGCTCGTTCGGTACGAAGCCAGGTCCGGCACGACCGCGCGTCAGCGGCGCCATGATGATGCGGTTCGGGGCGTCGATCGCCCCCAGTTTAATCGGATCGAATAGTGATACGGCCATGTTTCCTCCACGTCGCACTTTCTTCGCGACGACCCCTTCGGCCGCCGCTATGGCCCGCGAAGCTATGGACGCAGCGGTGCCGGCACAATGGTACGTAGCAAAAGAAAATCTAAATGACAGCGAAGATGGACAGTATCGGTGCGGCGCCGGCGGGCGAGACGGGGGCGAACCGCTGGGCGTTCGCGGCGCTGATCGGCGGCAATGTCGCGTTGTCGCTCGGCGCGATGCTCGTTCGCCTTGCCGACACCGGCCCCACCGCGTCGGCTTTCTGGCGCATGACAATCGCGCTCCCGCTGATCCTGCTCTTCGCATGGCGCGAAAGCGGCGGGCGGGCGCCCCCGCGCCGGGCGATGTGGATTGCCGCGATCGCCGGAATCTTCTTCGCGCTCGATCTTGGGACCTGGCACATCGGCATCCTCCATACCAAGATCGCCAACGCGACCTTGTTCGGCAATTGCGCCAGCCTGCTGCTCGTCCTGTGGGGCGTGTTTCTGACGCGCACGCTGCCGCACGGCTGGCAGGCGCTCGCCGTGCTCCTCGCCTTCGCGGGGTCGGCGCTGCTCATGGGCCAAAGCTATGAAATGTCGTCCAATTATCTGCTCGGCGACCTGTTGAGCCTGCTCGCGGGCATACTTTATACCTGCTACGTGATCCTGATGCAGCGCGTGCGCGACACGCTCGCGCCATGGACGGCGCTTTGTATCGCCTCGATCGTCTGCGTTCCCGTGCTGCTCGGCACCGCCCTCGCGCTGGGTGAGACGATCGTGCCGCGCGACTGGACCCCGCTGATCCTGCTTGCGCTCACCAGCCAGGTTGTCGGTCAGGGGCTGATGATCTGGTCGTTGCCCCGCTTCTCTCCCCTGGTGCTGGGGCTGACCCTGCTGATCCAGCCCGCGATCGCCGCGCTCGCCGGCTGGCTGATGTTCGACGAACTGCTGGGGCCGGTCGATATTTTCGGCGGCATGCTCGTCGGCGCTGCGCTTGTCTTGATACGGTTGCCGAGCCGCCGCGCGGCGCCTATCTGACGGTCATGGCTTCGATCCTTCCCGCCGACCCGACCCTCGACGAGATTCGCGCTGCGCTCGCGCCGCTGATCGCGGCGTCGGCGGCGTTCGACGGCTTCGGCGACGCCGTCCTCGTCGACGCGGCGGCGCGGGTGGGTATCGACGCCGACGTCGCACGCCTCGCCTTTCCGGGCGGCGGGCGCGACATGGTCGACGCGTGGTTCGCCGATATCGACGCGGCAATGGAGGCCCGCTGGCCCGCCGAGAAACTCGCGACGCTGAAGATCCGCGATCGTATCACGACGTTGGTCGAAACGCGCATCGGGCTGCTCGCGCCGAATCGCGAATCGCTGCGCCGTGCACTATCTTTGCTTGCTTTGCCCACCAACGCGCCGCACGCCGCAAAGCTCGGCTGGCGCGCCGCCGACCATATGTGGCGGCTCGCGGGCGACACCGCGACCGACTATAATCACTACAGCAAGCGCGCGATCCTTGGCACCGTCTATGGCTCGACGATGGCGGTGTTCCTGAACGACGAGAGCGACGACTTTGCCGACACGCGCGCCTTCCTCGCCCGCCGCATCGACCAGGTGATGCGTTTCGAAAGCTGGAAGCATCGCCGCGCATCGCGCAGCATCGAACGGCCAAGCTTCGCACGCTTCGTCGGGCGGCTGCGCTATCCGGGGCGCTGACCGGTTTCGATAAAGGACTGGCGTCGTACGAGCGATATTGATAATCGCTCGCAAATGACTGCTTTCGAAAATATGCTCGATCGTGCGCCGCTGGGCGTCGCGGTCCGGATTGCCCGTATCGACTGGACTGCAATGTCGGAGGATGAAGGACGGCGCCTGCGCGAATTCGGTTTGATGGAGGGGTGCGAAGTCACTCCGCTTCACCGCGGCAGCATCTTTTCGCGCGATCCGCTGGCGCTCACCGTCGGTCGCATGAAAGTGATCATCCGCGGCAAGCAGGCTGCCGCGATCATGGTGGAGCCTGCGGCGTGACCGGCGCAATCCCTTCGATCGCCCTAGTCGGCAATCCCAATGCCGGCAAATCGAGCCTGTTCAACGCGCTGACCGGCGCGCGGCAAAAGATCGCCAATTACCCCGGCGTCACCGTCGAGCGAAAGGCGGGGCATGCAAGCTTTGCCGACGGCCGCCCGATATCGCTCATCGACCTGCCCGGCACCTACAGCCTGACGCCTGCGAGCCTCGACGAGGCGGTGACGCGCGACGTCGTGCTCGGTAAACAGGATGGCGAAAAGCGCCCCGACGCGCTGATCGTCGTGCTCGACGCCGCAAACCTCGACAATCATCTTTGCTTCGCGCTCGAACTGCTCGAACTTGGCCTGCCGACCGTCGTTGCGCTCAACATGCTCGACCTTGCCGAGCGTGACGGGCTGACGCTCGATGCCCAGCGGCTGTCGAAAGAATTGGGCGTGCCTGTCGTGCCGACGGTTGCGGTGCGCAAGCGCGGTTTGACCGATCTTCTCGCGGCGGTCGACGGCGCGCTCCAGTCGCATCAACCGCATGCCGCCGCCGCGCCCGCCCAAGCGAATGATGCATCGCTGCACCAGCGCGCGCGGACGATCGCGCGCGCCGCGATCCTCACCGAAACGCCTGTGCGCCGCTGGACGCAGCGTGTCGACAATGTCGTACTGCACCCCGTCGCGGGCATGATCATCCTGCTCGCGCTGATGTTCGTCATGTTCCAGGCGGTCTATGCCTGGGCCGGCCCGCCTGCCGATGCGCTCGAAGGGCTGGTCGGCGTGCTGCAGGGTTGGGTGGTCGACAATATACCGCAGAACTTCCTGCGCGATCTGGTGGTCGAGGGGCTGCTCGCGGGTGTCGGTGCGGTCGTCGTTTTCCTCCCGCAGATCCTGATTCTCTTCCTCTTCATCCTGTTGCTCGAAGCATCGGGCTATATGACGCGCGCCGCCTTTCTGATGGACGGGCTGATGGGCCGCGTCGGCTTGTCGGGGCGCGGTTTCATCCCGCTGCTGTCAAGCTTTGCCTGCGCGGTTCCCGGCATCATGGCGACACGCGCGATTCCCGATGAAAAGGACCGATTGACGACGATCCTCATCGCGCCGCTGATGACCTGCTCGGCGCGTCTGCCAGTCTATGCTCTGATCATCGCTGCCTTCATCCCCAACCGCGGGGTCGGCGGCACCGGTATCGGGCTGCAGGGGGTCGTGCTCTTCGGCCTCTATCTCGCGGGTATCGTCGGCGCACTTGTCGTCGCCTGGGCGCTGCGCCGTACCGTTGCAAAGGGCACCAACGCGGGCTTCATGATGGAAATGCCGCGATATCAGATGCCGCAGTGGCGCGACATCGCGCTTGGCCTGTGGCAGCGCGCGTGGATTTTTCTTCGCCGTGCGGGCACGATTATCGCGATGACGACGGTCGTCCTGTGGCTGCTTCTTACCTTCCCCCAAGCGCCCGAAGGCGAAAGCCAGGTCGAATATAGCGTCGCCGGCCGGATCGCGAGCGGGCTGGAGGTCGTCGTCGCGCCGATCGGTTTCAACCACGACATCGCTCTCGCGTTGATCCCCGCGATGGCGGCGCGCGAAGTTGCGGTGTCGGCTATGGCGACCGCGAACGCGATCGACGCCGACGGTGATGAAGATGCGATGGCACAGTCGCTCGGCGAACGACTGCAGGGCAAATGGAGCCTCGCGACGGCGCTCGCTTTCCTCGCCTGGTTCGTCTTTGCGCCGCAGTGTATTTCGACCATCGCGATCACACGGCGAGAGACCAATGGATGGAAATGGCCCATGTTCATGGTTGGCTATTTGTTCCTGCTCGCCTATGCCGCTGCCGGAATCACTTACTGGACAGCCGTCGCCTTTGGACTAGGCTGATCCTCCACATTTTATAGCGGAGCGGAGCGGCAATGGCTGGCAGCGTCAACAAGGTAATTTTGATCGGCAACCTCGGCGCCGATCCCGAAATCAAGTCGTTCCAGAACGGTGGCAAGGTCGCGAATCTCCGCATCGCGACGTCCGAACAGTGGAAGGACCGGATGACCGGTGAGCGCAAGGAGCGCACCGAGTGGCATCAGGTCGTGATCAACGGCGAAGGGCTGATCGGCGTCGTCGAGCGCTTCCTGAAAAAGGGCTCGAAGGTTTATATCGAAGGTTCGCTGCGCACCCGCAAATGGCAGGACCGCGACGGCAACGACAAATATACGACCGAGATCGTGATCGCTGGCATGGGCGGCACGCTGACCATGCTCGACGGTGCGCCGGGCGGCGGCGGTGGCGGCTCGCGCGGTGGTGACAGTTGGGCGCAGGGCGGCGGTTCGTCGGGTGGCGGCGCGTCGGGCGGCTGGGATCAGGGTGGCGGTTCGGGCGGCAGCTCGGGCGGCGGCTGGAATCAGGGCGGCGGCGGCAGTTCGGGCGGCGGACGCCCGCCGTTCGACGACGATCTGGACGACGACGTTCCGTTCTGAGGACGGGTTTTAGGCGATGACGGATATGATCACCGCCGCGGATGTCGCGCGCGGGGTATGCCGGCTGTTCGCGCAGCAAGGACTGGTCGCGATTCCCGAGGTGTCCTTGCCCAACGGGCGGCGCACCGACCTCACCGCGATCGACGCCAAGGGCAATATCACGATCGTGGAGATCAAGGTCAGCCGTGCCGATCTGCACGGCGACGGCAAATGGCCCGACTATTGCGACTGGTGCGACCGTTTTTATTGGGCGCTCGCTTCCGGGCTCGACCCCGCGATCCTCGAGACCGAGGGCTATCGCCCCGAAACCTCCGGCCTGATCGTCGCCGACCGTTATGGCGCGGCGGTGGTGCGCGAAGCCGCGAACTGCAACCTCGCGCCCGCGCGGCGCAAGGCCGAGTTGCTGCGGATCGGGCGGCTCGCGATGCGACGCTCAATGATTGCGGCCGACCCCGAACTGGCTGCCGGCTGGATCAAAGGCCAGTAGAGCTTAGGCGCTAGAGCTTAGGCGCCGCGTGCCTGCATTCGCGCGAGGTAGCGCGCGAGGATATCGATCTCGAGATTGACCGGGCGGCCTGCCGCGGCCTCGTCGAGCGTCGTCATTTCCTGCGTGTGCGGGATGATGTTGAGCGTGAAATGCGCCTCGCCATTCGGCTGGTCGGTCACTTCGTTGACCGTCAGCGAGACGCCGTCGACGGTGATCGAGCCCTTCGGCGCGATATGTGGCGCAAGCGTCGCGGGCGCGGCGACGGTGACCGTGATGCTGTCGCCGACGGGTTCGACCGACACGATGCGCCCGATGTCGTCGACATGCCCCGTGACGATGTGCCCGCCAAGCTCGTCGCCGATCTTCAGCGCGCGTTCGAGGTTCAGGCGGCGTCCCTTGTCCCACATGCCGGGAGCGGTACGCGCGAGCGTTTCGCCGCTCGCGTCGATCGCGAACCAACCGCCAGGGCCGTTGCTGCCCGCATCGACACCCTTTTCGACGACGGTCAGGCACGCGCCCGAACAGGCGATCGAAGCGCCAATGTCGATGCTGCCGACATCATAGGCGGTGTCGATGACGAGCCGCGTATCGCCGCGATCCTCGCGGCTGCGAATGGTGCCGATGTCGGTGATGATGCCGGTGAACATGCGTGCGTTATCCTTCTCTGACGCGCTCGTAGACGTCGAGCCGGTCGCTGCCAAGCAGGCGACTGTCGGAAAGGCGCCAGCGGCCATGTGCATCGGCCAGATCGGTGAGGCCGATGTCGCCGAGCGCGGCCTTGCCGCCGCCGATCAGGATCGGCGCGCGATAGAGCAGAAGCCGGTCGACGCGGTCGGCGGTGAGGAAGGCGGATGCTGCTCCGGCGCCGCCCTCGACCAGGATCGAATCGACGCCCTCGATGGCTTCGGGTGAGGCGATCGCGGTCCAGCCGTCGGGCGCGGCTCCCGACGTCAGCAGCAGTTTCTTCGGGCTGCGATCCTCCAGCCCCGGCAGGCGCACGTCGAGCTTTGGCGCGTCGGCTTCGAACGTGCCGCGTCCGACCAGGATCGCCTGATGTTGTGCGCGTTCGAGATGCCCGTGCGCGCGGGCGCGCTCGCCGGTGATCCAGCGGCTCGACCCATCGGCGCGGGCAATGCAGCCGTCGAGCGAGGTCGCGAGCTTCAACGTCACGAACGGCCGCGCTTCCGCGCGGCGCGTCCACCAGGGTGCCATCGCACTCCGCGCTGCGCCCGGAAGGAGGTTGAAAACGACTTCGATCCCGGCCGCCTGCAGCCGCGCGATGCCTTTGCCGTCGGTGCGTGGGTCGGGGTCCTGCGCCGCGATCACGACGCGCGCGATGCCGGCGGCAATCAGCGAATCGCTGCACGCCGGGCCGCGCGGGCTTTCATGCGCACAGGGTTCCAGCGTGACATAGGCGGTCGCCCCGCGCGCTGCTTCGCCCGCTGCCGCGAGCGCAATCGCTTCTGCATGCGGACGTCCGCCCCGCTGCGTCCAGCCGCGCGCGACGATCTTTCCCTGCTTGACGATGAGGCAGCCGACGTTGGGATTGGGTGCCGAGACTGGCCGACCGCGCTGCGACAGCGCGATAGCATTGGCCATCCAGTCGGCATCGGCAGGCCCCCGCTGCATGCGCTCAGTCGGCGGTTTGGTTGGGCTGCGCCCCGCGCGCTGCGCGCTCGGCCAGCGTCGAGCGGACCTGCACTGGTTCGCGCTTCTTCTTTGCCGCCGCGGCCGCCTCTTCGCCCAGCGTCTCGCGCGTCACCTTGTCGGCCTCGGTCGAATCATATTCGATACCCAGGCTGTCGGCGAAGCGCTGATACTCGGCGCGCTTCTGCGCGTTATGCAGCGTTGTTTCCTTGGCACGCGCTACCCAGTCGGCGCGAATATCCGCCGCGCTGCGGTTCGCGGTCCAGTTCTCGAAATAGATGATCTGTTCCTTGGGCTTTTCATAAGGGATCAGATATTTCTCGACGCCGGTGAAAATCAGCCAGGTCAGCGCCAGCGCGACGCCCCAGATCGCCCAGCGATGCGGGCGGGGTTCGCGAACATAGGCCCAGAAATCGGACAGGCCGCCGCTGACATCCATTTTGTTGAACATTCCCATGCGCGCAATTTAGGCGATGTCGCGGCGATTTGCGAGAGGGCGTGCGAATGGGAGCGATTGCGCCGAATGACGAATGTGAGCGTTCTCGATTGCAAAAAATGCAATAGCAGATGTGCTTTTCGCAGTTGCAACATTCATTGTGCAGTGCAATATCACACTTGCCTTTTAGGCATCCTCTCCCAAAACTTTCACGGGCCACCCTCGGGTGGCCCTTTTTTTTCGACCTTTTTGATTGAGAGGGTCGATTCGGAACATCCGCCTCAGTCTTGCGTCGGCATCCGCGTTTCGAATCGTCGTACTTCGGCGATAAAGCTGCCCGGCAGCGGCGTCGGTTTTCCGCTATCGGTATCAAGATGCGCATAGCTGATTTCGATATCGGTCAGCCGCTCGTTTCCGCGAAAAACGCTACAATGAACCGTGAAGTTCGTACGGCCGAAACGGCTGATTCGGGCTGCGATCGTGATTAGTTCGTCAAGCCGCGCAGGCGCGTGATACTCGATCTCACAATGCGTTTCGCGGATGTCTGTACCATATTGGTGAAAATATGGTCCGGGCTGTCCCTCGCCAAGCGCGCGGAAATATTCGGTCACCCCGATGTCGGCGTAGACCAGATAATTGGCGTTGAAGACGATATTCTGCCCGTCGATCTCGTTGAAGCGTACGCGCACGCGCTCCTGTACGCGAAAATCGGCCAGCGGCACGTCGCTGCGGCTATCGGTCATGCTCGGCCTCAGGCCGCGAGCGCGGCGCTGATGCGGTCGAGCGGCGCGCAAGCTGCTTCGAGCCATGCCCGCTCCTCGCCTTCCATCCCCGCGCCGACCTTTTCCAATACCGCGGCGTGATACGCGTCGAGCCAGTCGGCTTCGGCGGGTGAGAGCATCGCGACATCGACCAGATTTTGCGCGATCGGGGCAAAGGTGATCGTCTCGAACCCCAGCATGTCCTCCTCGGCGCCCGCGATGCTTTGCGGCGTGACGACGACGAGATTTTCGATGCGGATGCCGAAATGGCCTGCCTTGTAATAGCCGGGCTCGTTCGAGAGGATCATGCCGGCGTGCAGCGCTTCTTCGGTCCCCGCCTGCCCGCCGGCGGGTTTGGCGATGCGTTGCGGCCCTTCGTGGACCGCAAGATAGGATCCGACACCGTGCCCAGTGCCATGCGCATAGTCGACCCCGTCGGCCCACAGATATTGGCGCGCCAGAATATCGAGCTGGCTGCCGCGCGTCCCCTTGGGGAAGCGCGCGGTGGCAAGTGCGATATGACCTTTGAGCACCTGTGTGAAGCGGCGACGCATCTCGGCGGTGGGTGCCCCGATCGCGATCGTCCGCGTGATGTCGGTCGTTCCGTCGGCATATTGGCCGCCCGAATCGACGAGATAGAGCGTGCCGGTCTCTACCGCCCGGTTGGTCGTCTCATCGACCTTGTAATGCGGTAGTGCGCCGTTGGGGCCGGCGGCCGAGATGGTGTCGAACGACAAATCCTTCAGCACGCCGCTCTGGTCGCGGAATTCGCGGAGCTTCGCCGCTGCGCCGAGTTCGTCTAGTCCACCCTGCGGTGCGACCGCTTCCATCCATTTGAGGAAGCGCGCGACAGCAACGCCGTCGCGGACATGCGCCGCGCGCGTACCATCAAGTTCGGCGTCGTTCTTGATCGCCTTGGGCAGCACCGCGGGATCGCGATGGCGCTCGATCCTGGCGCCCTCCGCTTCGAGTGCGGTGAAGATCGCGGCGACGGCGCGGTCGGGATCGACCGCCACCTTCTTGTCCTTGAGGTCCGCCAGCGCCGCCTCGAACGCGTTTCGATCATGGATCCGGACGCTGTTGCCCAGATGCGCGCGCACGGCGTCGGTGACCTTTTCAGGAGCGATGAACAGGTCGGCGGTGGCATCGGCGTGGAGCAAGGCGAAGGCCAGCCCGACCGGCGTGTGGCTGACGTCGGTGCCGCGGATATTGAACGTCCAGGCGATCGAATCGAGCGCGGTCATCACGGTCGTATCGAGGCCCTTCGCCTTCAGCCAGTCGGCGATGATTTCGCGCTTCTCGACCGCACCCTGCCCCGCGAGCGCGGCATCGTGAACGGTCACCACCGCGTCGCTCGGCGCCGGCTGGTCGTCCCATGCGGCGTCGAGCGGGTTGGGCGTGACGGCGACAAGGCTAGCGCCCTTCGCGGCGAACCCCTTTTCTAGCGACCGTGCCCAGTCGATGCTGTGCAGCCAGGGATCGTAACCCACCTTCTGCCCCGCGCTCACGTTGGCGCCGAGCCATTCGGCGACGCTCGACTGCGGCACGCCGACATAATCGAACAGCGTGCCGTCGACCTGATCGCGCACCTGCATCGTATAACGCCCGTCGACGAACACCGCCGCCTTTTCGGGAAGCACGGCGGCCGTCCCGGCCGATCCGCCGAAGCCCGTCAGCCAGGCCATGCGCTGCGCATAGGCCCCGACATATTCGCTCATATGCTCGTCGCTGATCGGCACGATGAAGCCGTCGAGGCCGCGTGCGGCGAGTTCGGCGCGGACGCGGGCGAGCCGTTCTGCGTGGACGGGGCTGGACATGGCTAGTTCCTTGTTCCTACATCGCAGCATTCCTGCCCGATCGGGGCGACGCTGCGGGGGTTTCTTATGCGCGCTATTTGGATGTTTCTGGCCGCAATTACCACCCCGCTTGTCGTATCCCCGAGCGCCTTCGCCGAAGAGAAAGAGCCCAAATTGACCAACAGCCCCGCCGCGCCCGTCGCGGAAATGCGCCCGCACGACTTGACGCTGCACGGCAAGACGCTGTCCGATCCTTATCACTGGCTGCGGGACGAAAGCTATCCGACCGTCGATGACAAGGATGTGCTCGATTATGTGAAAGCTGAAAACGCCTATTTCGACGCCGCGATGAAGCCGCACGCCGCGCTGGTCGAAACCTTGTTCCAGGAGATGAAGGGCCGCATCAAGGAAGCCGATTCCTCGGTGCCGCAGAAGGACGGCGACTGGGTTTACTGGGTCGAATATGAAGAGGGCGCCGAGTATAAGAAATGGTATCGCAAGCCCCTGGCTGGCGGCGAGGCGTCCTTGATCCTCGACGAGGTCGCAATGGCCGCGGGCAAGGATTACTTCCGCCTTGCCGAAGTGTCGGTCAGCCCGAACGGCAAGCTGATGGCCTATTCGTTCGACGACAATGGCTCCGAACGGTTCGAGGCGCGCGTCCGCAATCTGGAGACGGGCGAGTTGCTGCCCGACACGATCCCCGGCACGCTCTCGTCGCTGGTGTGGACGTCGGGCAACGACGCGATCCTCTATGGCCTCGCGAACGAGAATTGGCGCACCGACAATGTCCGGCTGCACAAGCTCGGCACCCCCGTGAGCGACGATAAATTGCTCTACAAGGAGGCCGACATCGGTTTCGGCGTCGGAATCGGGAAGACCGCCGCCGACAATTATATCGTGATCGCGACGGGCGATAACGAGACGAGCGAGGTCTATCTGCTTCCCGCCGACAATCCGGAGGCGAAGATGCAACTCGTGTCGGCGCGCAAGAAGGGCCGCGAGTACAGCGTCGATGAACGCGAGGGGACGCTCTACATTCATACCAACGACGAGCATCCCAACTTCCGTGTCGCGACCGCGGACATCAAGGCGCCCGGAACGTGGAAGACCCTGATCCCCGGATCGAACGATAATTACCTCACCGGCCTCTCGATCTTTCGCGACTATTTCGTGATCGAATCGCGCGAGAAGGGTGTCGATCAGGTCGATATCCGCAAATATGATGCGCCGCTGAACCCCGGCAGGATCAAATTTCCCGAGGCTACTTACGTCGCGGGGCTTGGCGACAATCCCGAATATCATCAGGACAAGCTGCGCCTGGATTATGAATCGATGGTGACCCCCGATACGGTGTTCGACTATGATCTCGCGAGCGGGAAGCTTGAGACGCTGAAGGTTCAGGAAATTCCTTCCGGTTATAATCATGAAGAATATGTAACCGAACTGGTAAATATGCCCTCGCGCGACGGCACGCCGGTTCCGGTGTCGCTCGTCTACAAGAAGGGCACGCCGCGCGACGGCAGCGCACCGATGCACCTCTATGTTTATGGCTCATACGGCTACCGCGTCCCGCCGGGTTTCTCGACGACGCGTCTCAGCCTCGTCGATCGCGGGATGATCTATGCCATTGCGCATGTTCGCGGCGGCGACGATCTTGGCCGCGCCTGGTATCTCGCGGGCAAGACCGATCATCGCAAGAATACGTTCAATGATTTCGTCGATGTCGCCAAAGGCCTGATCGCCGCCAAATATACCAGCGCAGGCAAGATTTCGATCGAGGGCCGCTCCGCGGGCGGACAGGTGATGGGCGCGGTCTATAATCAGGCGCCCGAATTGTGGGGCGCGGTGCTCGCCGGTGTGCCCTTCGTCGACGTGATCAATACGATGGTCGACGAGACGCTGCCGCTGACCCCGGGCGAATGGCCCGAATGGGGCAATCCGATCACCGACAAGGCGGCGTTCGATTATATGTTGAGCTACAGCCCGTACGATAATGTGACGGCGAAGGCTTATCCGCCGATGCTCGTCTCGGCCGGCCTCAACGATCCGCGCGTGACCTATTGGGAGCCTGCGAAGTGGGTCGCGAAGCTGCGCGCGACGCGCACCAACGACGCGACGCTGCTGCTGCGCACCAACATGGGCGCGGGCCACGCAGGCAAATCGGGACGCTGGGGCGCGCTGCGCGAGGATGCCGAGGAGTTCGCCTTCGTGCTGACGCAGTTGGGTGTGGAGAAATAGTGGCGTCGTTCGCTCGCCGTTTCTTTCCCGTTGGCCGATGCACGCGCGGCCGGCTTATCGGCGTGCTGTTTCTGATCAGCATTGCGAAATTCCTGGTCGACCTTGGAAGCCATGGACGAATCGAGCTGACATTCAATTTGGGGTTCAGCTTCGATGCACTGTCCAATCCCGCGAGCTACCCCCTGTGGCGCGTCTTCGTGGAGGTCGTGGTTGGCTTAATCATTGCTTATATGGTGGTGGGGCGGCTCCACGATATTTCGCGTCCGGGCTGGTGGCTTGCGGTCATCATCGCCTTGCCCTTTATCGGAGAGGCGATTGGCTTGCCCGAAATCGCCTTTCTGTCGCTCATCATCTGGCTCGCGCTGCTGTTCTGGTCTCCCACGATCGGGCCAAATATTTATGGTCCGGATCCGCGTGGATGGAAGTCGCGCGAGCATTATGACACGCAACTCGCGGAGCTGAATCGGCCGCAAGGCACGAACGATCAAACGGCGGCGAGGTAACCCCGCGCGACCAGATCGCGCTCCAGCGTCGGCGCATCGACGAACTGGTGACCCGCGATGCCGACCGCTTCGGCGCCCGCGACATTCGCGGCAACATCGTCGATGAAAATCGCGCCCGCGGGGTCGATGCCGAATCGCTCTATCGCGAGGCGGTAAATCGCGGGGTCTGGCTTCAGCAGTTTTTCGGTTCCCGACACTATAATATCGCGGAAGCAATCAAAGACCGGCTGGGTCGGGCGGAACGCTTCCCAGAATTCATGCCCGAAATTGGTGATCGCGAACAGCGGGACCCCGGTAGCGTCGAGTCGTTCGACGAGTTCGAGGCTGCCGGGCATCGGGCCGGGAATCGTCTCGTTGAAACGCGTCGCATAGGCGTCGATCAGCGCGTCATGCCCCGGAAACTCGGTTTTGAGCTCGGGCAGCATGTCGGCAAGCGGGCGGCCCGCGTCGTGCTGAAAATGCCATTGCGGCGTGACGACATTGGTCACGAACCATTCGAGCTCGTCTTTTTCGGCGATCAGCTTGGCGAACAGATAGCGCAGGTCCCAGTCGAACAGGACGCGGCCGACGTCGAAGATCACGCTCTGGCGAATCATACGGCCTCCAGACACGCGAAAGCGCCGCCGGAAGCCTCCGACGGCGTAACGCTGTTCACCAAAAGCAAACGGGACGAAAACGCCCCGCGCAGGGGCATCAGCCCTGGCGCGCCTTGAAGCGGCGGTTGGTCTTGTTGATCACATAGGTGCGGCCACGGCGGCGGATAACGCGGTTATCCCGGTGGCGGTCCTTCAGCGACTTCAGGCTGTTGCGAATCTTCATGGTTCTTGTCCGTAAATCTTGGCGTGTTGACGCGAAGCGGCGCAACTATGGGGATAAGGCCGAAAAGTCAACCGCCCCCTCGCCCATATTTCGTCATGCCGGACTTGATCCGGCATCCATCGCCGCGCTCGATCGCATGGACCCCGGATCAAGTCCGGGGTGACGATGAAAAAGGAGGCCGATCTAACCCGCCAAAGCTTTTTGCCGCCGCCTTTGCACCGACGAGCCATAGCCCATCGCCTCGCGATATTTGACGACGGTGCGCCGTGCGATGTCATGCCCCTCGGCCGACAGTTTTTGCGCGATCGTCTCGTCGGAGAGAATCGCCTTCGCATCCTCTGCCTCGATCATCGCCTTGATCCGGCTTTTCACCGCTTCGGCCGATACCGCGCCGTCGCCCTCGGTCGCCGAAATGCCGCTCGAGAAGAAATATTTAAGTTCGAACAGCCCGCGTGCGCAGCTCAGATATTTGTTGCTCGTGACGCGGCTTACGGTCGATTCGTGCATGCCGATTTCCTCGGCCACCTGCCGCAGGGTCAGCGGACGCATATGCGCGACGCCATGCAGGAAAAAGCCCTCCTGCTGCTTCACGATTGCGCTGGCGACCTTGACGATCGTCCGCTGGCGCTGGTCGAGCGCGCGCACCAGCCAGTTTGCGCCCGCAAGCTGTTCGGACAGCCACGCCTTGCTTTTCGCCGCCGCGCCTTGCGCGAGTTCGGTGTAATATCGGCGATTGACGAGCAGCCGCGGCAGCGTGCCGCCGTTGATCTCGACCGCCCAGCCGTTTGCGGTCTGGCGGATATAAAGATCGGGGACGACCGCCGGCGCGCCCTCACCGCCGAATTTGAGGCCGGGTTTCGGATCATAGCCGCGCAGTTCGCGAATCATGTCGGCAAGATCTTCATCGTCGACCCCGCAGATACGCTTCAGTTGCGGGAAGGCGCCTTTTGCGACCAGATCGAGGTGCGCGATCATCGTCGCCATTGCGGGGTCGTAGCGGTCGGCCTCGCGCGCCTGGATCGCAATACATTCGGCAAGGTCGCGGCCCCCGACGCCCGATGGGTCGAAGTACTGGATGACGGCGAGCACTTCTTCGATCAGTGCAAGCGGTACGCCGAGCTGCGCCGCAAGTTCGGCAAGGTCGGCGCGAAGATATCCCGCCTCGTCGATCAGTGCGACGAGCTGGCCCGCGACGATCGCTTCGATGCCGCCAAAGCGCTCGCCGACTTGCGCCATCAGATGGTCGTGGAGCGTGCCGTCATGTTCGGCAAAGCTGTCGAAATCGATATCCTCACTAGATCCCGACAGCCCGACATTGTCGCTAGCGCTGTCGTGATGAAAGCTGTCGGCGGCGAGGTCGACGTCGAGGTCGTTCGCGGTGCCGCCATCGGCGGACAATGCCTGATCGGTGTCGAGCGACGCGGCTTCGGTCGTCGGTGCGTCGCCGCCGGGCGTGAATTCGGGATCGCCCGCGCTGCCGTCGCTGTCGGCCGAGGCGGTGTCGAGCAGCGGATTGCCCTCGAGCGCCTCGGCCAGATAGGCTTCGAGTTCAAGGTTCGACAGCGCCAGCAGCTTGATCGCTTGCTGCAGCTGCGGCGTCATCACCAGCGATTGCGACTGGCGGAGATCGAGGCGCGGACCCAACGCCATCGGCGACTATTCGATCACAATGAGAAGCCCTCGCCGAGATAGAGGCGGCGCACCTCGGGATCGGCGACGAGCTCTTCCGGGGAGCCGGCAAGCAGCACCTTGCCGTCGTAAATGATGCAGGCGCGGTCGACGAGGTCGAGCGTCTCGCGCACATTATGGTCGGTGATCAACACGCCGATCCCGCGCGTCTTCAAATCGGCGACCAGATCGCGGATGTCGCTGATTGAGAGCGGATCGATGCCCGCGAACGGTTCGTCGAGCAGCATGATCGAGGGGTTCGCCGCGAGCGCGCGCGCGATTTCGGCGCGGCGGCGTTCGCCGCCGGACAGCGCCATCGCTGCCGAATCGCGGAGGCGCGTCAGCCCGAATTCATCGAGCAACTCTTCCATCCGCCGTTCGCGCTCGATCTTGTCGGGTTCGCTGAGTTCGAGCACCGCGCCGATATTCTGCTCGACCGTCATGCCGCGAAAGATCGAGGTTTCCTGCGGCAGGTAGCCGAGACCGAGGATAGCGCGGCGGTACATCGGCAGAGCGGTGATGTCGGCACCGTCGAGCATGATGCGCCCGGCGTCGGGCTTCACCAGTCCCATGATCGAATAAAAGCAGGTCGTCTTGCCCGCGCCGTTCGGGCCGAGCAAGCCGACGACCTCACCCTTGCCGACCGACAGCGACACGTCCGACAGCACCACGCGCTTGTCATAGCTTTTGGCGATCGAAATGACCGCGAGGCCGTTGCCCGCGGCGGCATCCTCACGGACATGCGCCTTGTGCTCGGTGACGCCGTGATCGCCCTCGTTCAGCGTGCCAGTGATGGATTCGTCGTCGGTCATAGGTCGGTCGGTTCCGTTTCTAGCCCCCGAGCGGCGTTACCCCAGCGACGCGGCGAACGTCAATCTGGCAAGATTTTTGCAGGGCAATGAAAGCCGTGAGGGCGGCGGCGCCTAATGCGCCGCCTGCGGCCCGCGTACGATCCCCGACAAGGCGAGCTGTTCGTCGATTGCCGCGAGCAGGCGCGTCAGTGCCGCCTCGTCCTTCGCTTCGGCGCGCGCGACGAGCACGTCCTGCGTGTTGGAGGCGCGGAGCAGCCACCAGCCGTCGTCGGTGAGTACGCGCGCGCCGTCGGTCCGGTCGACTTTCGCGCCCGATTCGCCGAGCCGATCCAGGACTTCATCCACAATGGCGAATTTGCGGCTCTCATCGACCTGGAAGCGCATTTCGGGGGTGTTGACCATCGGCGCCATGCTGCCGCGCAGTTCGGTGACACTCTGCCCAAGCTTCGTTGCCGCCTCGATCAGCCGTATCGCGGCATAGGGCGCATCGTCATAGCCGTAATAACGATCGGCGAAGAAGATATGCCCGCTCATCTCGCCCGCCAGCGGGCTGCCGGTTTCCTTCATCTTCGCCTTGATCAGGCTGTGGCCGGTCTTCCACATCAAGGGCTTTCCGCCGAGTTCGGCAACGCGGTCGAACAGCGCCTGACTCGCCTTCACATCGGCGATGACCGTCGCGCCGGGCAGGTCCTTCAGAACCGCCGCGGCATATATTTGCAAAAGCTGGTCACCCCAGATCACGCGGCCCTCGCCGTCGATCGCGCCGATACGGTCGCCGTCTCCATCGAAAGCGACGCCGAAATCGAGGCTCTTCTCCGCGACGAGCTTGCGCAGGTCCGCGAGATTCTTTTCCTCGGTCGGATCGGGATGGTGATTCGGGAAATGCCCGTCGATGTCGGTAAACAACAGGTGGTGCTCGCCGGGCAGGCGCGCGGTGAGTTTTTCGATGACGGTGCCCGCGGCGCCGTTGCCGGCGTCCCAGCCGATGCGGAAGGCGCCGCCGGCGAAACCTTGGACCAGCCGGTCGACATAGGCGTCGACGATATCGATGCTCTCAGACGAGCCTTCGCCGCTGTCCCAGTCGCCCGCGGCGGCCATTTTACCGATGCCAAGGATGTCGGCGCCGTAGAAGGGACGCCCCTGCATCACAAATTTGAAACCGTTATAGTCGGGGGGATTGTGGCTGCCGGTTATCTGTATGCCGCCATCCACATCTTCGGTTGATGCGGCATAATAGAGCATCGGCGTCGGGCCGAGCCCGACGTTGAGTGCGTCAACGCCCGCGTCATTGACCCCGGCGATCAGCGCATCGGCGAGCATCGGCGACGAAAGCCGCCCGTCATAACCGACGGCGACGCGCTTGCCGCCCGCGCGGCGGACCAACGTCGCGAAGCTGCGGCCGATCGCGTAGGCATCCTTGTCCGACAGCGTGTCGCCGACGACCCCGCGGATGTCGTATTCGCGTAGCATCGTCGGGTGGAAATTGTGCGTCATCTTTGAACCTCTTTGGGGAGAGAAGGGGTCAGGCGGCGGCGAACAGGTCCCCGTCCGGATGCAATCGCTCACGCGCCGGTAGGTTCAGTCCGCCCATCGCCTCGCGGAGTTCCTGCCGCGCGACGACGTGGCCAATCCCCATGCCGCCAAGGTGTGCCTTGTCGAGCAGGGTGAGGCCAGCCGGGAAAAGCTCGCGATAGATGACGCGCTCACCGAGTCCCGGGATGACGCGGAAACCAACGCGGCGCGACAATTGGGTCAATGCTTCGCCGACGCGGCGCATATTGTGCGCGTCGACATGCTGAAGACGGTTGCGCAGGATGATCCAGTCGATCGTCCGCCCGTCAGTCTTTGCGCGTGCCTTGCGCGTGTCCCAGATCAGTTCGGAATAGAAGCTCGGACGCGTAACCTGGAAGGTTTCGGGATCGACCTGCCCGATCAGGTCGAAGTCGATGAAACTGTCGTTGATCGGGGTGACGAGCGTATCGGCGCTCGTCGCAAGGTGGCGCGCGAAGATATCGTCGCGTCCCGGCGTGTCGGCAATCAGAAAGTCGGCGTCTTCCGAAAGCCGCGCGACCTGCTCGTCGAGTTCCTCGATCGTTGAGCCGGTGAATACCTCGAAGCGCGGGGTCGGCAATGCGACCTCGCGGCGTTTCGCGGTCTGCTCGCGGTTTTCGAGATAGCGGTGGAAGGTGCGCTGGCGCGGGTCGAGGTCGATCCCCGCGACGCGCCAGCCCTGCGTCGCCAGAGCCACAGCGAAATGCACCGCACAGGTCGATTTGCCGGTCCCGCCCTTTTCATTGGCAAAGATGATGCGGTGCGGTGCTGGCTTCGTCATGAGCGTTGCGATTTTCCTGTTAGCGCGGCATGGGCGGCCGGCGCGCGAAGTGATATAGTCGCGCCAATATCGGAGGGCGACCAACCGTGCAAATCATCCGTGACATCGCGATGCTGCACCGTGCCGTTACGGCACTGAAGCAGGGAGGAAAGAGCGTCGCTCTGGTTCCGACGATGGGATCGCTGCATAACGGCCATCTCTCGCTCGTCCGCATGGCGCGGCGCGTCGCCGACCATGCCGTCGTGTCGATTTTCGTCAATCCGACCCAGTTCGGACCGAACGAGGATTTCGACGCCTATCCGCGCGACGAGGCGCGCGACGCCGCGATGCTCGCGCAGGAGGGCACGGGGCTGCTCTGGGCGCCCGACGTCGCGACGATGTACCCTGGCGGGCACAGCACGCATATCGAGGTTGCCGGACTGGGCGCCGATTATTGCGGTGCCGCGCGCCCGGGCCATTTCGACGGCGTTGCGACCGTCGTCGCCAAATTATTCAATCAGGTGCGCCCCGATGTCGCTATTTTCGGCGAAAAGGATTGGCAGCAGCTCGCGATCATCCGCCGAATGGCGCGCGATCTCGATTTCGGGATCGACATCATGGGGGCACCAATCGCGCGCGACAGCGACGGGCTCGCGCTGTCGTCGCGCAACGCCTATCTGTCCAAGGAGCAGCGCGCGGCAGCGACCGCCTTTCCCGACGCGCTGAGCACCGCGGCGAAGGCGATCGCAGGCGGCGCCGATGTCGGCGAAACGCTTGCCAAGGCCGAAGCTGCGATCATCAAGGGCGGCTTCGACAGCGTCGATTATGTCGCGCTCGCCGACGCCGACAGCCTCGAACGCCTAAGCGTATTTCGCGCGCCCGCGCGGCTTCTCGCAGCGGCACGGATCGGAAAAACGCGGTTGATCGACAATCTTGCCGTCGGTTGACAGGCGTCGAAATTCAAGGATTTTCGTGGGTTTCACAGGATATCCACAAAAAGTTCGATCATCATTAACGCTTTGTTGACCATAAATCGCAAATTTGGGCCCCGAGGTCTCCATGTGGGGTGGAGGCAAAGGGGGTTTATCATGGCGAATAGTCTGAAGTCTGCCCAATATCTGATCGAGAGCCGTCTGCTCGACGCCGCACGCGGCGACGCCAATGCCTATTTCGATCTCGGTATCGCTTTTTCGACCGGCACCGGCGGGGTCGATGTCGACCTGATCCAGGCGCATAAATGGTTCAACCTTGCCGCGCTCGGCGGCAATGTCGAAGGCCAGCAGTGCCGTGCCGACCTGTCGGACGAAATGTCACGCGACGAAATCGCCGAAGCGCAGCGTCAGGCGCGCGCCTGGCTTGACGAAACGGCTCGCCGTCCCGCCGCTCGCCGCTTCGCGGCCTAATCCTTCCGCTTGAAGGGCGTATGCCCTTCCAGCCACTCCATTTCAGATTCTTCGGCGCGGCGTTCCTGTTCGAGGTAATCCGCGACCGCCCGGCGAAAGCCCGGGTCGGCGATGAAATGCGCCGACCAGGTCGCAACGGGCCCATAGCCGCGCGCGAGCTTGTGCCCGCCTTGCGCGCCCGCTTCGACGCGCTTCAAGCCGCGTTCGATCGCAATGTCGATCGCGCGATAATAGCATAGCTCGAAATGCAGATAGGGGATCTCCATAAGGCATCCCCAATAGCGACCATAGAGCGTATCGGATCCGAGGAAGTGCAGAGCGCCCGCGATTGGTCGCTCCTCGCTGTCAAAGGCGATGAGCAGGATGATCCGCTCCGCCATTCGTGCACCCATCAGGTCGAACGCTTCGCGCGTGAGGTAGGGATGTCCCCATTTGCGCGCGCCCGTGTCCTGATAGAAGAGCCACATCGCGTCCCAATGCTCGGGCCGGATCGCGTCGCCGGTGAGTTCCTCGATCCGTAGACCTTCGACGGCTCGCAGCCGTTCCTTGCGCAACTGCTTGCGCTTCTGCGAATTCAGCGTGACGAGGAAATCATCGAAGCTGGCATAGCCGCTATTCGCGAAATGGAACTGGATATCGCGGCGGATCAGCCATCCCGCCTCCTCGAACAGTGACATCTGCTCCGGCGCGACAAAGGTTGCATGCGCCGACGACAGCTCGTTCTGCCGCACCACCGCCTCTGCCGCTCGAAGCAGCAGCAAGGCGTCGCCCCTTTCCTTCGACAACAGGCGCGGCCCCGGCACCGGCGTGAAGGGCGCGGCGATCTGCAGCTTGGGATAATAATCGCCGCCAGCGCGCGCCCAGGCATCAGCCCAGGCATGGTCGAACACATATTCGCCCTGGCTGTGCGATTTGAGATACGCAGGCGCGGCGGCGACGAGCGCGCCGCCGGCATCCTCGACGAGCAAGGGTGCCACCTGCCAGCCGGTACCCGCCCCGACGCTGCCCGATTCTTCGAGCAACGTCAGGAACGCGTGGCTCACAAACGGATTGCCGCCGTCGTGAAGCGCGTCCCAAGCCGCCGCGCCGATCGCGGCCACGCCGCTACCGAGCGATATGGTGCGTGTCGGCGGGTCGGCCTCGGCCATGGCTTATGCTGGTCGCACCGCGACGATTGCGTCGGCCTCGACCGCGGCGCCGAGCGGGAGCACCGCGACGCCGACCGCGGCGCGCGCGTGACGGCCCGCTTCACCGAACAGCGTCTCGAACAGCTCCGATGCGCCATTGGCGACCTTTGCCTGATCGGTGAAGCCGGGCGTGCTGTTGACGAAGACGCCAAGCTTGACGACGCGCTCGACGCGCGACCAGTCGCCGCCCAGCGCCTGCCCGATCTGCGCGACGAGCATCAGCGCGACGCGCTGCGCGGCATCCTGGCCGCCAGCGACGTCGACATCCTCGCCAAGGCGGCCGGTGACGACCTGTCCGTCCCGGAAGGGCAACTGGCCGCTCACGTAAAGCAAGCCGCCATGTTCGACGACAGGCACATAAGCGGCGACCGGCGCGGCGGGCTTGGGGAGTTCGAGGCCGAGTTCGGCAATTTTGGCGGCGATATCCATGCGGCGTTCCTTGATTAGACCGGCTCGGGGGCCGGGGCGGGGATGTTTTCGGCAAGGCGCGCCAATATCCAGCGCTGCGCGTCATTCCAATCGTCGATTCGCGCGTGGGCATATTTCGCCGGGGCGATCTTGTCCGCGATCGCCGGCTCGCCGACCAGGTGCAGCCGCCACACGTCGGGCGCCTCATGCGCGACCGACTGGTGATGGCCGGCAAGATCGTCGATGAAGACCGTAACCGAAGGCTGATATTGCTCGATCAGGCGTCGCACCGGCTCGCCCTTGCCGCCGCGGCTGCCGATCACCGGCGCGTGGAAGTCGTGGAGCGCAAGCTGGTCGATCCGCGCCTGCTGATGTTCGGGGCCGACGTTGGTGAGGACGACGATATCGGCCTCGGCGCCAATCGCCGCCATCGCCGCGAGCGCGCCCATGATCGGATATTGCCGCGTCATTTCCGTGCGGAAAAAGCCGTCGAGGAGCGGCCATACTTCGGCCGCCTCAAGCGGCGTACCGCACTCCTTGCGCTTCAGCGCATTCGCGAAACTTGCATCCTCTATGCGAAAGATCACGCCATGTTCGGCGTCGACCCATTCGGCGAAGGGCACGACCATGTGCATCAGCACCTCGTCGCAATCGGTGATGACGAGCGGGCGGTTCATGCGGTGGTTCCTTCAAGTCTTTGCGCCGCGGCGGCGATGCTGGCGGGCGGCACCTGCAATGCATCGGCGCAGGCGACAAGATCATTTTCGTGGCCCGTCAGGAAAGACATGATCGCCGCAAGCGTCGCCTGCTCGTCCAACGAGGCGCGCAGTTCGTCCGGCGCAAGCCCGGTCAGGCCCAGCAACCGCTCGGCGCGCGGCTCGTCGCTCAATATCCAGCCGAGGGCCTGAAGCGCCAAGGCGGCATCGCCGTCGTTCAAGTCGTAAGTCCCTTCGTCGCGATGCAATTGTGTCATGCGGCCGATTCGCCTAAACGGACCGCGCACGCAAGGTGGGGAACATAAGCAACATGGGCAAGACCATCCTGGTCGTCGAAGATAATGAGCTCAACCTGCGTCTCTTCTGCGACCTGCTCAACGCCCATGGCTATAGCGCGCATCCGGTGCGCGACGGGCGCGATGCGCTGGCGAAGGCGCGCGAGGTTTCACCCGACCTCATCATCATGGATATCCAGTTGCCGCACGTCAGCGGGCTCGACCTGATCGGCCAGATGAAGGCCGACCTGACCCTGCGCGCGGTGCCGATCATGGCGGTCACGGCCTATGCCGGGAAGGGCGATGAGGAGCAGATCAAGGCGGCCGGCGCCGAAGCCTATGTCTCGAAACCGATTTCGGTGATCAAGTTCATCGAGAGCGTCGGCGCGTTCGCCTAGCTTTTGTCGGCCACCTGGCAACGCGTTGCGACGGGCCGCCCAAAATCGTCGGCGAATCGCTGATCCGCGCCGACGGTTGCGTCGTCGGGTTCAGCCACCGGCCAGCTTTCATTTCCTAATCCTGATCGCGGGGGTTCAGGATGGAAGGACATAAAATGTTTTTGATGAAGAGGCTGGCGCTGACCGCCTTGATCGGCGCGACCACGATGGCGGCCTTGCCGACCGAAGCCGATGCGCGCAGCCGCCACCATCGGCACGGCTATTACAGCGACCGCGGCCATGATCGCTATGATCGCCGCGACTACCGGCATCACCGCGACAAACGCTATTATCGCAATTGCCGCACGAGCGGCACGACCGGACTGATCGTCGGCGGCGCTGCAGGCGCATTGCTGGGCCGCGAAGTCGACCGCCGAGGCGACCGCGCGACGGGTACGATCCTCGGTGCCGCGGGCGGCGCGCTGCTCGGACGTGAGATCGACCGCAAGCGTCGCTGCTGACCGCGGCGGGCAGGGCGGACCGTCAGGCGGCGCAAGCGCCGCGGGCGGTCCGTTCCGAATGCGATGAGGTCGATGCGCGCTGCCAGGGCGCCGCATAATGAATGGCGACGGCAGTCGCCGAGGCTTCGACGGCGGCGGTCCAGACGCGGGCAATCCAGTGCGTTTCGGGGGTCGAACGGGTCATCTTCAGTCTCCTTCGTCCGGATTCGCGGACAAGGGAGAGCGCCGCCCGGACGAATCTCTATTAACCCGGTCGACATGACGATTGGTGCCGAAATTCGCCGTGCGGGCGACCAATTTTCGCGTTATGGTCAGACCCATGCAAAAAATCACCGATCTCGACGATTTCGACCGCCGGCTGCTCGAACTTGTACGGCACGATAATCTTCAGCCCGCACGAATCCTTGCCGAAAAGGTCGGGCTGTCGCTGTCGGCAGTTCTGCGCCGCCTGCGCCGCCTGCGCGAAGAGAAGGTGATCATCGCCGATATCGCGGTGGTCGACCCTGCGTTGACCGGATCGGCGCTCACCATGCATATCCTCGTTCGGATGCAACAGGCGGGGCCGCAGAATATGGATGCCTTTGCACGCGAGATCGCCCGTCATCCCGAAATCACGGGGGCGTGGGACGTGACGGGGGACGATGATTTCCTGCTGAAGGTGCAGATCGGTTCGATGGAGGAATATGACGCCTTCACGCGCCGCGCGCTGGGCGAGGACAAGGGCGTTCATTCGTTCAAGACGCTCATCACGATCCGGCACATCATCGAAAATGATGTCGCGCGCCGGCCGCTGCGCGATCGGTGAAGGCGGGGTGCGTCCTGGCGTAGAGGTGGCCTGCTGGACGAGTGGCCTGTCTCGACCGATCGCGGACCTCCACACACCGTCACCCCGGACTTGATCCGGGGTCCCGCTTGAGGTCGAAGCCAGTGAGCGCGTCCAAAAGCGGGATCCCGGGTCAAGCCCGGGATGACGGAAGTGGGGGACGGGATGTCCGCTTCCCACCCCCAAGCGGCTCTTCGTCCGCCACGGTTCGCGCGGCTTTCATATCCTACTTCGCGGCGGGCGCTGCCGCGGGGTCGTAGGACGAGACATGGTTCATCGCGATGACCCAGCGTCCGTCGACCTTGCGGAACAGGCGGGTGTTGATGCCTTGTTGCGCGCGTTCGGGCCGGGTCAGGCGATAATGGCTGATGAGCAGCGCGGCGTCGGGTGCGAGCATGTCGATGCTGATGTCATAGAAATGGACCGTGCCGCGGCGGTCGGGCGAGCCGCCATAATCGTGCACATAATGGTCGAGCGTCCCCTGCCAGCCGTCCTGTATCTTGCCCCCCGAGACGAAGATCACGCCGGGGTTGCGGAAGCCCGCCATATAGCCGGTGAAGTCGCTGCGATTCCACGCGGCCTCCATATCGGCGACGACTTTCAGTATCGCCGACTTTTCGGCCGCCTCGTCGGCATGCGCGGGCGATGCCGTAGCGAAGAGCATCACCGCCGCCAGCATATTCATCCATTTCATCATGGCTCTCTCCCTTAGGGCTTACGCAGGAACAGCGGATGTTCGGGCAGCCGCGAGCGATCGACAAGCTTTCCCTGCGCGATCACCGCCTCGACCTTTTCGATGTTGCGGATATCGGCGAGCGGGTTGGCGGAGAGCAGGACGAGGTCGGCGATCTTCCCCGCCTCGATCGTGCCGAGATCATCGCTCAACCGCGCCGCGGCGGCGCCATGCTTCGTCCCCGCGACGATCGCTTGCATCGGGGTCATGCCGAGTTCGACGAGCCCCTCGATCGCACGGATCGTCCCGATCCCCGGCTCGGCCTCGTCGCCCTTGGGCACGCGGCGGAACTCGGGCGCGTCGCCATAGAAGCTGTCGGTCGCGGGGGTGACGCGGCACCCCGCCTTGATGAGCCGTTCGGCGTTGCGGCGTTGCACGTCCTGATTATCGTCCATCGCCTCGAGCCGGCGCCAACGTTCGGCGCTGGTCGTCGCAGGCGGCATCTTCGCGATCTTCGCTTCCAGTTCGGCGCGCTTCGCGAGATGCTTCTTACGATAGTCGCCGGTGATATAGTTCGACCGTATCCCGCACAGCACATCCTTCTTCACGATCAGCGCGATCAGTTCATCGGGCAAGTCGCGGCTGGTCAGTTCGGGATGCTGGATCAGGTCGATCCCCGCCTCGACCGCGAGCGTCAGTCCTTCCGAACTTGTCGCATGCGTCTCGACCGGCTTGCCGCGCTTGTGCGCCTCTTCGACAATCACCGCCTGCTGGCGCGGTGAAAAGCCGATCAGCGCGGGGCGAAGGAAATGGCTGGTTCCGCCATATTTGATGAAGTCGATCCCCTTGTCGAGATAGCGGTTCATCGCGACGCGGAGCTCCTCGGGCGTCATGTCCATGATCTCTTCGCCCATGTCCTGCGCCAGCAGGTCGTTCCATTTCTCTTGGAACAACGACAGGTCCGAATCCTTGGTAAGCGAGAAGGTCAGCGAAAAGGGCCCGCCCCAGCCGAGGATATTGCCCGCCGCCTTGAGCCGGGCGCCGACGACTTCGCCGCGGTCGATCCGGTCGCGTACCGTCAGGATCGGCGGCAGCACGCCATAGCTGTCGCGCATCGTCGTCACGCCATAGGTCAGCGCGCGCTGTGCAAATTCGAGTGCGAGTTCCTCGCCGCTGTCGGCATATTTCAATGACGTGTCGCGCCGAGCCGGCTGGCCATAGACCGAGACATGAACATTGCTGTCGATGAAGCCGGGGAGCAAATAGCGCCCGCGCCCGTCGATAAGCTGCGCGCCCGCTGCATCGGCCGGGCTATTGCTGATCGAAACGATCCGGCCCTTGTCGACGACGACGGTCATGCCGGGCTTTGGCGGCGCGCCTGTGCCGTCGATCAATGTCACGCCCGTAATCGCAATCCGGCCCGCGCCGGGCGCCTCCGCACGAGTCGCCGCCGGGGCGAAAAGCGCGGAAATCATCAGAAATGTGCCGATAAAAGCGGTTCTAAGACAGTTTGTTGCGGTCACCCGACCCTCCCCGGAAACATGTGGCATTGACTCTCGGAAGATTGAGTATATCGTATTTCGTATACAGTAATAGCAAAAAGGGGTCCGAATGCTGCACCGCGCAGATTTTGCGACGCATTGCGACGCCGCTCGTTCGCGGGCGATCGTTCGCGCGTCGCTGCGGGGCCATCGGACCTCTATTAACCGGGTTGGCGAGACCATCCGGATACCGACCCATCACCGCCCCGCGCGCCATCAAGCGACACGCTTTCGCTTCGATCGGGCAGCCGGCGAGGGCGCCCCCAGCTCCAACATGTTCACCGCTCAGCCAACCGGGTCCCGGTGCGAGATATCGCGCGCGTCCCGGGCAAAAAACGGGGGCTGAGCGGCGTCCGGGGAAGCGTGCAGGAGAACGACGTCGCCCGCCGGCCGGCGGGCGCGAGCGAAGTCAACGACAGGCCAAAGGCCGTACACAGGGAGCGTCCAAATGTCTTACGATCGAACCAATCAGCAGGTCCGTTTTCGCCGCATACTTCTTGCCACAAGTCTCTTGTCGACCATCCTGCTGCCCGGCGCTGCCGCGGCGCAGGTCGCCGCCGATGAAACCGCGGCTGAAGCCCCCACCGAAATCATCGTCACCGGGTCGCGCCTGCAACGCACCGACCTGACCGCGCCGAGCCCGATCACCGTTGTCGGACAGGAAGATGTCCAACTGTCGGGCAACCTAACGCTCGAAAAGACGATGAACGAATTCCCGCAGCTTGCCTCGGGCAACACCTCGACCGTCAACAACGGCGGCGGCGCGGGCGTGCTCACCGCGAACCTGCGCGGTCTCGGCGAAACGCGCACGCTGACGCTGGTCAACGGTCGCCGCTTCATTCCGGCAAACTCGAACGGCTCGGTCGACCTGACCAGCATCCCCGACGCGCTGATCAAGCGGGTCGAGGTGATCACCGGCGGCGCATCGGCCGTTTATGGTTCGGACGCGATCGCAGGCGCGGTGAACTTCATCCTCGACGACAGTTTCGAAGGCCTGCAGATGTCGGCGCAGGCCGGCATTTCGGACCGCGGCGATGCCGCGTCGAAAAAGATCGACATTACCTTTGGCGCCGATCTTGGCGGCGGGCGCGGCAACGTCGCGATTTCGGGCGCCTGGGCGAAGCAGGATCCGATCACGCAGGCCGACCGCCCGTTCGGCAGGGTGCCGCTCGCCGAAATCAACGGCGCACTCGTCTATTCGGGTTCGGGCAATATTCCCGGCACCCGCGTCCCGCTGAGCCAAGCGCAGCGCAATGCGCTCGTCGGCGTCAACATGACGCCAAGTGGCCCCTGCACCTCGATCACCGGCATCCGCTTCGGCGCCGGCGGCACCCCGCTGCCCTATTGCCAGCCCGAGGACACGTATAACTATGCGCCGTTCAACCTGCTTCAGCGTCCGCTCGAACGCATCAACTTCTCGGCCCTGGCGCATTATGATGTCACCGACCATATCACCGCCTATGCCGAGGCCTTTTTCGTCAACGCGCGCAATAATTCGAAACTGGCGCCCGACAGCTTTACGCCGGTAACGCCCGGCGCTGCGTCGTCGACGCTGCTGGTGCCGAACTACGCGACCAGCGCCAGCCTGTCGCCCGCGGTGCGTGATTTCTTCATCAACAATCGCGCGCTCTTCGATGCCGATGGTGACGGTACTGCGGCGGTGGTTGGCGGGGGCCGCCGCGCCGACGAACTCGGCACGCGCGACAGCTTTTTCGAACGCCAGTCCTATGCAATCACAACCGGCCTGCGCGGGGATTTCGACATCGGCAAACAGACCTGGCGCTGGGATGCCTTCTATCAATATCTGCGCAACCGCACCGACACCCGGGCGGAAGGCGTAATCAACCAGACGCGGCTCAGCCTGGGGCTCGATTCGATCGTCAACGGGTCGGGGCAGGTCGTTTGCCGGTCGGGAGTCCCGGGATGCGTCCCCGTCTCGATCTTCGGTCTCGGTTCGATCACGCCCGAAGCCGGCGCCTATCTGACGCCGACGCGTGCCAGCAACGACATCTTCGAACGCCAGGTCGCCGGCGCGTCGCTGAGCGGCACTTTGTTCGATCTGCCCGCGGGGCCGGTCGCGGTCGCGGTGGGCGTTGAATATCGCAAGGACAGCTATCAATCGACGCCAAGCGCCATGGACCTCAACAAGGAATATGGCGCCGCGTCGAACAATGCGCTGTCGGGTTCGTTCGACGTGAAGGAAATCTTCGGCGAACTTCGCATCCCGATCCTGTCGGACACACCCTTCTTCGACACGCTCGCGATCGAGGGTGCGGCGCGCTATTCGGACTATTCGACCGTCGGCGGCGTCTTCACCTGGAAAGCCGGCGGCGAATGGGCGCCGGTCAGCTGGGTCCGTATTCGCGGTGCATATAACAGTGCGATCCGCGCGCCGAACATCAACGAGCTGTTTTCGGCAGTGGGTCAGGGCTTCACCGGGGGCACCGATCCGTGCGCGCGTCCGAACCTGACCGGCGCCGATCCCCGCAGCCAGCAACTGCGCGACTTCTGCGTCGCGCAGGGCGTTCCCGCCGGCGACATCGCGACGTTCACCCAGGCAACGCTGGGGCTGACGCAGGAAACCGGCGGCAATCCCAACCTCGTCGAAGAAAAGTCGAAGACCTATACGATCGGCGCCGTGATCTCGCCGCCGTTCATCCCGCGCCTCAACATCACCGTCGACTATTTTAACGTCGAGGTGAAGGGCGCGATCGCCACGATCAACGCGCAGCAGACGCTGAACGATTGCTACACGGGGCTCAATGCGAACAGCCCGACCTGCCTGTCGGTCTTCCGCCTCTCCAGCGGTCAGATCGACTATGTCCGCACCAACCAGAATAATATCGGTGCGCTCAAGGTCCGCGGTCTCGACGTGCAGGGCGACTACACCATCCCGCTTCCCGCGGCGCTCGGTCAAGACGCCCAGTTGCGCCTGACCGGCGTTGCCAGCTGGCTGTTCGAACGCTCGACGCAGGTGCTCAGCACCGTCGCGCCGCAGGATTGCGCCGGCTTCTATGGCGCGGGCTGCTCGACGGGTACCGGCGGGTTCATCGTTCCGGACTTCAAGCTGAACCTCGGCGCCGCCTACACCAGCGGTCCGCTTGCCATCCGCGGCCAGGCCCGGATGATCGGCGGCCTCAAAGTGTTCCCGACGGTCACCACCACCAATATCAAGACGGCCCCGGCCACCTGGTATTTCGACCTGACCAGCACCTTCGAGATCAACGACAACTTCACCTTCTTCGCCGGCGTCGACAATCTGCTCGACAAGATGCCGCCGATCCTCGGCACCACCTTCGTCGGCGACGCCAACGTCGACGTGTCGCTCTATGACACGCTCGGCCGACGCTATTTCGCCGGTGTCCGGATGAAGTTCTAAAAATGTTGCTCCCGGCCGGCGGTGCGTCCCTGCTCCGCCGGCCTTTTTGTTTCTGCTGATGGAAGGCCCGATTGCATGACCTTCAAACCGCGTCGTATCGCCGCCTTGATGGCGGCCGCTTCGTTATTCGCCGCCCTCCCCGTCACCACCGCAGCGGCGCCCGCGCCGACCGGATCGGCGGCGACCGACGTCATCCCCGCACGCACCGAAGGCATCGGTCCGTTCAAGCGCGTCGTGCTGCGCAACGTCACGATGATCGACGGCACCGGTGCCCCCGCGCAGGGCCCGTTCGATATAGTGATCGAGAATGATCGCATCGCGCAGATCAAGTCGATCGGCGCGCCCGGCGCGATCGATCCCACCGAACGCGCCGCCCCCGGCGATCAGGAGATGGACCTCACCGGCTATTATGTCATGCCGGGTTTCGTCGACGCGCACGTCCATCTTCACTCGCTCAGCGATTCGCAGAAAGTGCCCTCGGACTATATTCTGAAGCTGTGGATGGCTCACGGCATCACGTCGGTCCGCGACCTTGGCAGCGGGCATCCGATCGAATGGCTGGTCGACATCAAGAAACGCAGCGAGCGTAACGAGATCGTCGCGCCGCGCATCGACATCTATCCGATGTTCCACCAGATCCGGGGGCCGGTGAACGACGCCGCGACCGCGCGCGCCGTCATCCAGGAAGCGAAGAAGCGCGGCGCCGACGGCATCAAGTTCATCGGCGGCGCGCCCGAGGATGTGCTCTACGCCGCGATCGACGAGACAAAGAAGCAGGGCCTGCACAGCACGATGCACCATGCGCAGCAACTCGTCGCCTATGCCGATGTGGTCGACACGTCGGGCGCCGGCCTTGAAAGCATGGAGCATTGGTACGGGCTGCCCGAGGCGATGTTCACCGACAAGCGCGTCCAGTCCTTTCCGACCGACTTCATCAACAATGACGAGCAGATGCGCTTCGGCGAAGCCGGGAAATTGTGGGCGCAAACCGCCGAGCCCGGTTCGGACGCATGGAACAAGGTCATGGACACGCTGCTCGAACGCAAGTTCGTGCTCGATCCGACTTTCACCGCCTATCTGACCAGCCGCGACTTCATGCGCATGAGCCGCGCGAGCTGGCACGACGAATATACGATGCCCGCGCTGTGGGACTATTATCGCCCGAGCCGCGTCAATCACGGCGCCTATTGGTTCGACTGGACCACCGAGCATGAGATGGCGTGGAAGGACAATTACCGGCGCTGGATGCGCTTCGTGAACGATTACCAGAACCGCGGCGGCCGGGTCACGATCGGCAGCGACGCCGGCTATATCTATAACCTCTATGGCTTCGGCTATGTTCAGGAGATGGAGCTGATGCGCGAGGCGGGCTTCAGCTCGCTCGAGGTGATCCACGCCGCGACGCAGGAAGGCGCTCGGCTTCTCGGCCATGACGATCAGGTAGGTACGATCCGCGTCGGTCGCAAGGCTGACCTGGTGATCGTCAAGGGCAACCCGCTGGCGAACCTCAAGCTGCTGTTCGGCACAGGCACGGTGAAGCTGAACGACGCGACCGGCAAGGTCGAGCGCGTCGGCGGCGTCGCCTACACCGTCAAGGACGGCATAATCTATGACGCGGCGAAGCTGCGCGCCGAAATCCGCGACATGGTGGCGAAATCCAAGGCCGAGCGCGGCCTGCCGCCGGGACCGATGGTAATTGAAAATGCAGGGACCGCGAACTGAACCGGACGGGCAAAGGGAGAAGATGATGAACGGAGTTTCGGTGGCGCGGACGATCGCGCTGGCGCTGGCGGCCTTCACCGCGCAGGCGGCGATTGCACAGTCGCCTACGTCGGCCAATGCCGATGCGCGGCTCAAGGCGCTGTACGAGCGCGAATGGGATTGGCGCCAGCAACAGGGCTTGCGCAGCGGGCGCGGCGGCGACGGCGACGGCCCGACCCATCTGCCCAAGGTCGACGCCGCGACGCAGAAGGCGCGGCTCGATTACTGGACCAAGGCGCTCGCCGAACTCGACGCGATCCCCGTCGACCAACTTTCGCCCGAGGAAAAGATCAACGCAGCGGTGTTCCGCCAGTCGATCGAAACGATGGCGAACGACATCAAATATAAGACCTATGAGGCGCCCTTCAACGCCGACACCTTCTTCTGGTCGGGGCTGAACCCGCGCAGCGGCGGGTTCGCGACCGCGCAGGCCTATCGCAACTATATCGCCCGGATGCGCGACATCCCGCGTTTCTTCGACGAGCAGACCGCGAATATGCGCGCCGGCCTCGCGCGCGGGTTCAGCGTGCCGCAGATCGCGGTGCAGGGACGCGACGTGACGATCAAGCCGTACCTGCCCGCCGACCAGACCAACAGCTTCTACGACGCGTTCAAGGAAATGCCCTCGACGATCCCCGCCGCCGAACAGGCGTCGCTGCGCGCCGAGGGCGAGAAAGTGATCCGCGAGACCGTCGCGCCCGCCTATGCCAAACTCTACGCCTTCATCCGCGATGACTATATGAAGAAGGCGCGCACCACCCTGGCGGGTGAAAAACAGCCCGACGGCAAGGCCTTTTACCAGGCGCAGATCAAGGGTTTCACGACACTCGACCTGACCCCCGAGCAGATTCACCAGATGGGGCTCAAGGAAGTCGCGCGAATCAAGGCCGAAATGGAGCAGGTCAAGGCGAGCACCGGCTTCAAGGGCGACATGCCGGCGTTCCTGAAATTCCTGCGCACCGACCCGCAATTCTATCCCAAGACGCCGTACGAGCTGCTCGCCAAATCATCTTATGTCGCGAAGCGGATGGACGCGAAGCTGCCCGAGACGATCGGCTTCCTGCCGCGGCGCCGCTTTGCGATCCTGCCGGTACCGCCGGCGCTGGCGCCGATCTATACGGGCGGGCGCGGCGGGCTCGAAAGCTGCCTGATGAACACCTATGATCTGCCGTCGCGGCCGCTCTATACATTAACGGCGCTTACCATCCACGAATGCAATCCCGGCCACAGCTTCCAGTCGGCGGTCGCGCAGGAAGCGACGCGGCGCCCGGCCTTCCGACGCGGCACCGGTTTTTCGGGCTATGGCGAGGGGTGGGCACTCTATTGGGAATGGATGGGCAGCAAGCTTGGCATGTATGAGACGCCGTACGAGGATTTCGGCCGCCTCTCCTATGAGATGTGGCGCGCGTCGCGGCTCGTGATCGACACCGGCATCCACCATTATGGCTGGAGCCGTCAGCAGGCGCAGGACTATCTGCGCGGCAATACCGCGCTGTCCGAACATGAGATCACGACCGAGATCGACCGCTATATCGCGTGGCCCGGACAGGCGCTCGCCTACAAGCTCGGCGAGATGCTGATCCGCCGCAAGCGCGCCGAGGCCGAGGCCGCGCTCGGCGACAAGTTCGACCAGCGCAACTTCCACGATGCGATCCTCGCGCTGGGTTCGGTGCCGCTGCCGGTGCTCGAGGCGCGGCTCGACCAGTTCATCGCCGACGGCGGGGTCAACCCGCCCGGCTTTAACCCTGCGCTGCCGGAGGTCGCCAGCGCCCCTGCGTCCTGAAGAATTCCGTCATCCTGACACTGGGGCGGCCGTAGCGATGCGGTCGCCCTCTTTGTTTCAGGATGACCGGGCCGCCTGGCTCAATAAGCCAGCGCACACCCATCCGCGCGCATCTCGCTGGCCGCGGCATAGACGCGCGTCTTGCCGTCCATGCGATGTTCGACGCACTGATAGCGCCCGAAGCCGCCATCGGACTCGCCCAGAGTCCAGCCGATGTCGGCCAGTTGCCGCTGCGTCGCCGCGGGCACGCCGCTTTCGAGCCGCAGCACGCCATTGATGCCGTCATCGGGCGAATCCTCGCCCATCGTCTCGGACGACCCCTCATGGTGCCAGCGCGGCGAGTCGCCCGCCGCCTGGATCTCCAGCCCATAATCGACGCGGTTGATGACGATCTGCGCCTGGCCCTGCGGCTGCATGTCCCCGCCCATCACGCCAAAGCTCATCCACGGCACGTCGCCGCGTGCGGCGAAACCCGGAATGATCGTCTGGAACGGCCGCTTGCCCGGCGCATAAATATTGGGATGACCGTCAGCCAAGCTGAACAATTGCCCGCGATCCTGGAACATGAAGCCGAGCCCGTCGGCGACGAGTCCCGATCCCATGCCGCGGAAGTTCGACTGGATCATCGACACCATCATGCCGTCCTTGTCGGCGCAGCTGAAATAGGTGGTGTCGCCGCGGCTCGGGGCTTTCCCCGGATAGACCGGCGACAGCAAACGGTCGGGACGGATCAGCTTCGCGCGCTCGGCCGCATAATCCTTTGAGATGAGCCATTCGACCGGAACATTGGCGAAATGCGGATCGGCATAGTAACGCGCGCGATCCTCATAGGCGAGGCGCTTGGCCTCGGCCTGCAAATGGATCGACAGCGCCGACTGGAAGCCGGCGCCCTTCAGGTCGAAATTCTCGAGAATGTTCAGCATCTGCAGCGTCGCGATGCCCTGCGTATTCGCGCCGAGCGCATAGACGTCGGTGCCGCGATAACCGGTCTTGTGCGGCTCGATCCATTCCGACTTGTGCGCGGCAAGATCCTCGTAGCGCAGCCAGCCGCCGATCCGCTTGAAATAGCTGTCGATGGTCCGCGCGATCTCGCCAGAGTAGAATGCGTCGCGGCCGCCTTCGGCGATCAGGCGGAAGGTGCGCGCCAGGTCGGGGTTGCGGAACACCTGCCCCGCATTCGGTCCCTTGCCGTCATTGACGCCCCAGGTGCGCATCGCATTGTCGATTTCCTCGATCCCGCGACCGGGCTGGCGGAAATTGGCGAGCGCGCGGCGGATATAATAAGCGATCATGTCGGGCACCGGCGCGCCGGCCTCGGCATGCGCGATGACGGGTTCGAACAACTCTTTCCACGGCAGTTTTCCGTAACGCTGGTGCATCGTCCACCAGCCGTCGACAGCGCCCGGAACCGAAACGCTGATCGCGCCATAAGCGGGCAATGTCCCGCCCTTGGCGCGCGACCGCACCGTTGCGAGGTCGAGCCCGCGCGGGCTTTTCCCCGATCCCGCAAGCCCGGCGAGCTTCTTCGTCTTCGGGTCCCAGATCATTGCATAGACGTCGCCGCCGATGCCGTTCGCGGTCGGTTCGAGGAGGCCGAGGCATGCATTGATCGCGATCGCCGCATCGACCGCCGACCCGCCGCGCTTCAAAATGTCGATGCCCGCCTGCGTTGCGAGCGGATGCGCGGTGCCGGCGGCACCATGGAGACCATAGGCCGCGGTGCGCGAGGCAAAGCTCGCCCCGACCGGGCGGTCGCCGCCCTGAACGTCGGGCCGGACGAAACGGTCCTCGCCCGCCTCCCACAGCGGCGGTACCGACCCGCTCGCCTTGGGCGCGGGCTTGGGCTGGCCGCCCTGTGCGAAACCCGTGGTCGGCAGCAGTGCGGCGGCCGGAACGGCGGCAAGGAGTGTGCGACGATGCATGAATTCAAATCCTCGTGAAAAAATCATTCTGCGAGATGCGGGCGCGATAGCAAGACCGGATTTGATATACGATCGCAGGGCGCGCAACCCGGAAAGCGAAAGGGCTATGGGGCATCGCTGCACCATAGCCCTTCGTTCGTTCGGCTGGACGGGGATATCGGCCCCGGGACTTCAGATCCCCACCACCGCCTGATCGCGCCGCGCGAGGCTGCGCGCGCGGCCATAAGCGAGATAGACGAGGACGCCGAGGATGTTCCATCCGAGAAAGCGGACCAGCGTCATGCTGGGCAGGCTGAACAGCAGATAGAGGCAGCCGAGCACCGCGAGCGTGCCGACCACATAGGGCGCCGGGCAGCGGAACACGCGCGGCAGGTCGGGTGCCTTCTTGCGCAGTACCATCAGGCAGACGCCGACCGCGATGAAGGCGATCAGCGTGCCGGCATTGGCCAGTTCGGCGATTTCATCGAGGCGGAAGAAGCCGGCCACGGCCGCGACGAAGACACCCGTCACGCCGGTGACGAACACCGGCGTGCCCGTGCGTGCGGACACGCGGCTCAACGATCGCGGCAGCAGGCCGTCGCGGCTCATCACGAAGAAGACGCGGCTCTGCCCGTACATCATTACGAGGATGACCGACGGCAACGCGATGAGCGCTGCCAGCGCGACGAGGTGCGAGGCGGCCGGGTGGCCGAGCGTGCGGAGCACCAGCGCCAGCGGTTCGGGCGAATTGCCGAGCGTCGTATAATGCATCGCGCCGACCGCGCTGATCGCGACGAGCATATAGATGAGCGTGCAGATCGCCATCGACCCGATGATACCGATCGTCAGGTCGCGCTTGGGATTCTTCGTTTCCTCGGCCGAGGTCGCAACCGCGTCAAAGCCGTAAAAGGCGAAGAAGACGATCGCGGCAGCGGCCATCACTCCCTTGGTCGCGCCGCTCGCGTCGACATGGCTGGCAAAGCCATAGGGCATGAAGGGTTGGAGATTGTCGGCGTTGAAAGCGGGCGCTGCAAAGGCGACGAAGATCGACAGCGCGACAAGCTTGATGACCACGAGGATGATGTTGAGCGTCGCGCTCTCGCGCGTCCCGGCCATCAGCATGCCCGCCACGCCGAGCGCGACGAGGACCGCGGGCAGGTTGACGATGCCGCCGGCGTGCGGGCCGGACAGCAGGGCGGGCGGCAGATGGATGCCCGCCGACTGGATCCAGCCGACCAGATAGCCCGACCAGCCGACTGCGACGGTCGAACAGGCCAGCGAATATTCGAGGATCAGGCTCCACCCGACGATCCAGGCGAGCGTCTCACCGAGCACCGAATAGGTGTAGGTATAGGCGCTGCCCGATGTGGGGATCATCGTCGCGAGTTCGGCATAGGCGAGCGCGGCGCAGGCGCAGACCGCGCCCGCGATCGCAAAGGCCAGGATCACCGCGGGGCCCGCCCTCTCGGCGCCGACGCCGGTCAATGTATAGATGCCGGTCCCGACGATCGCGCCCACCCCGAGCGCGACGAGATGCGGCCAGCTCAGCGTGGCGCGCAGGCTATGCCCCGCCTCCTGCTGCGCGACCGCGATGGGCTTTACCGGCCCGAACAAACCTGATGCCACCTGTTGCTCCTCCCTTATATTGGAGCCGACGGCGGCCGGCCCCCTTTTCAGCCGTCGACGAGTTGCTGACGCAGATCGTCGAGTGTCTTGCGGATATGCGCATCGACCAGCACCGTGATCTTGCCGGCGTCGCGCGCCAGCCAGGCTTCGAGTAGCTGGTGATGTTCTTCGTTCGCGCGCTCGTCGCGTCCGAGCGGTTCGAGATGGACGCGGACATAACGTTCGGACAGCACCTGCAGGCGCTCGAGAATGCTGACTGTGATCGGCTGGCCGCACGGGCGGAACAGCGCGCGGTGAAACGCGCGGTTAAAGGCGCCGACGCCGTCGCCATGTTCGTCGGTGACATGGTCAAGCGTTTCGAGCGTTTCGATCGCGTGGGCGTGGTCGGCCTCGGTGGCGCGGAGCGCGGCGAGCGCGGTCGCCTCGGGCTCCAGCTTGATGCGCAGCTCATAAACTTCCCGCGCCTCTTCGGCGCTGAGTGGCCGGACGAAGAAGCCGCGGTTCGCCTGCGAGCGGACCAGCCCTTCCTCTTCGAGACGCGCGAGCGCCTCGCGCAGCGGTATCTTGCTGACGCCGAGTTCGGCCGCGAGTGCGTCCTGACGGATTGCATGGTCGCTGGAAACGGCACCCGAAAGGATGCGGTCGCGGACAAGGTCCACCAGCTGGTCGGACAGGTTTCTGATGATGAGGCTCATAACAGCCTCATAGCACCGAAAATCCATTCCAGAAGCTGTCAGCGTGATCGACCCAGATCGTGTTGAATCCGGTGGCGATCGCCGACCCTTCGATCGAGGGAATGATGCCCGGCGTATCACCGAGCATCGCGCTGTCCTCGACCCGGCCGATGAAGCGGCTGCAGATATAGCTTTCGTGGACGAAATGGTCGCCAACCTGCAGCCGTCCCTTGGCAACGAGCTGCGCCATCCGCGCTGACGTGCCCGTACCGCAAGGGCTGCGATCGATCGCGCGTTCGCCATAAAAGACCGCGTTGCGGCCGTCGGCGCCTTCGCCCTTGGGCCGGTCGGTCCACATGACATGGCTGATGCCACGGATACGGTCGTCAACGGGATGTACCGGTTCGTACGCGGCCTGCATCAGCGACCTTATGGTGCGGCTCAGATCGACGATCCGCGACGCACCGAGCGCCTCAAGACCGATATACGGACCCTGGGGCTCGATGATCGCGTAATAATTGCCGCCATATGCGACATCGACCTTTAGCCGGCCAAAGCCGGGGACGTCGATTTCGATGCCCTCGGCCGCGAGATAGGAGGGGACGTTGCGGATGCGCACCCACGACACACGGTCGCCCTCTGTGCCATATTCGATATCGATGATACCCGCCGGAACCTCGACGCGCAGCTTGCCGGGCACGCGCGGGGTGATCAGCCCGTTCTCGAGCCCGAAGGTGACAAGGCCGATCGTCCCGTGGCCGCACATCGGAAGGCAGCCGCTCGTTTCGATGAACAATATGCCGATGTCGCTGTCCGGCTGGGTGGGCGGGTAAAGAAACCCGCCCGACATCATGTCATGCCCGCGCGGCTCGAAGCAGAGGCTGGTCCGGATCCAGTCGAACCGATCGAGAAAATCCTGACGCCGCTCGCCCATCGACCCTCCGCGGACGAGCGGCGCGCCACCGGCGACCAGCCGGACCGGATTTCCGGCAGTGTGGCCGTCGATGCAGAAGAAAGTGTGGCGCATGGACGCTCCCTGGCCCTTTATGCCGCGATCTTGCTTGGCTGGGTCGCCGCGCATTTTTCGACCATCGCGATCACATCCTTGCGGCGCTGGCCGGCGAGCGGCAGGCGCGGCATGCGGACGCGTTCGGAGCCGCGCCCCATGATTTCTTCGGCGAGCTTGATCGACTGGACCAAATCATGATCGGCGTCGAGGTGAAGCAGCGGCATGAACCAGCGATAGATCGCCAGCGCCTCGTCATATTTGCCCTCGTTGAACGCTTCGACAAGACGGACAGATTCGGTCGGGAAGGCGCTGGTCAGGCCCGAGACCCAGCCGCTGGCGCCGAGGAACAGGCCTTCGAGCGCGACGTCGTCGAGCCCTGCCATCACCGTATAGCGGTCGCCGAAGCGGTTGAACACGTCGGTGAAGCGGCGCGGATCGGGCGCGCTTTCCTTGATCGCGACGATATTGGACACGTCGCGCAGCGCCTCGAGCGTCGCGAAATCGACGTCGACACGGTACGCGGGCGGGTTGTTATAGAGCATGATCGGCAGCGAGGTCGCTTCAGCCACCGCACGGAAATGCGCCTGCAGTTCCTCGGGCGTCGGCACATAGACCATGGCGGGGAGCAACATGATCGCATCGGCACCCAGCTTTTCGGCGTCCTTCGCATATTGGATCGCGCGCGCCGTGGTGAATTCGGACACACCGGCGACGATGGGCACGCGCCCCGCGACCGCCTCGACCGCGCCCTGGAGTATGTTGCGCTTTTCGTCGGGTTCGAGCGAATTATTCTCGCCGCACGTGCCGAGAATGATGAGCCCGGTCACCCCGTCGTCGACAAGCGCGCTCTGCACACGCTGGGTTGCATCATAATCGACCGACAGATCTTCGGCGAATTGAGTGGTAGCTGCGGGATATACGCCTTCCCACAGTGTCCTTATCACGCTCATTCATTACCTCCGTTGAAGCTTCGGATCGTATACGGTATATGATACAAGATGCCAAATGATTTTCCATCCCGCCCGTCCAACCCGCAAAATGCCGTCGTAATCGGCGGCGGCGTCGTCGGACTCGCCACCGCGATCGCGCTGCAAAAGCGTGGTATTTCAGTCATATTGATCGATTCGCCCCCGGCATCCCCTGCCGCATCATGGGGCAATGCGGGGCATATCGCCATCGAACAGGTCGAACCGCTCGCATCGCGCGCGACGATCCGCTCGATGCCGCGCCGCCTGTTCTGGCGCGGCGGGGCGTTGTCCTTGCCGTGGCGCGATATCGGCGCCTGGCTGCCCTTTTCCCTTCGGCTGGTCGCGGCGACGCGCCCCGCGCGCTTCGCGGCGGGACGAAAGGCACTTGGCGAGGTGCTTGGCGATGCGATGGGTGCGTGGCGCCGGCTGCTGAACCGAATCGGAGCAAGCGACCTCTTGATCGAGGATGGCCATTTCATCCTTTGGGAAAGCGAAGAGAGCGCCCAAGCGGGCCGCGCGCATTGGGCGACGACCGACATCGGGCAAGCGCATATGCGCGATGCAACGCCGGCCGAGCTGGAACAGTTGGCGGCACTCACCTCAGTCGCAATAGGCGGCGCGGTGCATATTTCGGGATCGGGCCAGATCGCTGACCTTGATGCGCTGGGCAGGGCGCTACGCGCCGCATTCGACGCCGCCGGGGGCTTGCGAATCGAAACGAAGATCGACCGCCTGAAGATTGAGGATGGTCGTGCCATCGCCATAGCCGCCGACGGGGCGCACCACGCCGCCGATGCAATGGTGATCGCGGGCGGCGCCGGGTCAGGGGCGCTGATGGCGTCGATCGGCCAGCGTGTGCCGATCATCGCCGAGCGTGGCTATCACATCCAGTCGGCGGATACCGGATGGCCGCAGGGCATGCCGCCGGTCGTATTCGAGGACCGGTCGATGATCGTCACCCGTTTTCGCTCGGGACTGCGCGCCGCGAGCTTCGTCGAATTCGGCCGCGGCGCCAGCCCCGCCGATCCGCGCAAATGGGCGCGGCTGCGCAGCCATGTCGCGGCGCTTGGCCTGTCATTCGGCCTGCCCGGTGCCGAATGGATGGGCGCGCGGCCGACCTTGCCCGACTATCTGCCCGCGATCGGGCGGAGCGACCGTGCAGCGAACCTTTTCTATGCGTTCGGGCACCAGCATCTGGGCCTGACCCTCGCGGCGACCACCGGCGATGCTATTGCCGCGCTGGTTACGGGCGACGCGCCGCCCTTCGATCTTTCCCCCTTCGACCTCAAGCGTTTTGGAGCCTGACATGAGCAATGGAATCGGCGGATCGACCGCCGCACAGGAACTTGCCGACATCACCCTCTGGGCGAATCGCGCCGCGCCGATCGCGGCGGCGGAACGCGAGCAGCGCATCGAAAAGGCGCGGCGGCTGATGCACGCGAACGGCGCGGATGCGCTGTTGATCGGGGCGGGCGCTAGCCTGCGCTATTTCGCCGGCATCCCGTGGGGCGCAAGCGAAAGGCTCGTCGCGATGCTCTTGCCGCGCACGGGAAAACCCATCGTGATCGCGCCCGCGTTCGAACTCGGAACGCTAGAGGCTGACCTCAAGATCGAAGTAGAATTGCGATTGTGGGAGGAAGACGAGAGCCCGTCCGCGCTCGTCGTCGGCGCTTTGCAAGACGTCGGCGCGGCGACGCTTGCGATCGATCCGGCGATGGCATTCCTGTTTGTCGACCGTATTCGGCGCGCGGGCCCTTCGCTCGATATCATCGATGGCGGCCCGATCGTCGACGGATGCCGGATGCAGAAGTCGGCGGCCGAACTCGCGCTGCTCCAACAGGCGAAGTCGATGACGCTCGAAGTGCATCGCCGCGCCGCGCGCATCCTTGCCCCCGGCATCCGCGCGAGCGAGGTAACGCGTTTCCTCGACGAAGCGCACCGTGCGATCGGGGCGCCGGCCGGCAACAGCTTCTGCATCGTCCAGTTCGGCCGTTCGACGGCGTTCCCGCATGGACTGCCGGGCGACGCCGAGTTGCGGGAGGGCGAGGTCGTGCTGATCGACGTCGGCTGCGTCATCGAAGGCTATCATTCGGACATCACGCGCACCTATGTCTTTGGCGACGCGACCGAGGAACAGCGGCATATCTGGTCGCTCGAAAAGGAAGCGCAGGCCGCGGCATTCGACGCAGCGCTGCCCGGCGAACCATGCGAGTCGGTCGACGCCGCGGCGCGCGCGGTGCTAGAAAAGGCGGGGCTCGGCCCGGATTATCGCCTGCCCGGCCTGCCGCACCGTACGGGCCACGGTATCGGGCTGTCGATCCACGAGCCCGCCTATCTGGTGCGCGGCGACACGACGCCGCTCGCGCCCGGCATGTGCTTTTCGAATGAGCCCATGATTGTCCTGCCCGACCGCTTCGGCGTCAGGCTGGAGGATCATTTCTATATGACCGAGAGCGGCGCCAAGTGGTTCACCGAACCCTCGCCCGCGATCGACCGGCCGTTCGGCTAGTCGAGCAGGGCGCGCACGTCGTCGTAGAGTTGACGCGGCACCTGTACGCCGTTCGCGAGGCTGCGCGCGCGCGCCTCGAAACGGCGCTGCGACGGTAGCCGCGCACCCTGTCCGGTGATGGCGTCGAAAACCGCCTCGGCACGTTCGATATGCTTTGCCGCCTCCGCGCCAAGGAAACCCGCGGGATCGATCGCGAGGATGAATTCGCCGCCGATCGGCGATGAACCCGCACCATCATCGAGCGCGATCGATTCGGCGCTGGTAAGATCGCCGATCAGCGGACCCGCGATCAGTTCGACCATCGTCGCAAGCGCTGATCCCTTATGCCCGCCAAAGGTCAGCATTGCGCCGTCCAGCGCCGCCTTGGCATCGGTTGTCGGGCGTCCTTCGGTATCGATGCCCCAGCCCTCGGGAATCGGCTTGCCCGCGCGGCGATGGAGTTCGATCTCGCCGCGCGCGACCGCGCTCGTCGCGAAATCGAAGACATAGGGATAATCGCCCGGGCGCGGCCACCCGAACGCTATCGGGTTCGTGCCGAACAGCGGCTTGATGCCGCCAGCGGGCGCGACCCAGGCGTGGCTGGGGGTGCAGGCGAAGGCGACAAGGCCCGCGGCTGCAACCGCCTCGACCTCGGGCCAGAGTGCCGCGAAGTGAACGCAATTATTGATCCCGAGGGCAGCTATCCCATTGTGCCGCGCCTTTTCGACGAGGGTCGGCAGCCCTTGCCCGAATGCGGTTTGCGCAAAACCGCCGCCCGCATCGACCCGGACCAGCGCGGGCGCCACATCTTGCACGATGGGCACGGCGTCCTTCACCACCTTGCCGGTCTTCAGCGTGTTGACGCAAACGAGCAGGCGATAAATCCCGTGACTCGCGCATTCGTCGCGTTCGCCAGCGACGATCGTTTCGGTCACCGCCACCACATGCTGCGGCGCAAGCCCGTGGTGCGTCAGGATTTCGCGCGACAGCGCTGCCACTTCATCCAGCGAAAGTCGGACTTTTTCGTCGTTCATGGGTGCTCTCACAGCAAATGTTCCAAGAGCCATTATAGCCGCTTGCTAAATTCGTATACTATATAATATGCTGTTGCCAAGGCGAGCGAAGACTCAGGGGAGCATGATGCAAATATGGCACGTCGATCGCCGTACCCTGCTTGCGGGCGCCGCGTCGATTGCGCTTGCCCCCGTTTTGGCTCGCGCCGCGACGGGCGCAGCATCTGCTTTCAGTCCCGCCAAACCCTTGCCGCTCTCCGCCGTCCGGCTGCTTCAATCGCCTTGGCTCGAGGCAATCGAGGGTAATCGGCGCTATCTGCACGCGCTCGAACCTGACCGACTGCTCCATAATTTCCGCACCAGCGCCGGGCTCGAACCCAAAGGAGCCGTCTATGGCGGGTGGGAAAGCGACACGATCGCCGGGCACAGCCTGGGACATTATCTGACCGCCGTATCGTTGATGTACGCTCAGACGGGTGATGAGGAATGCAAGCGGCGCGCGGACTATATCGTGGGCGAACTCGCCGCGGCACAGGCGGCGCATGGCGACGGCTATGTCGCGGGCTTCACGCGCAAGCGCGGCGATGTGGTCGAGGACGGAAAGGCGATCTTCGCCGAACTGAAACGCGGCGACATCCGTTCGATGGGGTTCGACCTCAACGGCTGCTGGGTGCCCTTTTACAACTGGCACAAATTGTTCGCCGGGTTGTTCGATGCGCAGGAACTTTGCGGCAATGCCAAGGCGCTGCCGGTCGCGACGGGGCTCGGCACCTATATCGACGGCGTATTCGCCGCGCTGAACGATCAGCAGGTGCAGCAGGTTCTCGATTGCGAACATGGCGGGATCAACGAAAGCTTCGCCGAACTGCACGCGCGGACGAAAGACCCGCGCTGGCTGCGCCTTGCCGAACGGCTGCGCCACCGCAAGGTTCTCGATCCGCTAAGCGAAGGCAGGGATTCGCTGCCTTGGATCCATGCGAATACCCAGATCCCGAAGATCATCGGCCTTGCCCGCCTGCACGAACTCACCGGCAAGGCGGGCGACGCCGATGCGGCGCGCTTCTTTTGGGAAACCGTGATCCGCGACTATAGCTATGTCATCGGCGGCAACGCGGACCGCGAATATTTCCCCGCGCCGCGGACGATCTCGAAACATATCACCGAGCAGACGTGCGAAAGCTGCAACAGCTATAATATGCTCAAGCTTACTCGCCATCTCTATGGCTGGCGGCCCGAGGCCCGGCTGTTCGATTATTATGAGCGCGCGCATACCAACCATATCCTTGCGCATCAGGACCCGGCGACGGGAATGTTCGCCTATATGGTGCCGCTCATGTCGGGGACGGCGCGTACATTCTCGAAGCCCTTCGACGATTTCTGGTGCTGCGTCGGATCGGGGATGGAAAGCCACGCCAAGCATGGCGATTCGGTGTGGTGGCAGAGCGGCGATACGCTGCTCGTGAATCTCTACATCGCATCGACCGCGACATGGGAAAGCCAGGGCGCGGCATTCCGCATGGAAACCGCCTATCCGTTCGGCGAGCGGATCGACCTGACGCTTGAAACGCTGGACCGTCCGCGCGACTTCGCGGTCGCGCTACGCATTCCGGGCTGGTGCGAAGGCGCAACGCTGACGTTGAACGACAAGCCTATGCCCGCCGGCACTCCCGGCGATTATGCCGTGATCCGCCGCCGCTGGGCCAAGGGCGATCGCATCGCGCTGACGCTGCCGATGCGGCTGCGCAGCGAAAGCGCGAATGATGATCCGTCGACCGTCGCGCTGCTCCACGGTCCCGTCGTGCTCGCCGCCGACCTCGGGCCGGCCGACCGGCCATTCGACGGGCCTGCCCCCGCGCTTGTCGCTGCCGATCTGCTCGCGGGTTTCGCGCCAGTCGATGCCGCCGCCGGGCGGTTTCGCACCACCGGCATCGCGCGGCCCGCCGACCTCAGCTTCGCGCCTTTCTTCCAACAGCGTCATCGCCGCACCGCGGTCTATTTCAAAAGCTTCGACGACGCCGGCTGGGCGCGCGAGCAGGTCGCCTTCGCTGCCGAACATGCGCGGCAGCAGGATCTCGCGCGGCGTTCGGTGGACGTGATGAACCTCGGCGAAATGCAGCCCGAGCGCGACCATGAGCTGACCGCCAAGAACAGCTATGCCGTCACCTATCGTGGACGCCACGGGCGCGATGCGCGCACTTTCGGCTTCTTCGAATATCGGGCGAAGGTGCGTCCCGGTCCGCTCGTCCTGCAGGCGACCTATTGGGGCGAAGAGCGCAACAAGCTGTTCGATATCCTCATCGACGGGACGAAGATCGTGACGCAGGCGCTCGACGGCGGGCATCCCGGCGACTTCTTCACGATCGATTATCCGATCCCGGCCGACCTGACCCGCGGCAAGGACAGCGTCATGGTTCGCTTCCAACCGGCCAATGACACGACACGTTGCGGCCCCGTTTTCGGTGTCCGCATCTTCACGCCCGCTTCGGCCCCCGAAACAACCAAAGGGACGGTCTGACGCACGCATATCTGCCAATGAAACAGGGGGTCGCAAAATGGACAGACGCTATCGACTGCTCGTCACGCTCGGGCTTGTGATATTTACGGCACCGACGCTCGCACAGGAACAGGGCGCCAAGCCCGCGGTCCACGCCAAATCGGCGATGGCCTCCTCGTCCAACCCCACGGTGACCAAGGCGATGGTCGAGGTGATGAAGAAAGGCGGCACCGCGCTCGACGCCGTGCTGACCGCGGTCCCGATGCAGGCGGTGATCGAGCCCCAGATGACGACGCTCGCGGGTGGGGTCTCGATCCTCTATTATGACGCAAAGACGAAAGAATATCATTATCTCGATGCCGAACTCGACCATACGAAGGATGCGCAGGTCGGCGGCGGCTGGGCGCAATATACCGGCGGCGGCGGCGAACGGCTGCCCGACACATCAGGCAAGCGCATCGGAATTCCCGGCACCGTCGCGGGGCTGAAGGCGGCGGCGGACCGCTTCGGGACGCTCAAATGGGCCGACTATTTCGCCCCTGCGATCAAGCTCGCCGACGATGGCTATCCGATGTATTCCTTCCTCTATGGCGAACTCGCCGAAGCGGCGCTGACGCGCCTTTCCGCCTACCCGTCGGGGCGCGAGGAATATCTGCCCGACGGCTATGTCCCGCCCGTCGGCACGATCGTGAAGCATCCGCGCCTCGCACAGGCGATGCGCCGCATTGCGGCCGAGGGGCCGTCGTACATCTACACCGGCGAATGGGCGCAACGCTTCGTCGCCGCGGTGCGCGCGACCGGCGGCGGGCTGACAGCGGAAGAGCTTGCCGGGTACAAGGCACGCTGGGAAACCCCGCTCCGTTCAACCTACAACGGTTATGAGATCATCGGCGCGCCGCCGCCGTCGACCGCCGGCACGCTGATCTCGATGGTGCTCAACGTCGCCGAAAATTACGACCTCAAGGCGCGGCCGCATTATTCGCAGTCGGCCGAGGCACTCGAACTGATCCGCCGCGCGTTCGGTTATGCCGAAACGGCGACCGATGAATTCGTGCGCGATCCGCTGAGCTATGACGTGCCGACCGAGATGCTGTTGTCGAAAGACAATGCAAAGCGCTTCGCCGCGCAGGTGACCGCCAGCTTGCCCAAACCGGCAGCAACATCGCCGCAGGCCGCAGCGACGCCGGGAGGCGCGCTCGAACTCGCGGCCGATTTCAGTACCCACGACCGCCATTCGACCGACACCAACCATCTCGTGGCGGTCGACGCGCAGGGCAACATGGCCTCGGTCACCCACTCGGTTTACGGCAGCACCTTCGCGACCGGCATGGTCGTCGACGGGATCGCGATGAACAGCGGCAACAATTTCCCCGGCAATACCGCCGGCCCCGGTCGCCGCGTCATTTCGCCCTTCCCGCCGACGATGGTCGCCAAGGACGGCAAGCCGTGGATGACGATCGGGGCCCCGGCCTGTCGTCGCGCGCGGTGACGATCACGCTGATCAACCTGCTCGGTTACGGCATGCCGCTCGAGCAGGCGGTCGACGCGCCGCGTTTCCAGGGATCGCAGGCCGGCGTGCCGATGGTGATCGAAAGCCGCGTGACGCAAGCGGTGCGCGACGAACTCAAGACGCGTTACGGCGTCAATGTCCGCCCGACTGCCCCCTATAATTGGCACTTCGGATCGATCCAGGCGATCCAGCGCAATCCCGACGGCAGCCTGACCGGCGTTGCCGACCCCCGCCGCGCCGGCCTTGCCGCCGGCTACTGATCAACAGGAGAGAGAAGATGCGATATTTCGCCGCCGCCGCGCTGGCTGTCACCGCGCTCGCGACCGCCACCCCCGTCTTTGCACAGGCGACGACCCAATCGGCGACCGCCTCGGCCGACGCGCGGCTGAAGGCGCTTTATGACGCCGAATGGCAGTGGCGTACCAAGGAACTCGCGCTCGACCCCGACGGCGAACGCGAAGGCAGCGACCGTCTGCCGAACGTCGACGCCGCGAGCCAGGCGCGCCGCGCCGCCTATTGGGGCAACGCGCTGGCCGAGCTCAACAAAATCCCCTTCGACCAGCTCTCGCCCGAAGAGCGGATCAACGCCGAAGTATTCAAGACCGCGCTCGAGGAGTTTGCGCTCGAACAGAAATATCGCGAGTTTGAGGATCCATTCGGTTTCTGGACGTGGATCGCGCCGCGCGGCGGATTGTCGGGGGCACAGGCCTATCGCAACTATATCAAGCGCCTTGGCGACATGCCGCGCTATATCGACGAGCAGATCGTCAACATGCGCGCGGGCCTCAAGCGTGGCTTCACCAAACCGCGCGTTTCGCTTGCGGGCCGCGATGCGCCGATCGCGCCATTGGCCGACCCCAATGTCGACAAGAATCCGCTTTTCACCAGCTTCGCCGCGATCCCCGGCAATATTCCCGAAAGCGAGCGCGCCGCCCTCGTCGCCGAGGGCCGCGCCGCGGTTGCGGCGGCAGCGCCCGCTTTCGCCAAGCTCCGCGCGTTCGTGCGCGACGAATATATCCCCAACGCGCGCGTCCCGATCGCGGGGGAGGCGCTGCCCGACGGCAAGGCCTATTATGCCGCGAAAATACGCCAATATACGACGCTCGACCTGACGCCCGAGCAAATCCACGAAATCGGGGTCAAGGAGGTCGCGCGGATCGACGCCGATATGCAGGCGACGATGAAGAAGTCGGGATGGACGGGCGATTTCGCCGGCTTCCTCCACTTCCTAAAGACCGACCCGCAGTTTGCCGCCAAGTCGCCGTACGAACTGATGGCGAAATCGGCCTATGTCGCGAACAAGATCAACGGCCAGCTCAAATTCCTTGTCGGTCATCTGCCACGCTATCGCTTCACGATCCGTCAGACGCCGGACAATATCGCGCCCTTCGCGACCGGCGGCAACGGCGGGCTCGAAAGCTGTTTGATGAACACATATAACCTCCCGGCGCGGCCGCTCTATACGATCCCGCCGCTGACCGCGCACGAATGCGCACCCGGCCACAGCTTCCAGGCCGCACTCGCGCTCGAGGCGCCCGACCGGCCGCAGATCCGCCGCACCACCTATTTCTCGGGCTATGGTGAGGGCTGGGGGCTCTATACCGAATGGCTCGGCATTCAGATGGGCATTTACGAGACGCCCTATGACGAGTTCGGCCGCGAAACCTATGAAATGTGGCGCGCCGCGCGGCTTGTCGTCGACACCGGGCTGCATCACAAGGGCTGGACGCGCCAGCAGGCGCTCGATTTCATGAAAGCGCATACCGCCTTGTCGGATCATGAGGTCACGATCGAGGTCGACCGTTACATCAATGACCCGGGGCAGGCGCTTGCCTACAAGCTCGGCGAGATGCTGATCCGCCGCAAGCGCGCCGAGGCCGAAGCAAAGCTTGGCGCCAATTTCGATCAGCGCTGGTTCCACGACACGTTGCTCGGGCTAGGGTCGGTGCCGCTGCCGACGCTCGAACGCGTACTCGACGAGTGGATCGCGGGCGGGGGCAAGAACCCCAATCCCGAACCGGCCGCCTGATTTTTCCGATGAGGAGACGAATATTGCTTACCCGCACGATCCTGCTTTCGACCCTCGCTTTCCTGCCGCTTGCGCCCGCTGCGGCAGAGGCGCCCGCCGCGGCTGCCCCTTTGGCCGCGGCGGCCACGCCGGGAAGCGCTGACGCCCGGCTGAAGGCGCTCTATGAAGAGGAATGGGCGTGGCGGCAGAAAGAATTTGCCCGCCGCGTCGGCGATCCGCCCTTCACCGCCTCGGCCGACCATCTGCCGCGCGTCGATGCGGCAACGCAGGCGGCACGGCAGGCCTATTGGAAAAAGACGCTCGCCGCGCTCGATGCGATTCCGGTCGATCAATTGTCGGAGAATGAGAAGATCAACGCCGCGGTGCTGCGCACCAGCCTCGAGGCGTTCGTCGCCGAAGGCAAATATCGGACGTGGGAGATGCCGTTCAACGCCGACAGCCAGTTCTGGTCGGGGCTGAGCGCGCGCGACGCCTGGCCGTCGCTCGAAGAATATCAGCGCTACATCGGCCGCATGCGCGACATTCCCCGCTATTTCGACGAGCAGATCGTCAACATGCGGGCGGGGCTCAAGCGAGGGTTCAGCGTACCGCGTGCCTCGCTCGAAGGACGCGACGCGACGATCGCGGCCTATGTCGATACCGATCCGGCGAAAAATCCCTTCTACAGCGCCTTCGCCAAAATGCCCTCGACGATCCCTGCGGCCGATCAGGAACGGCTGCGCGCCGAAGCGCAGCAGGTGATTTCGGGGGCAGTCGCGCCCGCCTACGCCAAGCTGCTGACCTTTTTCAAAGACGAATATCTGCCGAAGGCGCGCACCACGCTCGCCGCCGAAGCGATGCCCGACGGCAAGGCTTTCTATCAGGCGCAGATCAGGGAATATACGACCACCGCGCTGACCGCCGAAGAGATCCACCAGATCGGTCTCAAGGAAGTCGCGCGGATCACCGCCGAAATGGAACAGGTGAAGGAAAAGGCCGGGTTCAAGGGCGACCTTGCTGCCTTCATCCACTTCCTGCGCACCGATCCGCAATTTTATGCGAAGACGCCCGAGGAACTGCTCGCCTTCTCGGCGCTTGTCGCGAAACGCGCCGACGGTCAGCTCAAATATACCATCGGCTTCCTGCCGCGTTACCGCTTCACCATCCTGCCGGTGCCCGACGCGATCGCCCCAACCTATACATCGGGACGCGGTGGGCTCGATGCGTGCCTGATGAACACCTATGACCTGCCTTCGCGCCCGCTGTACCAGATCCCCGCGCTGACGCTCCACGAATGCGTCCCCGGGCACAGCTTCCAGGCTGCGGTCGCGCTCGAGACGACGAAATGGCCGGCGTTCCGGCGCCAGACCTATTTCTCGGGCTATGGCGAAGGCTGGGGGCTCTATACCGAATGGCTCGGCACCAAGATGGGCATCTATCGCACGCCCTATGAGGATTTCGGACGGCTGTCGTTCGAGATGTGGCGCGCCTCGCGGCTCGTCGTCGACACCGGCGTTCATCATTATGGCTGGAGCCGCGAAAAGGCGATCGACTATCTTGCGAGCCACACCGCGCTCGCTCGCCACGATGTCGAGACCGAGATCGACCGCTATATCAGTTGGCCGGGGCAGGCGCTCGCCTACAAGCTTGGCGAAATCACGATCCGACGCCTGCGCGCCAAGGCAGAGGCCGAGTTGGGGCCAAAGTTCGACCAGCGCAAATTCCACGATACCTTCCTCGCCTTGGGGTCGGTGCCGCTGCCGGTGCTCGAACAACAGCTCGAAAAATTCATCGCCGACGGCGGCGAGGGCCCGACCGCGGTCGCGCCCTGATCCCATAAACCGACACATCCCCAGGAGAGATCCATGCGTATGAACCGCACCCCGCTTGTCGTCGCGCTCGCCGCGGCGCTCGCCTTTCCCGCCGCCGCGCAGGACAAGAATGCCGAAACCGGCAAGAGTGAAAGCGCCAAGGCCGATACGAACGAACCCGAAGAGGATATCGCGCGCGCCAGCGCCGAGGAGGATGCGCAGCCGAAACGCGGCAGCGTGACGGTCGCGGGGCGGACGATCGCTTATACCGCCACGCCTGGCACGCTCACGATCCGCAACGACGACGGGGAAGCGGTCGCGAGCATGTTCTATGTCGCCTATGTCGCCGACCGGCCCAAGGGCGCTGCGCCGCGGCCCGTGACCTTCACCTTCAACGGCGGGCCGGGATCGTCGAGCATGTGGCTGCACATGGGATCTATCGGCCCGGTGCTCGTCGAAACGCCGACCGCCGGCAGCACCGCACCCGCGCCCTATCGCATCCGCAGCAATCCCGAGACGCTGCTCGACAAGACCGACATAGTCTTCCTCGACGCCATCGGCACCGGCCTGTCGCGCCCGATCGGCAAGTCGAAGGGCCCCGAATTCTGGGGCGTCGATCAGGATATCGACGCCTTTTCACGCGGCATCATGCGCTACCTTACGATCAACGACCGATGGGACAGCCCGAAATTCCTGTTCGGCGAAAGCTATGGCACGCTGCGCGGCGCCGGCCTCGTCTATGCGCTTCAGCAACGCGGCGTCCAGATGAACGGCGTCGTCCTGCTGTCGTCGATCCTGAACTATGGCGTGCGCCAGCCGGGCTACGACCAGATCTACCTGACCTATCTGCCGACCTATGCCGCGACCGCTTGGTATCACAACCGGCTGCCCAACAAGCCCGCCGCGCTCGAACCCTTCCTGACCGAAGTGCGGCAATGGACGACGGGCCCCTACGCCTCCGCGCTCGCCAAGGGATCGGACCTCGGCGACGAGGAACGCAACGCCGTCGCGCAGCAGATGAGCGCCTATACCGGCCTGTCGGTCAAATATATCCTCGACGCCGACCTGCGCGTCGAGCTCTCGCGGTTCCGCAAGGAACTGATGCGCGACCAGAAGCGGACGGTCGGCCGGCTCGATTCGCGTTTCGTCGGCATCGACGTCGATGCAGCGGGCGAAGGCCCCGAATTCGACACGACCGACGCGGCGATCAGCGGGCCCTATGTCGGCGCGCTCAACAAATATCTGTTCGGCACGCTCGGCTACAAAACCAAACTCAGCTACCGCCCGAATTATTACGTCAAGATCGGCGGCGGCAACTGGGATCAGCGCCATCGCGCGCCGGGCGGGCGGCAGGGCGGGGCGCAGATGGCGCTCGCCAACACCGCGCTCGACCTGTCGGCGGCGATGCGCCAGAACCCCTATCTGAAAGTGCTGTCACTCAACGGCTATTACGACATGGCGACGCCCTTTTTCGGCGCCGAATATGATCTGAAGCATATGCAGATCGACCCGTCGCTGCGTCAGAACCTGACCTATCATTATTATGAATCGGGCCACATGGTCTACATCAACCCCGCGGTGATCGGGCAGTTCAAGAAGGATCTCGACGCCTTTTACGACAGCGCAACGCCGGGTGGGTGAAAGGCGACGAGTCTGGAATCCACCCCAAACACGCACCGCATCAAATTAGGCCTTTCCTACATTATCCGGCTGTGTCAGCCTTCATCCGGCTCTTTCATTTGGTGAACAAAAACGGTCGCTGCCCGGCTTGCAGGTAGCGACCACGACGGGACGTGCCGGGCGTACCCAGCACCCCGCGACTGCCAAATCGGGGCGCGCACGGGGCTGAACTTTCCTGAACTTTGGAATATAGCGCACGTCTTGCGCAGCCTCGATGCCGGATACGAACGGCGATGACAGAGGTCCGAAAATGGCCGGTTGCTGCCGTTGCAGGTGTGTGCCCCGGCGAAGGCCGGGGTCCAGAGCGCAACGAGCAGAGGTCGGCTCTCTGAAGCCCTGGGCCCCGGCCTTCGCCGGGGTGCAAATGGGAAACGACCGGTTGCCGACCAATCCTTTTTCGTCACCCCGGACTTGATCCGGGGTCCCGCTTGAAATCGAAGTCAGTCAGCGCGCCAAAAAGCGGGATCCCGGGTCAAGCCCGGGATGACGGAAGTGGGGGACGGGATGTCCGCTCCCACCCCAAAGCAGCCTCTCCCAATCAACCGCTTGCAACAAGCGCACCGTCGACACGCCGCGCGATGCCCCACGGGTTGGCGGGTTTCAGCGCCGCCGGGAGCAGGCTTTCGGGGAGGTTCTGGTAGCTGACGGGGCGCAGGAAGCGCTCGATCGCGAGCGTGCCGACCGACGTGCTCCGTCCGTCCGAGGTGGCGGGATAAGGCCCGCCATGCACCATGGCATGACACACCTCGACACCCGTCGGCCAACCATTGGCGAGGATGCGCCCGACCTTGCGCTCGATCAGCGGCAGCAGCCGCGCGGCGAGCGGCTCATCGTCGGCGTCGATCTGAAGCGTCGCGGTGAGCTGACCCTCCAGTCCGGCAATCAATGCCGCGACCTCGTCGATATCGTGGCAGCGGACAATCACAGAGGATGAGCCGAAAACCTCATGGCCAAGCGCCGCGTCGGCACGGAAACCCGCAGCATCGGTGATGAACAGCGCACCGCGTGCCGCACAAGTGCCCGATCCTTCGGCGCCGCGCGCGACAAGCTGCGTCGCTGCGTGGCGTTCGAGCGCGTCGACGCCGCTTTCGAAGCTCTTGTGAATGCCCGGCGTCAACATTGTCGCGGGCGCGATGGCCGAAAGCGCCGCGCCCGCCGCAGCGGCGAAGCGGTCGAGATCGGGGCCCTCCAGCGCGATCAACAGGCCGGGATTGGTGCAGAATTGTCCGGCGCCCATCGTGAGCGACTGGGCGAAAGCCTCGCCCAGCGCCTCGGCCCGGTTCTGGAGCGCGGCGGGGAAAAGGACGACCGGATTGATGCTGCTCATCTCGGCATAGACCGGAATCGGTTCGGCGCGCGCGGCGGCGATCTGCATCAGCGCAAGCCCGCCTCCGCGGGAGCCGGTAAAGCCGACCGCCTTGATCCGCGGATCGGCGACGAGTGCGCCGCCCAGCGCGTTCGACGGGCCGGGCAGATAGGAGAAGACGCCTTCGTGGAGCCCGCAGCCTGCGACCGCGGCGCGGATCGCGCGTGCGACAAGCTCGCCCGTCCCGGGATGCGCCGGGTGCCCCTTGACCACCACCGGACAGCCCGCGGCAAACGCCGAGGCGGTGTCGCCGCCGGCGACCGAGAAAGCGAGCGGAAAGTTGCTTGCGCCGAACACCGCGACGGGGCCCAGCGCGACATGACGGCGCCGCAGGTCGGGCCGCGGCAGCGGTGCGCGATCCGGCATGGCGGGGTCGATCGTCGCGTGCAGCCAGTCGCCCGCACGGACGAAGGCGGCGAACATGCGGAGCTGGCCCATGGTGCGGCCGCGCTCGCCTTCGAGCCGTGCGCGCGGCAGGCCGCTCTCGGCCATCGCGCGTTCGATCAGCTCGTCGCCGATCGCGGCAATGCCGTCGGCAATGGCTTCGAGAAAGGCGGCGCGCGCCTCTAGTGTGGTTTCGGAAAAGCTGGCGAAAGCCGCATCGGCCAGCGCGCAGGCGCGTTCGACGTGGCTCGCGTCCGCCGCGCCAAACGGCGGCTCGATCTTCTGTCCGGTCGACGGATCGATCGCGACGAAGGTCTCGGTTCCGCTATCTTCGGCCGCGCCGACGAAAATCGAGCCATCTATCATTTGCAGGTCCTTCATTGATCTTGGGGGAGGGAATGGGGGCGGAAGGCCCGGGTCATTTCGTCGTTGCGCGCCGCCGACGCGGCAATTGTGTCTGCCATCAGGCGGGTGAGGGCATCTTTGTCGTCGAGGACTTGGAGACCCGCGAGCGTCACGCCCCCCGGGCTGGCGACACGGCGTGCCATATCGGCGGGGTCGGCCTCGGCACTGGCCAGCATCGCAGCCGATCCGGCCATCGTTTCGGCGATCATTCTCAGCGCCTGTGCGCGGCTCAGTCCCTGTGCCTCGGCGGCGAGCGCCATCGCGTCGGCGATCCGGAAGAAGAAGGCGGGCGTCGCCCCCGAAACCGTCGTCGCAATGGCGCAAAGTCGCTCGTTTTCCATCCATTCGACGAGCCCGAGCGGCGCAAACAATGCTTCGGCCAGCGCGCGCGACGCGCCGTCGGCGCCGTCTCCCGCCAGTGCCGTAAACCCGCGCCCGATCGCCGCAGGGAGATTGGGCACCGCGCGAACCCTGGATCCAGCGGCGGGGAAATGATGCCGGAGCGTCGCAAACTCGACCGCCGCCAGCACCGAAACCAGCATCATGTGCGGCGTTACCAATTCCGCCAGCGTCGGGGCGACTTCGGCGAGCTTCTGAGGCTTGACCGCAAGCACGAGCACCGAGGGCGGCGCAAGGTCGGCCGGGACCGAAGCGCACAATCGCACGCCGGCCGGCGCGGTCGCAAGCGACGGGTCGACGACGGTTATCGACGCGGCTGCTATGCCGCTTTGCAGCCAGCCCGCGAGCATGGCGCCGCCCATATTACCGCAACCGACCAACAGGATAGTGACGGAACCGAGCGGCGCGGCGGGCAAAATTTCTGTCGAATCGGACGTCAAGCGAGGCGTCTCCGCGGGAGATATGGCTGAGGAGCGCCTTAGTACATCGTATACGATTTTGGTCAAGCGGTCGCGATTGCTCCGCGATCGCATCGGGCACGCGGCGTCACCATATTCGCCGACGAACTGCTACATTTGCAGTCCATTGCAGGGTTTGCGGGCGGTGTGCTGGTGATCCGCTCCGTTTTGGTATCCAATTGTTCTGGAACTTGGCCAGAAACAGCACGTAGTACCTACAAGGAAGATGAACGGTGCACCGCCATTGAGTTGGTCCCCAGTGGCGCTGCCGTTCACCTGCACAAGGTCAACCCCACCTGACCGCGTGCAAACGACAGGGCCGGTAGGGCCATCCTCCCTGCCGGCCCTACGTTATCGGGTGACGAGCGCGCGCTGTTCGGCCCGACCCATCGACAGCAGGATCGGATCGGCCGCCTGCCGGGCGGCGAAATCGGCCTTGCTCGCAATTCCCTGCCAATTGATGCCAATCAGCGACTGGGCGATTGCGCCGCCGAGCGTGTCGCCCGGCCCCGGCAGGATGATGACGTCGGGAGCAAATTCCTTGACCGCGACCTGTACCGACAAAGCGAAATCATAGGGGGCGAGGATCTGGTGGCCAAAGGTGTAATCCCAGACTGCGGCGGGATCACTCGCGTGGCGACGCCAGATATGACCGCGCCCGTCGACCATTGGCAGCGCGGAGCGGCCAAATAGCGAAGCCGGCAATTCGGCCTTGGCCTTGTCCGAGCTGCCGAACATCAGCGGTGTGTGGAAGGGGCCATGGCCGGCGAGGCGGAGCGGATCGCGACCGGGAGTCTTCGGCGCTTCGGCGAGCAGGGTGGCGACGCCTTCCTCATTGCCCGCGAGAACGAGCATCCCGGCAAGATCGATCGAGAGCGCCAGAGCATGACCGGCGCGCGAATCGATACTGGCGACGAGCGCGACGAGCGTTTCGCGCAAACCGGGGACGGCGCGCCAATCCTCATCGACGACTTGCAGCAAGATTTGCCCGCCCGGCCCGTGCGTCTGGCTGTTGAGCCCCATCGCATTGCTGATGCGGAAACCGTCTTCGACCGACACTGCGCCGCCAAGTGCCAGCGCGCTGTACCAGCCCATCGAATTGCCCGCGACGGCGACGATATCATAGGCGTCGCGATCGATACTCAGGAAGTCGAGTATCGTCGCGGTATAGATCAGCGGCGCGGCGACATCGCCGCGCATGTGGGTTGCAACGCTGAAGCGGTCGGCGCCGTCGAGTTCGGTTACCGTCGGTTGGCTGCGCGCGCGGCGCTGCGCGTCGAAACCCGCGATGACGTCGCCGAAGCGCGCCCCGTGGAGCCCCGCGATGCTGCCGAGTTCCCCCTTGCCATAAGTGCCGCGACCGGGCGCGATGACGAGCGCGGTCTTCTTGCCCGCGCTCATGCCAGCAACTCCTTGGCGGCCGCGTAGATCGAATCGCGGCTCGGAAGCGTCAGCGTTGCCGCGCGGCCCAGCGGGATGAAGCTATCGTCGGCGGCGATGCGCGCGAGCTTCTTGTCCGGAGCGCGCTCGACAAAGGTCGCCATCAGCGCCTCGCTCTGCGATCCGGTGATGCGGCATTCGTCGACGATCAGGATATGTTTCGCGTCGCCCACGGCTGTTACCAACTTGTCCTCGTCAACCGGGCCGAGCCAGCGCAGGTCGATCACGCGCGCCTTGACGCCGTCGGCCGCGAGCAGCTTCTCGGCCTGCCGCGAAAGATAATATCCATTGCCATAGGTGACGATCGCCAGATCCGTGCCGTCGCCATGCACGCCGACATCGCCGAAGCGGATCGGCGTTTCCGACCCTGGTGCTTCATATACGCTGGTCCACAGACCATCGCCTTCCTGATGCAGGTCACGCGTCATATAGAGCGCGATCGGCTCTACGAAAACGACGACGCGCTGTTCCTCACGCGCAAGCCGCACGCACTCGCGCAGCATTGCGACGGCATCGCGCCCGTTCGACGGCACTGCCAGGATGACGCCCGGAATATCGCGGAAGACCGCGAGGCTGTTGTCGTTATGGAAATGGCCGCCGAAACCCTTCTGGTAACCAAGCCCCGCAATGCGAAGCACCATCGGGTTGGTATATTGCCCGTCCGAGAAGAAGCTGAGCGTCGCCGCCTCGCCGCGGATCTGGTCCTCGGCGTTGTGGACATAGGCAAGGAACTGGATTTCGGGCATCGGCAGGAAGCCGTTGTGCGCCATGCCGATCGCGAGCCCCAGGATTGCCTGTTCGTCCAGCAAGGTGTTGACGACGCGCGCCGATCCGAAGCGCTGGTGAAGCTTTGCGGTGACGTTATAGACGCCGCCCTTCGGCCCGACATCTTCACCTGCGACGATGATCTCCTTGTGCGCAAGCATCAGGTCGGCCAGCGCCCAGCTCAATAGCCGCGCCATGTGCATCGGCTTGTCCATTTGCCCGGCGTCGCTACCGAACATCGCCTTGCGGTCTCCGTGCGACGGGGCGTTGTCTCGCGTTACTTCGCGTTTCGGCGGGATCAGGCTTTCCATCACATGCGTGGGCGTCGTGATCTTGGGCCGCAGGATCGCCGCCTCGGCCTGACGCGCCAGCGTCGCACCGATATCCTCATAGGCTTCGGCAATCTCGGCGGGCGACATCCAGCCCTGCTCGGTCATGATCGCGGCGCCGGCAAGCAACGGGTCGCGCGCTTCGTCAGCCTCGATCAGCGCCTTGGGCAGATAGGCGCCTTGGACGTCCGAACCCGCATGGCCATAAAGACGCACCGTCGCCATGTGAAGGAACACCGGCTTGCGATAACGGCGCGCATAGTCCGCCGCTTCGGCCGCACCGGCATAGGCCGACACAAGATCGGTGCCGTCGCATTTGATATAGTGCAGCCCCGCGCGGTGACGGAATTGCGCCTCGATCCACCCGGTCGGAGTGCGCGTCGAAATGCCGATGCCATTATCTTCGCACAGAAAGATCAGCGGCATAGGCGACCCTTGGAACGCTGCCCAGCCCGCGGTGTTGAATGCCCCTTGCGCGGTCGAATGGTTCGCCGAGGCGTCGCCGAAGCTGGTCAGGACCACCGCGTCGTCGGGAAGCGGTAGCCCGGTCATGCCGAGCCGGCGGGCGATGCCGATCGAAAAGGCCGCGCCCACCGCCTTCGGCAGATGCGAGGCGATCGTCGATGTCTGCGGCGGGATATTGAGCGGCTTCGATCCGATCACCTTATGGCGTCCGCCCGAGATCGGATCCTCGCTCGACGCCGCAAAGCTCAGCAGCATGTCCCACGTCGGCGTCCCGCCCGGAAGCTGGCGCGACCGGTGGAGCTGGAACGCGTTCGAGCGGTAGTGAAGGAAGGCCATGTCGGTGACGCGCAGCGCCGCCGCGACCGCGGCATTGCCTTCGTGTCCCGACGATCCGATCGTATAGAAGCCTTCGCCGCGCGCCTGCAAATGGCGTGAGAGGCGGTCCATCTGGCGGCTCGTCAACTGCGAGAGGAAGATATCGGTGGCTTCGGCGCGCGACAATCCGACCGCCGCTGGATCTGGCGCATCGGCGCGGTCGGGCAGCCTGCCCGCGGCCAATGCTGCGAGGAATTTTTCATGTACCGCCTGCGCCGCGTCCACCTGTCTCTCCTGTCGCGCGGCCTGTGGTTACGAATGTAATCAACCGGGCCGATTTTGCCGCGCGCTAGAACGGGGCAGTCCGGCGCGCAAGCATCTCTTGCCTTGCCGCGCTCGCTCGCGCTACCACCATATTCGATGCACGATCGGGGCGGGGCCATCTTTTCAACATGATATCCTTATGGATCGCCCAGGCGTCGACCGCGTCCGAACCGTCCAGCCAAGGATGGCTGCTCGATCCCGAACTCGTCGATCCGGGCTATAGCCAGACGATCGCGGGCGGCGAGATCCAGACCGCCTTCCCGCCGCCGCCGCCCCCGCCGCCGCCGACACCCGAGTGGCTGAGGTCGCTGTTCGACGCGATCGGAAACTTTTTTCAGTGGAGCGCGCCGGCTGCCAAGCCGCTGATGTGGATCGGGGTCGCGCTGCTGGTCCTGTTCCTCCTCTACCATTTCGTTCCCGCCTTTGCGCGCTGGGTCGATAATCTGCCGTTCCGTCGCAAGGCGGCGGGTGACGATGCCGAAGACGGCATCGGCCTGGCCGAAGCCGGCGCGGCGCGCGCGTTGCTTGCCGAGGCTGACGCGCTCGCTGCCGAGGGACGCTTTGCGGAAGCGGTGCATCTTCTGCTCTATCGCAGCGTCGAAGACATCGAAAACCGCCGCCCAGGGCTCGTCAGGCCCGCCATGACCTCGCGCGATCTTGCCGAAGCGCGCGACCTGCCCGCGGCGGCCCGCGACGCGTTCAGCCGCATCGCCCGCGCGGTCGAGATCAGTCTCTTCGGCGGACGCTCGATCGACGCCGGCGCATGGCAGACATGCCGCGGCGCCTATGCCGAACTGACGGTGCCGAAGAATTGGGCGCGGGCATGAGCAATTCGGCCACCAATGACCATGGTTTCAATCCCCGGTTGATCGCGGGCGTCGTGGTGATCGGCATCGTCGCCTTTATCGCGCTGTGGGCGTTGATCGCATTGGGCCCGCAGCTCAGCAGCGGCAAGGATGGTGGCGGTCACGCGCTGTCAAAGGCGGCGCCGGGCTATGCGGGGATTGTCGACCTCGTCGAGCGCGCCGGAGCCGACGTTGAACTCCGGCGTCGCGTCGATACGACGCAATATGACGAATATGAACCGCTGCTCGTGCTGACGCCTACACACCGCACTCGCGCCCCTGAAATTGCCGAACTGCTCGATGCGCAACGTAGTACGGCCGCGCTGATCGTGCTGCCCAAATGGCAGACGATCGCCGTGCCGGGGCAGACGCAGAAGCCGGGATGGGTCAGCGCGGGGGTTCCGGCCCGGCCGCCGGCCAAGATGCTGCCTTCCGCGCATTTCGGGACGGTTGAGATCAAGGCGGCGGCCAGCAAGGCGCAGGAAGTGCCGGCACGGCTTGCCGGACGCAGCTTCATCGCCGCGCTACCCGACAATGTGCAGACGATCACGGGTGACAATCTCGAAACGCTGATCGCAGGGCCGAACGGTGGCGCGGTGCTCGCGCAAGTCGGCGACCGCGACCTCTACATCCTCGCCGACCCTGATCTCATCAACAATTTCGCTTTTTCAACGCGCGATAGGGCGGTCGCGGCGGCAAACCTGATCGACGCCATTGCCGAATATGCCGACGCCGACGGCCTTGTGTTCGACCTGACGCTCAACGGCTTCGGCGGCCAGCGCTCGCTGCTCCGCTTTGCCTTCGTCCCGCCCTTTATCGGCATCACGCTTTGCCTGATCGCCGCCGGGCTGCTCGCGCTGTGGCAGGCATGGATGCGCTTTGGCCCGGCACTGCGGCCCGGCCGCGCGATTCCGGTATCGAAGGCGGCCTTGATCGCGAACAGTGCCGACCTGATCAAACAGGCACGGCGCGAACTCGACGGCGCCGACGCGTATGTGAAAAGCCAGCGTATCGCGATCGCGCGGCGGATCCACGCGCCCGGCGGGTTCGACGATGCGGCGACCGACCGCTGGATCGACAAGCATCTGGATCCGGGAAGCGAACTCTTCTCCAGCCTCGCGCGGCGCCTGCCGCTCGCGCGCAATACCCACGAATTTCTGGCAGACGCGCAAGCGCTGCACGACATCAGGAAGGATTTACTCCGTGACAGCTAATCCCGTCGGCAAAGGCGTTGAGAGCGTCCAGGCGCTCGGTGCCGCGATCGAGGCCGAGGTCGCCAAGGTCGTGTTCGGGCAGGCGCCGCTCACCCGAATGGTGACGATCGCGCTGCTCGCGGGCGGGCATGTCCTGCTCGAAGGTCCGCCGGGCACCGCAAAGACTTTGCTGGCGCAGGCGTTCGCGAGGGCAACGGGGCTCGATTTCGGGCGCATCCAGTTCACGCCGGACCTGATGCCGGGCGACATTTTGGGGTCGAACCTGTTCAACTTTCAGACGTCGAGCTTTACTCTGACCAAGGGGCCGATCTTCACCGAACTGCTGCTCGCCGACGAGATCAACCGCACGCCTCCCAAGACACAGGCCGCGCTGCTGGAAGCGATGCAGGAACGCCGCGTGACGATCAACGGCGAAGCGCATGTAATGAGCCCGCGTTTCACCGTGCTCGCGACGCAGAACCCGATCGAGCAGCAAGGCGTCTACCCGCTGCCCGAAGCACAGCTCGACCGCTTCCTGTTCAAGCTCGTCGTCGACTATCCCGCCGCCGATGAAGAGCGGCGCATCGTCGCCGACCATGGCGGGCGCTTCAAAAGTCCCGCGGTCGCCGATTTCGGCGTCACCGAGGTTGCGAACGCCAAGACGATCGAGGCCGCGATCGACACGATCGCGACCGTTCGCCTCGCCGACGAGATCGTCGATTATATCGTCCGCATCGTCCGCGCGACGCGCGAGAGCGCCGACCTCGAATGCGGCGCCAGCCCGCGCGCCGCGACCTTGCTCGCGCGCGCGGCCTGCGCCGCGGCGGCGCTCGACGGGCGCGACTATGTGATCCCCGACGACGTCCAGCGCCTCGCTGCGGGCGTGCTGCGCCACCGCGTCATCCTGTCGGCCGCCGCCGAGATCGAAGGGCGCAGCGTCGAGCAGATCGTCGCAGCATTGCTCGATCGCGAGGAAGTTCCCCGGTGATCTATCCCACCCGCCGGGCGATCTACTTGCTGCTCGCGGGCGCCCCAATGGCGCTCGCGCTCGGGCTGATCCGGCCCGAGCTGTGGCTGGTCGCGCCCGGTTGGATCGGTGTGATCCTCGCCTGCCTGGTCCTCGATACCATCGCGGGCGCCAATCCGCGCCATCTCCGTCTCGATGCTCAGTTTCCACATCAGGTCGGGGTCGGCGATCCATTCGATCTCGGTCTATCCGCGAGGGCCGCCGCGCTTCCACCGCGTGCCGAGGTCGCACTCGCGCTCGACGAGCGGCTTGCCGAGGGCGGGCGTCTCGCGGACGATATGCGTCGGACGGCCACCGGCGAAGCCCTCGTCCGCACATTGTCGCTCACTGCATCGCGGCGAGGGAAGGCATTGGTCGAGGCGCTGTGGATCCGCTGGGCAGGGCCGCTCGGACTGGTCTGGAAACAGCGCAAGTTTGCGATCGACGGGTCGATCAACGTCGTCCCCAGCCTGCGCGCGGTGACCGACGAAGGCAGCCGATTGTTCCAGCGCAATAGCTGGTTCGGTCTTCGCCAACAGCGCTTTCGCGGCGAAGGCACTGAATATGAGGCGCTCGCCGAATATCAGCCGGGGATGGATCGCCGCGCGATCGACTGGAACGCGTCGGCGCGCCACGTCAAATTGCTGGCAAAGGAATATCGCGTCGAACGCGACAACCGCGTCGTGCTCGCGATCGACGGCGGACGGACGATGGCTGAGCCCGTCGGCGGCATGCCGCGCGTCGACCGCGCGGTGTCGGCGGCGCTGCTGCTCGCCTATGTCGGGCTGAAACTGAACGATCGGATCAGCTTCTTCTCCTTTGCCGCAAAGCCGCAGACGTTGACCCCCGCTTATATGCACACCCAGGATTTCCCGGCGTTGCAGCGGGCAGCCAGCCTGATCGACTATGCGCATGTCGAGAGCAATTTCACCCTCGCGCTGACGACGCTCAGCGCGCAGCTCAACCGTCGCTCGCTGATCATCCTCTTCACCGAATTCACCGACGCGACGAGCGCCGACCTGATGATCCGCGCCGCCGGTCGGCTGGCTAAGAAGCATCGGCTGCTATTCGTCGTCATCAAGGACGAGGAGGTCGAGGCAGAGGAACGGCGGCGCCCCGAAAGCGGTGCCGACATCACGCGCTCGAACGTCGCCGCGGCGATGCTGCGCGACCGGCAGCTCGTGATCGCGCGGCTCCAGCGCCTCGGCGCCGACGTTATCGAGGTTCCGGCCGACGCGATGGGAGCGAGCGCTGTCGAGGCCTATCTCGGCATCAAACGGGCGGGCAGCCTGTGATCCCGCCCGCCGCCCCCGCTCGCGCGATGGGCGCGCCCAGCTTTTCGACGAGCCGTTTCCGCGCAGAGCGCGAGGCCGACTGGATCGCCTTCGACCTCTTGCTCACCAAGCTGGAGAAGAAAGGATCGGCGGCGCTGTCCAGCGACGAGCTGCTGCAACTGCCCTTGCTCTATCGTGCGACGCTGTCGTCGCTGTCGATCGCGCGCGCGACAAGCCTCGACAAGGCGCTACTCGACCATCTCGAGGCGCTGTCCATCCGCGGCTATTTCCTCGTCTATGGCGTGCGCGAAAGCCGGCTCAATCGCTTGCGCCGCTTCTTCCTCTACGACTGGCCCGCCGCGGTGCGGTCGGTGTGGAAGGAGACCATCATCATCGCGCTCGTCATCCTTCTCGGCGCGCTGACCAGCTATTCGCTCGTATCGAGCAACCCCGAATGGTATTTCAATTTCGTCGACGAGGAGATGTCAGGAGGCCGCGATCCGCGCGCGACCGTCGAATTTCTCCAGTCGACGCTGGGCCATGGCAAGGCGGTCGCGGGCGAGGGTGAGAGCGGGCTGCACGTCTTCGCCACCTATTTGTTCACGCACAACAGCCAGGTTTCGATCATGTCCTTCGCGCTCGGCTTCGCCTTTGGCGTGCCCACGATGATGCTCGAATATTATCAGGGCATCGGGCTCGGCGCGATGATGGCGGTCTTTTCGGCCAAGGGGCTGGGCTATGATTTCGGCGGCTGGCTTTTCATCCATGGCACGACCGAGCTGTTCGCTGCCGCCTTGTCGGGCGCCGCGGGCCTGCGGATCGGCGCCGCGGTTGTCTTTCCCGGCGCACGCGGGCGGTTGCAAGCGGCGGCGGACGCCGGACGCACCGCGGGAAAGGTCATGGTCGGCGTCATTTTGATGCTGTTCGCCGCCGGGCTGCTCGAAGGTTTCGGCCGCCAACTGATCACCGACACGGTGCTGCGCTATGCCATCGGTTCGCTGATGCTTTTGTTCTGGATCGCTTATTATTACATTCCGCGGCGCGAGGATGTGACATGAGTGCCGCCGCACAGGCCGATGCCCGGCTGCGCGCTGCGCGGGCGAAGAAGACCCGTCAGTTCATCACACCCGAAGGCGTCGATCTGGAACTGAAGATCGCCGGTTCGGGGCTGCGCTTCGGCGCACTGCTGACCGATATGATCCTGATCCAGTGCGCGCTCTTCCTGTTCTGGCTCGTCGTGCTGTGGGTCGGTGTCGCCTCGCGGTCGGACATCACCGAGGTCATCTGGATGCTCGGCGCCTTCCTGCTGCGTACCTTCTGGTTCATCGGCTTCGAGCTGGGTTCGCGCGCCGCGACGCCCGGCAAAAGGATGATGGGAATCCGCGTCGTCGCACGCGACGGCGGCCGGCTGACCGCCGATGCGGTCGTCGCGCGCAACCTGATCCGCGAGCTCGAAATCTTTCTCCCGCTGATGATGCTGGGCGTGGGTGTCGCGGAGGATGCGGTGTCGGGCTGGCTCATCCTTGTCGGCGTGCTCTGGTCGCTGACCCTCAGCCTGTTCCTGCTGTTCAACCGCGACCGGATGCGGATGGGCGACCTGATCGCGGGAACCTGGGTCGTGATGGCGCAGCGCGTCAAGCTTGACGCCGATATCGCCGGCGAGGCGGCCGGTGAAGCGATGGCCTTCACCGAAGCCGAACTCGCCGTTTACGGGATTTTCGAACTGCAGGAACTCGAACGCGTATTACGCGGTCGCGACGCGCGCGCAATGCGCGAGGTCGCCGACGCGATCCGCGCCAAGATCGGCCGGCCCGTCGCCGAAGAGGATGACGTCTTCCTGCTTTCCTACTACCGCCAGCTGAAGGCCCGGCTCGAACGCAAATTGCTGTTCGGCAAGCGGCGAGAGGATAAATATGCCAGCGACTGACACCAGCGTTACCCAGGCCCTGCACGCGCGCCGTTCGGTGCGCGCCTTTACCGATCGGCCCGTCGACCCGGCGTTGCTCCGGGAGATTTTCACGGCCGCGCAGCGCGCGCCGTCGGGCGGCAATCTCCAGCCTTGGCAGGTGACGGTGCTGACCGGCGAACCCTGGCAGGCGGTGAAGGACGCGGTTGCCGAGCGAATCGCGATGGGGCGCGAGGGGCAGCAGCCCGAATATGACATCTACCCTCGCGAACTGACCGAACCTTGGACCGATCGCCGTTTCGGGGTGGGCGAGGCGCTCTACGCCTCGCTAGGTATCCCGCGCGAAGACAAGGCGGGACGCCTCGCTCGGTTCATGGACAATTACCGGGGCTTCGACGCACCGGTGATGCTTTTCCTTCATTGTTCGCGCATCATGGGGCCGCCGCAATGGTCGGACATGGGCATGTGGCTGCAATCGGTGATGTTGCTGCTCATCGAACATGGCCTTGCCAGTTGTCCGCAGGAATGCTGGGCGATGTATGGAGAAACCGTCCGGCGCACGCTCGGACTGGGCGAGGGACAGATTTTGTTCACCGGGCTCGCGATCGGCTATGCCGACACCGATGCGGCGGTGAACCAGTGGGCGGTGCCACGCGCGCAGCTCGACGAAGTGATTGATTGGCAGGGATTTTAATGATGACCAGCAAGCAGCCGGGTTTTCGCTATGGCGTCACGGGCGCGCTGATGCTCATTGTTGCGGGCTGTACCGCGATCCCGCAGCCCGCCGCCCCGCCCCCGGCACCGCGTCCGGTCGCGCCCACGCCGACGCCCGCGCCGCTGCCGACCCCGACGGCGAGTTGGGAGGATCGTGCGGTCGATGCCGGCGCCTGGCGCTATGATGCGGGCAGCCGCACCGCGGCGTTCGTCCGGACCGGCAGCGCCAGCCCGCTACTCAGCATGACGTGCAGCGGTGGCGGTATCCGGGTGACCTCGGGTCTTTCGGGCAATGTCAGCCTGCGAACGAGTGCGGGCATCGACCAGATCAATTTCGACGGCGGCAGCGCGAACCTCGGCAATCGCGACCCGCGGCTCGACCGCATCGCCTTCAGCCGCGGCCGCTTCGCGCTCGAAACGCCGGGCGGCGGCGCTCTGACTCTGCCGGTCCAGTCGGAGATCGGCCGCGTGATCGAGGATTGCCGCGGATAGTCAGGGAATGTCGGTTTTGGGGTGGTGAGCTGCCGTTCCCCTCTTTGGCTATCGCCGGCTGGATCGGGGATCAGGGCCGCGCAATATTCCAAAGTTCAGGAAAGTTCAGCCCTATGAGCGCCCCGATTTGCAAGTCGCGGAGTGCTGGACGTGCGCGGCACGTCCGATCGTGATCGCACCCACAAGCCGGGCCGCGACCAGCTTTTTGTTCACCGAAAGAAAGAGCCGGATGAGGCTCGCACAGCCGGATAATGTAGGAAAGACCTATTTGAAGGTGATGTCTTTTTTTGGGGCGGGGAGCGGGCGTTTCATTTCCAAAGCCCCTCCACTTCAGGGGAGGGGCTATGCTGGCGCTACGGAAGCAATCGGTCGTTGCCCGAGCTTCGTCCTCCCGGGCTTAACACGGGATCCCGCTTTTCTTCCGCATCGTCCGGCTTCGGCATCAAGCGGGACCCCGGATCAAGTCGAACGAGCCACGTGTCGCGTTCGAGGGTGACGATATGGGAGGTCAGCGTCCGGTCGCCTCCGGCCTTTCGGCATCCCGAGATATTGGCGCTTTCCTATATTATCCCTGTATCAGCCTGATCGTTCGTTCTTTGGATCGTCAATCATCGCCCGCGGACGCCGCGATCCCGCACGGGTCCTAAAGCCACAAAAGACACAAATCGAACGCGCTGACGCGGGACTTTTGCGGCTTTAACCGCCGAGCTGGACCGTCCCGCCCTTGATCCAGCCCCAGCGGCACGGGCCCTGATATTCGCGGGCGTTCTGGACCGACTTGCCGACGCCGCACATGTCGGGATCGGTTCCGGGTGCGGCGAAGACGACGCCGAACCAGGCGTCATTCTCGGCGGCCTCGCATAGCGAAACATTCGCGCCGCCGGCGAGCTTCGCCTTGACCGCGCGCGTCTCGTCCGGTGCCCAATAAACGTCGGTTCCGCCAGCCTTGACCCGGCTGATGCTCGAACAAGCGGGCAGGCTCGGCCCCTCGGTGCCGATCATGACCGCGCGCGTGGCGAGCGGCTCGCCGGCAATTGCGGGTGCATTTTCGGCGGGCGGCGCGGGCTGGCTGCACGCGGCGAGCGATGCGATCAGAAAGGCGGCGGCGGGGGTGACGAGACGATGTTTCATGCCTTCGAAACTAGCCGCCGCGGCGCCCCCGCGCAACGCTCGTCGCGACGGGACCAAGAGCCGCATTTTCGCTTGGGTTTTGCCGCCTTCGACCCTATATAATCGATATGACGGACACCCCAGAAAATACGGCGCCGGTCGCGCCCGCCAATCAGCCCAATACCAACGCCTATGGCGCCGATTCGATCAAGGTTCTGAAGGGCCTCGACGCGGTGCGTAAACGGCCGGGCATGTATATCGGCGACACCGACGACGGCTCGGGCCTGCATCACATGGTTTTCGAGGTGTCGGACAATGCGATCGACGAAGCGCTCGCGGGGCATTGCGACCTGGTCCTGATCACGCTCAACAGCGACGGATCGGTCAGCGTCGAGGACAATGGCCGCGGCATTCCGACCGGCATCCACGCCGAGGAAGGCATTTCGGCGGCCGAGGTCATCATGACCCAGCTCCACGCCGGCGGGAAGTTCGAGAACACCAGCGACGACAATGCCTACAAGGTGTCGGGCGGCCTCCACGGCGTCGGCGTCTCGGTTGTCAACGCGCTTTCGGAATGGCTCGAACTCACGATCTGGCGCGATGGCGAAGAGCATTGGATGCGTTTCGAAAATGGCGATTCGGTCGGCCCGCTCAAGGTCAACGGCCCCGCCCCTGCGGGCAAGAAGGGCACGCGCGTCACCTTTCAGGCCTCGACCGAGACGTTCAAGAATGTCCTCGAATTCGATTTCGAAAAGCTTGAGCATCGCTACCGCGAACTCGCCTTTCTGAACTCCGGCGTGCGCATCAAGCTGGTCGATGCGCGCCATGCCGAGCATCTGTCGCACGACCTTTTCTATGAAGGCGGCATCGCGGCGTTCGTCAAATATCTCGACCGCAACAAGAATGCGCTGCTGCCCGATCCGATCGCGATCAGCAGCGAACGCGACGGCATCGGCATCGACGTCGCGCTTGAGTGGAACGACAGCTATTATGAAAATGTCCTCTGCTTCACGAACAATATCCCGCAGCGCGATGGCGGCACGCACTTGGCGGCGTTCCGCGCCGCGCTGACGCGGACATTGAACGGCTATGGCGACAAGTCGGGCATCCTGAAGAAGGAAAAGGTCTCGCTGACCGGCGAGGACATGCGCGAAGGACTGACTGCCATCGTGTCGGTCAAGCTGCCCGATCCCAAATTCTCGTCGCAGACCAAGGACAAGCTCGTCTCGTCCGAGGTGCGCCAGCCGCTCGAAAGCCTGATGGCGGACCGGATGACCGAATGGCTCGAGGAAAATCCTGCTTATGCAAAAGCGGTGATCCAGAAGGTGATCGACGCCGCCGCGGCACGCGAGGCCGCGAAGAGGGCGCGCGAACTGACCCGGCGCAAGGGCGCGATGGATATCGCGAGCCTGCCCGGCAAGCTCGCCGACTGCCAGGAACGCGATCCCAGCAAATGCGAACTCTTCCTCGTCGAGGGTGACTCGGCAGGCGGCAGCGCAAAGCAGGGCCGCGACCGGCATGTGCAGGCGATCCTGCCGCTCAAGGGCAAGATCCTGAACGTCGAGCGTGCGCGTTTCGACCGGATCATCTCGTCGAAGGAAGTCGGCACGCTCATTCAGGCACTCGGCACCGGTATTCGCGACGAGTTCAACCTCGAAAAGCTGCGTTATCACAAGATCGTGATTATGACCGACGCTGACGTCGACGGCGCGCATATCCGTACGCTCTTGCTCACCTTCTTCTATCGTCAGATGCCTGAAATCATCGAGGGCGGCCACCTCTACATCGCCCAGCCGCCGCTCTACAAAGTCGCGAAAGGGCGGAGCGAGGTCTATCTCAAGGACGATACCGCGCTCGAAAATTATCTCGTCGATGGCGGGATCGACGCGCTGATGCTCGAAACCACCGGCGGCGCGCGGTCGGGTGCGGACCTTCGCGACTTGATTGAGCATGGGCGCCGTCTGCGAGCACTCATGCGCTATGTCCCGCGCGGCCATAATTATGAGCTCGTCGAAGCGCTGGCGCTAAACGGCGCACTCGATCCGGAACTCGACAGCGCCGGACGCACCGCGGCGGGCGCGCGCGCGGCCGAATGGCTCAACGCCGCCGAGCGCGCGCTGACCGGAGGTGCCGAGGCGAAATGGACGATCGTCGCGATCGACGGCGGCTATACGCTCGAAAAGCGGTGGCGCGGGGTCAGCGACCATCATGCGATCGACGCCGCGTTCCTGGCTAGCCAGGAGGCGCGCCGCCTGCACAAGCTCGCGAGCGAACAGGCTGAGACCTACGCCCATCCGGGCCGTCTGGTGAAGGGCAGCAGCGCCGCGGCACAAGCCGCCGACGCGGCCGCGCTGGCTGCGGCAGAGGCGGCCCAAGACGACGCCGAAGCGAGCGACAGCGACCTGCCAGCCGCCACCGCCGGCAAGGTCACCCCGATCACGCGGCCGTCCGAACTGCTCGAGGCGATTTTTGCGCACAGCCGCAAGGGTCTGGCGATCAGCCGCTATAAGGGGCTGGGCGAGATGAATGCCGAACAGCTCTGGGAAACGACGCTCGATCCGTCGAACCGTTCGCTGCTGCGCGTCGAGGCCGAACAGGCCGATGTCGCGCACGAAATCTTCGAACGACTGATGGGCGACGAGGTCGAACCGCGGCGCGATTTCATTCAGACGAACGCGCTGTCGGTGGCGAATCTGGACGTATAAATTCAGTTATTGTTCCGTTAAAACGGTACAAATCGCACATCCGGACGCAAATAAGGTTCAGTTTAACGCGCGGCGGCTTGCCTTGGCAGGCCGCCGCTGCTTTTGGCGCCTCCTCTGACAAGGGGATGATGTCGTGCGGGTCTTTTCTGCCATGATGATACCGCTTCTGCTCACGGTTTCGGCCGCAGCGCAAGAAGTCGAAGTCACCGACAATCCGATCGCCGACATCGTCGACGAAACCGAAATCGGCGGCGGTATGGCAAGCTATTACGGCAATGAACTGGCCGGAAACCGCACCGCGAGCGGCGAACGTTTCGACCCGGCCCAACTGACCGCCGCGCATCGCTCGCTTCCCTTTGGCAGCCTGGTGCGTGTCACCAACACCTCGAACGGCGACAGCGTCGTGGTTCGCATCAACGACCGCGGCCCCTTTGCGCACGGCCGCGTGATCGACGTCAGCACCGCCGCCGCCCGCGAAATCGGCATGCACCGCAGCGGCACTGCACGCGTGAAGCTGGCGCTGCTCAGCGACGACTGAGGGTCAGTCGAACACCGACCACCCCGCCGCATAGGCAAAATGTTCAAGCGCAACCGCGCCCGCGAGTGACGTCCCCGCCTCATTGAGCGCGGGCGACCAGACCGCGATCGACCCTTGTCCCGGCGCAATGCACAATATGCCCCCGCCGACGCCGCTCTTGCCCGGCAGCCCGACACGGAAAGCGAACTCGCCCGAATTGTCGTAATGGCCGCACAGCATCATGATCGCGTTGATGCGCCGGGCGCGGTGCGGCTCGATCAATTGCTCGCCGGTCAGCGGATCGCGCCCCTCCATCGCCAGGAACAGCCCGGCGCGGGCGAGCTGGCGGCACGACATGGCAATCGCGCACTGGCGAAAATAGACGCCGACGACCGTCTCGACAGGGTGCGTGAGGTTGCCGAAGGCGTCCATGAAATGCGCGAGGCTGCGGTTGCGTGCGCCGGTTTCGGATTCGGAGAAGGCGACGTCGAAATCGATCCCGACGCTGTCGTCTCCGGCGCGCGCGCGCATGAAGTCGAGAATCTCGTCGGCGACCGCATCGCCGCCGCGCCCGTCGATCAGCCGGTCGGTCGTCGCGATCGCGCCCGCGTTGATCAGCGGATTGCGCGGAATGCCATGCTCGCTTTCGAGTTGCACGATCGAGTTGAACGCGCTGCCCGACGGTTCGCGCCCGACGCTATCCCACAACGAACTGCCGACGCGGCGGAGCGCTAGCGCAAGCGTGAACAGCTTTGACACCGACTGGATCGAGAAGGGCTCTTCGGCGTCGCCCGAGGTGTGGACGGTGCCGTCGGGCAGCGCGAGTGCGAAGCCGAGCTTGTTCGGATCAACCTTGGCCAGCGCGGGAATATAGTCGGCGACGCGGCCTTTTCCGAGATGTGCGGCCGCCAGCGTCATCGCCTCGTCGATATGATTGCGGAGATCGTCGGTCATCGCGCAGCATTAGCATCTTCACGCGCTTACGCATGTATTTTCATTTTTACGAAAATATTCTATAAAATGGAAATCAGTTAAGCGACTCGGGAGAGAATCATGGTCGATCATCCGCGCGGCAAGGGGCTTTCGAGCGCCGTCAGTTACCAGGACAGCAAGGCGGCGTTCCGCTGGCTGGAGCAGGCCTTCGGGTTCGAGCCGCTGTTCGTGCTGCTCGATGAAGCGGGCAACCTGGCGCATTCCGAAATGGGCTTCGGCAGTTCGGTGGTGATGGTCGGCAACGAATGGTCCGACGATCACAAGAGCCCGAAATCGATCGACGGCAAGAACACGCAATCCGTGCATGTCCAGCTCGATGTCGGAGAGGATATCGACGCGCATTGCGCAAAAGCGCGCGCCGCGGGGGCCGAGATCATCGCCGAGCCGGAGACCCAATTCTACGGCGACCGCAGCTACCGCGCAAAGGACCCCGAGGGGCATATCTGGACATTCGGCGTGACGGTCCAGGAAAAGACCGCCGAAGAGTGGGACGCCGAGGGTGGGTTCACCACAAAGACGCGGCTCGACGATTGAGCGCCGCGCTCGACCGGATGCTGGACGCGCTCGCCGACCCGAAACGGCGGCGCGCGATCGAATTGCTGGGCGAGCGGCCGCGCAGCGCGGGAGAGCTTGCGGGCGAACTCGGGCTCGCACCGCCCGCGATGAGCCGCCATTTGCGCGCGCTGAAGGAGGGTGGGCTGGTCGAGGATGGGCATCCCCACTTCGACGCACGCGTGCGCATCTATTCGCTGAAGGACGGCGCAACGGCGGAACTCAAGCAATGGCTGGCCGACACCGAGGCGCTGTGGACGCGCCAGCTCGCGGCGTTCAAGCGCCACGTCGAGGGCGGCGAATGAGCGCGCCCGAATGACCGCCGCGGTCATTGTCGCGCTGCGCGTCGGCGTGTCGCCGGACATCGCATTCGCCGCTTTCACGCGCGATATCGGCATGTGGTGGAAGAGCCATCCGCTGTTCCAGCTTTCGCGCAAGGGCGACGGGAAGCTGCGCTTCGACCCAGCGGGACCTGGCGGGCGGCTCGTCACGCGGTTCGACGATGGCAGGGAGTGGGAAATCGGGCCGGTGCGCCACTGGCTGCCCGGCGAGCGGCTGGCGTTCGGCTGGCGATTGCCGAGCTTCAAGGCCGATCAGGCGACCGAGGTCGACGTTCGTTTCGAGGCAGTCGGTGCGGAGACGCGCGTGACGGTCGAGCATCGCGGTTGGGATGCGATCCCGCAGCAGCATGTCGCGCGGCACGGGTTCGAGCTGATGCTGTTCCAGCGGCGGCTGGCGGAACATTGGCGGGGGTTGCTGAAGGGGATGGAAGCGCGGCTTTAAGCCAGGGCCCGTTTAGGGGTGGAGAGCGGACGTTTCATTGCCCACGTCCGACATCCCGGGCCTGACCCGGGAGCCCGCTTTTTCAAGGCGCCCGCTGGTTTTGGTATCAAGCGGGACCCCGGAGCAAGTCCGGGGTGACGATATGGGGAGGTCCGCAATCGCTCGCCCCGACGACGAGAGAAGCATTGCACGCGCCTCGCTCCCGCCCCACGTTCAACGCATGCCTCTCCCCGCCCCCTTCACCGACTGGTTCGCCGCGCGCGGGTGGCGCCTCAGGCGGCATCAGGCCGATATGCTCGCGGCGGGCGAACGGGGCGAGCACGCATTGCTCGTTGCGGCGACGGGGGCGGGCAAGACGCTGTCGGGGTTCCTGCCAACGCTCGTCGATCTGGCGGAGCATCCGTCCGACCGGTTGCACACGCTCTATGTATCGCCGCTGAAGGCGCTCGCGGCCGACGTCGAGCGCAACCTCCTCGGTCCGATCGCCGAGATGGGGCTCGACATCAGCGTCGAGAGCCGGAGCGGCGATACGAGTTCGGATAAGAAGGCACGTCAGCGCAGCCGCCCGCCGAACATCCTGCTGACGACCCCCGAATCGCTGTCGCTGCTGTTATCTTACCCCGACAGCCTTACGATGTTCGCCGATTTGCAGACCATCGTGATCGACGAGATCCACGCCTTTGCGCCGGGCAAGCGCGGCGATTTGCTGAGCCTCGCGATGGCGCGGCTCCAGCGGATCGCTCCCGGTCTCCGGCGCGTCGGGCTATCTGCGACGATTGCCGATCCCGACCAGTATCGCGGCTGGCTCGCGCCCGATGCGGATGCCGACGCGGTCACGCTCGTCGAAGGCGAGCCCGGCGCCGACCCCGATATCGAGATATTGCTGCCCGAGGGCGCGGTGCCCTGGGCGGGACATTCGGGTCGCTACGCCGTGCATCAGGTGATGGAGGTGATCGCGACGAACCGCACGACGATCATCTTCTGCAACACCCGCGGGCTCGCCGAGCTGATCTTTCAGGAGCTTTGGAAGGTCAACGACCTGTCGCTGCCGATCGCGATCCACCACGGCAGCCTCGACCGCGAAGCGCGCCAGCGGGCGGAGGCGGCAATGGCCGAGGGTCGGCTCCGTGCCCTCGTCGCGACCGCCAGTCTCGACCTGGGGCTCGACTGGGGCGACGTCGACTGCGTGATCCAGATGGGCGCTCCCAAAGGCTCGTCGCGCCTGCTCCAGCGTATCGGACGCGCGAACCATCGGCTCGACGAGCCCAGCAAGGCGCTGATCGTGCCGGGGAACCGCTTCGAATATCTGGAAGCCCGCGCCGCGCTCGACGCGGTCGAGGCGGGCGAGCGCGACGCCGACCGCTTTCGCCCCGGTGCGCTCGACGTGCTCGCGCAGCATGTGATGGCGCTCGCCTGCGCGGCGCCGTTCGACGAGGCTGAACTGCTCGCCGAAATCCGCACCGCCCAGCCCTATCGCTGGATCGACCCCCAGATTTTCGCGCGGCTGCTCGGCTTCGTGCGCGACGGCGGTTATGCGCTCAAAAGCTACGACCGGTTCCGCCGTCTCGCCCCCGACGGCCAGGGCCGCTGGCGCATCGCGCATCCGCGGTTGGCGGCGCAGCATCGGCTCAACGCGGGAATTATCGTCGAAGCACCGATGGCCGATGTCCGGTTCAAGAATGGCCGACGGCTCGGCAAGGTCGAGGAATATTTCGCGAGCACGCTGTCGCCGGGCGACACCTTCGCCTTTGCTGGCCTAAGCCTCGAAGTCGAGTCGATCCGCGATACCGATCTGATCGTGCGCGCGACGACGCGGCCCGCGCGTATCCCAAGCTATATGGGCGCACGCCTCGCAATCTCGACGCGGCTCGCCGACCGGGTGCGAACCTTTCTCGCCGATCCGGCGAGCTGGCAGCGTTTTCCGGAGGATGTGCGCTTCTGGCTGGAGATGCAGGCGCTGCGATCGGCGCTGCCGCGGCCTGGCGAACTGCTCGTCGAGACCTTTCCGCACGAGGGCAATCATTATCTCGTCTGCTATCCGTTCGAAGGATGGAATGCGCATCAGTCGCTGGGCATGCTCATCACCAAAAGGATGGAACGCGCGGGCTTGCAGCCATTGGGTTTCGTCGCGTCGGACTATGCGATCGCGATATGGTCGCTGCGCCCCGTCCTGCACCCGCAGAACCTGTTCGATGCCGAGATTCTGTCGGAGGAGTTCGTCGAATGGGTCGAACGCTCGCATCTGTTGAAGCGCGCCTTTCGCGAGGTTGCGGTGATTGGCGGGCTGATCGAGCGCCAGCATCCGGGGAAACGCAAGACGGGCAAGCAGGTGACTTTTTCGACCGACCTGATTTTCGACGTGCTGCGCAAATATGAGCCCGACCATCTGTTGCTTGAGGCCGCGTGGGCCGATGCGCGCGAGCGGCTGACCGACGTTGCGCGGCTAGGCGACCTGCTCGACCGCGCCGCGGGGACGATGCTGCACAAGACGCTCGACCGGATCAGCCCGCTGGCGATCCCGGTCCTGGTGCTGATCGGGCGCGAAAATGTCGCCGCGGCGGATATCGACGATGCGTTGCTGGGCGAGCTGGCGGACTCACTCGCCGAACAGGCGATGCGCCTCGACCAGTGACTGGCGTTTCGCTTGCTGCGCGAGACGATGAGGCGTAGATTGCGGAAAATATATTGAGGATGCCAGCGATGACCAATGCTTCCAAGCGGTCCGTCCTTTTGGCGCTGCTCGCCGCGCCCGCGCTGATTGGCGCGACGCCGGCGCCGGCCGATCCTGCACCGGCTCCCGCGGCCACACCCCCGCCGCCGGGCGAGGCCGTCCTGCCGCCGATCACCGTCGTACCGTTCATCCAGCCGTTCGACCTCGATGCGTCGCGGCGCATGTCGGTGCAGGTGATGGTCGGGGGAAAAGGCCCCTTTTCTTTCCTTGTCGACACGGGTGCCGAACGCACGGTGATCGCCCGCGAACTCGCCGAGCGACTGCGGCTTACCGAAGGCGCGAAGCTGAAGCTCGCGACGATCGGCGGCTCGTCGATGGTTCAGAGCTATCGCATCGCGGCGCTGCAAATGTCGAACCTCCACCTCGCCTCGGTCGAGGCGCCGGCGTTTTTCGGGCGGCATATCGGCGCGGCGGGATTGATCGGCGTCGACATGCTCGAGGAACGCCGCATTCTGATCGATTTCCGCAAGGAAAGCATGTCGATCCTCGAAACGCGCAAGCGCGCCCGGCCGATCATCCGCGATACTGACGCGATCGTCGTTACCGCCCGCAATATGGCGGGTCGGCTTATCCTGTCCGACGCGCGGCTGGGTGGAAAGCGCGTCGACGTCATCGTCGACACCGGCGCCCAGACCAGCGTCGGCAATATCGCGTTGCAGAAACTTGTCGCCGCCCAGCGCCAGAATCGCTTGCCCTTCACCCCCACCGTGTTGGACGCAGTCACGGGCGAGGCAGTGCCGGCGATGCGGACCGCGATCAAGCGCATCGTTATCAGCGGGATGGACGTCAACGACCTGCCGGTCAGCTTTGCCGACAGCCAGGCTTTTCGCGCTCTGGGGCTCGACGATCGGCCCGCGTTGCTGCTCGGCATGGACAGCCTGTCGCTTTTCGACCGCGTCGAGATCGACTTCCCGAACAAGCGTGTCGTATTCGATCTGCCCGACGAAGCCAGTCGCATGCCGCGGTTGCGTTTCGCCGCAAATATGACGCCGCGGGGATAGGACGCTTGCCGCGCGGCGGCGGCGGCGGCATAGCGGGCGCATGTCCGCCGCCGCGAGTTTCGATTTTGCGGGCCAGCAATTTCATATGCTGGCCGACCGGGCGTTGTTCTGG